>JAEXQJ010000325.1 GCA_023438785.1 Pseudomonadota bacterium
GCGGGCGGCAGCGGCGAGCCGGGGGCGCTCTATGTCGCCCCGGACGGCGACGACTCCAATCCGGGGACGCTCTCCCAACCGCTGCGCACCCTGGCCAAGGCGAGGGATCTGGTGCGCACAAAGAACAGCGGCATGACCGCCGACCTGAACGTCTACGTGCGCGGCGGGACGTACCAGCAGACGAGCACTCTGAGCTTCGGCAGCGCGGACTCGGGCAGCGGTGGCTTCTACGTGAAATACGTGGCGTACCCCGGCGAGCGGCCGCTCATCACGGGCGGAAAGCCCATCACGGGCTGGCAGGTGTCGGACGCGACCAACAACATCTACTCGGCGAGTGCGGGCAGCACGGCCTTCCGGCAGCTCTACGTCAACGGCGTCAAGGCCATCCGAGCCCGCACGCCGAACCTCGGGGCCAACAATGTCGCAAATTTCAACCGGCTTTCGGGCTGGGACAAGAATGCGCACAACGTTCAGGTCCCGAGTTCGGCCGTCGGGAACTGGAAGAATCTCAACCAGGTCGAGATGCACATCATGATCGCCTGGGCGGACAGTGTCCTGCGTATCGCGTCCATCTCGACGACGGGCAACACCGCCCACGTGAAGTTCCAAGCCGACGAGGACGCCATCGTCTTCGTGCGGCCCAACCCGCGGATGGACCAGGTCGGCTGGGGAGCGGGACGCGCCTACTACTTCGAGAACGCGATCGAGTTCCTGGATCAGCCCGGCGAGTGGTACCTCGACGAGACGACCAACACCGCATTTTACAAGCCGCGATCCGGCGAGGACATGGCGACGGCCACCGTCGTGGTGCCCATGGTCGAGACCATCCTGAGCGTGAAGGGCGCGAGCACGTCGGAGCAGGCCAGCTATCTCTGGTTCCAGGGATTGACCTTCGCTCATTCGACGTACATGCGTCCGAGCGAGCATGGTTTTCTCGATGGGCAGGCGTTCCAGTACAACCTGACGGCCAAGGCCAACAACGACCAGACGGTTGGCAGGCCACCGGCCGGTGTCAGTGTCGCGAACGCCAACCACATCCGCTTCGAGCGGAACCTGTTCACGCAGATGGGCGCCACGGGGCTCGACTTCGTCTCGGGCACGCACGACGACATGATCATCGGAAATGCCGTTACGGACATTGCCGGGAACGGCATCTCAATTGGCAAGTTCACGGCGAGCGAGACCACCGAGTTCCACATTCCCTATAATCCGGCTGACAAGAATGAGGTCTGCACGCGGGACACGGTGAACAACAACTACATCGATCGCGTGACGACCGAATTCCAGGGCGGTGTCGGAATCGCGGCTGGCTACCCGGCATATCTCACGGTGGAACACAACGAGGTCGCGCACACGAACTACACGGCGATCTCTGTCGGGTACGGCTGGACAGGCACGCCGAACCCGATGACCAACAACAAGATCAACTACAACGACATCCACCACGTGAATGAGATCCTGACCGATGGGGGAGCGATCTACACGTTGTCCAATCAGGGCACGGGCTCCGAGATTCAGTACAACCACATTCACGACTACTCGTGCAGCAAATGGGCCGACTATGGATGTAATGGGCTGTACCTGGATGAGAAGACGTCCGGGTACACCGTCGCCCACAACGTCATGGTCAATTGTCCGACCAACGTCGCGCAGAACCAAACCGGCTCGAACACAATCACGGACAACGGCCCCAATCCGCAGGGCGCGCAGAACACGATCGCGACGGCCGGACTTGAGTCCAGCTACGCCGACATCAAGAAGCTCACGATTCCTGCTGCCAAGTTCTGAAGCTGGTTTGGCCGGTCGCGGTCGATTTGACGTCCCAGGCATCGACGGTGCAGTGCAGGGCCACGTCTGCCTCATCGAGCATGCCCACGAGATGCCCTTCGTCGTCGAGGATGGGCATGGCGCGCAGCTTGTTGGCCACGAGGCGTTGGGCGGCCGTCTGCATGTCATCCCTGAGGCGCACGAAGACGGGAGGCTGCATGACGTCGGCCGCCACCATCCAATCCAACGACTGGAGGTCGTCGGCCAGCGAGCGCAGGGTCGCCATGGTCACCAGGCCGTGGGGGTGGGCTCGCTCGTCCACCACCGGGAAGACCTCCTGCCAGGCAGAGCGTGCGCTCTCGTTCTGCATCTCCGCCATCGTGCTGCGCGGGCTGAAGGTCACGAAGGGACGCGCCGCCTGGAAGAGCTTCTCCACGCGCACGGCCTTGAGCGACTCGCCCCAGTAGTGGTCGCGGTGAGCGGGCGAGAGGGCGGGCGACTCGGCCTGCGCGGGGTAGAGACTGTGGCCGCGCAGGGCCGCGTAGGACACGCCGAGGGCCAGCATCAACGGCACCAGGAGGTCGTAGTTGCCGGCCAGCTCACAGACCAGGACCAGGGCGCTGAGCGGTACGTGCGCGATGCCCCCGTAGAAGGCACCCATGCCCACGAGCGCGAAGGCGCCCGGGTCGATGCGCGGATCCTGCAGAAGGAGCTGGAGGGCTCGGCCGAACGCCCCGCCGAAAAGGCCGCCAATGGCCAGCGACGGCGCGAAGTCGCCCGCGCTGCCGCCTGAGCCGATGGTCAGGGACGACGCGAGCAGCTTGCCGAGCGACAACAGAAAGAGCAGGGCCACCGCGGTCCAGCCACCTGGCAGCCAGTGCGTGCCCGAGATGGCCATCTGAACCGCGCCGTAACCCCCACCCAGGATGCCCAGCCCTTGCCCGGGCATGCGGATGCGCGTTCCGACCCAGACGATCACAGGAACGAAGAGGACTCCCAGGGCCAGGCCGCCCAGCGCGGGCCGGGCCCAATCGGCGACCGGAATGCGGCGCGAGAGCTGTCGGACGGTAACCAGCGCCTTCACGAAAAGCACAGCCAACCCCGCGACCAGGAGGGCCATCAGGGCGTACCAGGGGAGATGGGCCGGGTGGAACGGGAAGCGCGCGGCGTGGCCCAAGAGGGTGGTCTCGCCGTAGATGGAGATGACCACCGAATAGGCGACCACGCTGGCGATGATGGAGGGCACCAGGGCGTCGGACTCGAACCCGTCGCGGTAGAGGATTTCAACGGCCAACAAGGCGGCCCCGAGCGGGGTTCGGAATACGGCCGCCATGCCGGCGGCTACTCCGGCGACCAGGAGGATGCGCCTCTCCCGGCGCCCGACGCGCAGGAGGCGGCCCACCCATGAGCCCAGCGCCCCGCCGACCTGCATGGTCGGCCCCTCGCGGCCGCCCGCGCCGCCCGTGCCCAAGGTGAGGATGGAGGCGAGCGACTTCACCCAGATCACGCGGCGACGGATGATGCCGGCGCGTTCGTGGAAGGCCTCGATCATGGCGTTGCCGCCGCCGCCACGCGCCTCCGTCGCCAGTCGGGTGACGAGTCCGCAGGCTAGGCCGCCCAGGGCAGGGAGCAGGACCAGCAACCAGGGGCGAAACGGGGTGCCCTCGGCCGAGGCGACCACGCGTTCGCCGTGGGCGCGCAGGGGAATGTATCCGGTGAGTCCCTCCAGCAAGACCCGCTGAAAGAGCTCCAGCCCGCCGAACAGGAGGGCACCCGCCAAGCCGGCCGTCAGGCCCACGAGGGCCGCGTGCAGGAGGGTGCGGCCCACGAAGCGAAGGTCCGGGGGCGCCAGGTCCATCAGCATCAAAGGCAAGGATGCGGGGTGGCTTCGCCAGCGGCGCCAGACAGCGGACAAGCGGGACATGGCTGCGTTCTGACCCACCATACGCGCACAGGCGCGCCTTCGAAAGCGCGGTTCTCGAAATCGGCTCGGGGCCTCCTTGCGTCGTGCTCACAACTCTGCGTCGACGCCCTGCGAGCGCGGTCCGCGGACCGCGTTCAGGTCACAAGGCCCGGGGCTGGTGCGCGACCGAGGGTGGTGCGTGCGGCACCCGCGCGGCCCGGGGATCCTGGCTTGTCTCGACGGGCGCCAGCGAGAACTGGGCCAGCGACTCGGCCAATCCGACCGCCTGTTCCGACAGGTGCAGGGCCGCCGATGAGAACTGGTTGGCCGCGGAGGCGTTCCTCTGCACGACCTGGTCGACCTCGCGCACGCTCTCCTTGATAGAGCGAATTCCCTCGGCCTGGGTCTGGCTCGACTTGACGATGTCGGAGATCAGGTTGGTGACCTGTTGCACCGACTCGACGATGCGCGCCAGTTGGACACCGACCCCGTTGGAAGTGACCTCGCCCTCGCTGGCCTGCCGGATGGAACCGTTGATGAGGCCCTCGGTCTTCATGGCTGCATCCTTGGAGCGCAAGGCCAGCCGTCGGACCTCCTCGGCGACGACCGCGAAGCCTCGGCCCGCCTCGCCGGCGCGCGCGGCCTCCACCGACGCGTTGAGGGCCAGCAGATTGGTCTGGAAGGCAATCTCGTTAATGTCCTTGATGATCTGCGATGTGCTCTCGGCAGAGCCGCGGATCCTGCGCATGGCCTCGGTCAGCTCGCGCATGCTGTCCGCGCCGGTGCGGGCCGCGGAGTCGGCGCTGGCCGCGACTCGATTGGCCTCCTGGGCCTGGCGGGCGCACTCCTGAGCCGTGCCAGACATGTCTTCCAGCCGCCTGGATGTGGTCTGGATGGCGGTGGCCTGGGCGTCCGCGCCGTGCGCCACCTCTCGGCTGCCCGCGCTGATCTGCTCCGATGCGGCGGACACCTGGGACACCGACTCCGCCACCGCATTCAGCGTGGCGTTCAAGGCCGCAAGCGAGGCATTGAGCGAGTGGAGCATGACGGCGTGCTCACCCGCGAAACGCGTGCTGGCGTGGGTGCTTAGGTCGCGCTTCTCCAGACGCTGGAGAGCCGCCGCTGTCTCGCGAATGGGTGCGGACACCGCGTCCAGGGTCTGGTTCATGCCCTCGACGATGCGGCGGAATTCGTTCTGGTGTTGGGAGGCATCGACCCGCGTGGCGAGTTGGCCCTCTGCCGCGGCCTTGGAAAGCGCCTGCACGTCGCTCACCAGGCGGTCGATGGCTTCGATGCAGGTATTGATGCTGCCGCGAATGGCCTCGTAGTCGCCCTGGTATGTCTCCTGAATTTTGGGTGGAATGTCGCCGCGGGCGATGCGCTCGAAGTAGGCCGAGGCCCCCTGAATGCGTTCCACCACGGCATCCAGGGTGCGGTTCATGCCTTCGATGATGGAGCGGAAGCTCCCCGGGAAGCGCGTCTCGTCGCCGCGCACCCGCAGGCGCCCCTCGGCCCCGGCGCGGCTCAAGCGTTCGGCTTCCTCCACCAGGCCGCGAATGGCGTGCACGGCGGACACCAGCGCGGGGCCGATCTCGTCCTGCTCGTCGATGACCCTCGGTTGAATCGAGAGGTCTCCGGCTGCCAAGCGCTTGAGGTCGGCGATGACCGCCCCTTGCAGGTGGTCGGCGAACTGATCCATCTGACGGGCCAGCACACCCATCTCGTCGCCGCGCTGCAGACGCAGGCGCCGGCCCAGGTGGCCGCGCGCCATCTCGCGCAGCATGTCCACCACGGCCTGCAGCGGCTCGGTGATCCCGCGCGCCAGCCGGACGGACAAGAAGGTCGCCACTCCGGTCGCCAGGATGATGAGCAGCACCATCCACGTGGGGCGGGTCACCGCCTCGTTCAGCTCGTCGGTGTAGCTGGATGCGACCACGATCCAATCGAATTCGGGCAGATAGGCGAAGCTGACGAGCTTCTCCCGCGGGGCGCTCTCGCCCTGGTTCTGCCACTCGTAGGTGAGCCGCCCGTTCTTGGCGGTACACATCTCGCGCACGAAATACCTGCCGTCGGTCGACCGCGCATCGAACAGGCTTTGGCCTTCCGCCTTGGGATGGAGCAGGAGGAGCCCCTTCGAATCCATGAGAAACGAGTAGCCGGTCTTGCCCAGTCGCGCCGCGTTCACGGTGTCGCGCAGGTCGCTCACCTTGACCAACTCGCGGAATTCGGCCCGGTACGACGAGGCCGAAATGATCCAATCCCACGGCTCGAAGGCGGTCATGTACAGAGCCTTGGGTCGCTTGACCGCCTCGCCGGGATTGGCCCAGTCGTATTCGAGATAACCGTCGCGTCGTCTGACCTGCTCCTGGATGAAGTCGTACTTGAGCAGGCTGACATTCACGAGAGCGGCCTTGGGATGCACGCGGATGACGCCTTGGCCGTCGAGCACGTAGATGTAGCCGGTCTTGCCGATGGACTGCGAAAGCAGAACACGCTGCGCGGCGGCCTTGGCGTCGGCTTCGCTCATGGCGCCGCGTTTGAACTCGCCATAGTAATAGCTGACGATGTCGCGGTTCTTTTCCGTGATGCCCCGCAGGTAGTTGCGGATGGAAGCGTCGGCCGTGCTCTGCACGGCGTGGACCAGGGTCTCGGTCGTCGTCTTCACCTCGCGGTCGGCACCCTGGCGGACGGCGTTGTGAATCGAGATGAGCAGGAAGACGGAAAAGACGACGGTGGCCGCCAGCGTCCACAGGTAGCTGACGAGCAAGCGCCGGCCGATGGGCGCGTCGGACTTCCAGCGTTTGATGCGGCCGCGTAGTCCGGACTCTGCCTGGGGTGATTCATGAGTCATGAGACAACCCTGGGTTCGACCGGATCGAGGGCCTCCTTGACCACCAGCCAGACCGTGTACGGGCGTGAAGACCGGATGCTGAGCCGCGCTTTTGCGGTGCGAATCCTTATGGGCCCGACTGGCTCTCATCGGGCGATGAGTTCCGGATTACCGAGCCCGACGCTCCTGTGCATCCTGGTGGGTGCACCCAACCGCGCCTTGCGGGAGAGACTGGCTGCCACGCTGAGGCAGCAGGGACATGACGTCCTCGAGGCCGCGGACGCCCAAGACATGCGGCAACGCCTGGAGGCCGCCCACAAGCCCTTCGACCTCATCCTGTGCGGTGGGCTCCTGGCAGAGGCCGAGGACGCGGAGCTGGCCCAGCGAATCGCCTCACCCAGTGCCACGCGCGCCTTGGTGCTGGTGCCCACCGGGGGCCTGCTGTCGACCGCCACGCGCGCGCAGCGCCTGGGGGCTGCCGCCGTTCTGCCCGACTTGTCGGGCCTGGACGAGGTGTGGAACCTCCTGCGCTCCGCCGGTCACTCGGACGCCGAGGCCTGAAGAATACAGGTAGGCCCGCGCCTCACAGACGGCCGTCATTCGAGAGAAGCCACCCTGGGCACCCTGCAACGGGGGCTGGAGTGAGGCGTTGCGTCCTTGTTGCATGTGTTGCAGCGGCCGTTGCAACCATGGTTGTGCCGCGCCGACCGACGAGGAGCGCGCTGCGAGCACCGGAAAACCCGAGGAGCGTTTGCATGGCATAGGGGTTGCTCATCCTGGAGCCATCCATGCTCGGCTCCTCTGGTGCTCGCCTGCCCCGACGACGATGCGTGGCCGGCGTTGGCGCCGCCGTCCTTCTGGCGTCCTTGAGCGGCACGCCGGCGGCCGCGGGAATCCAGGCCACGCTGGACACCTCGGTCGCGCGCGATGACTACAACCTGTCCACAACGCATTTCGGTGCTGAGCTGGCCCAGGGCGGGCCTGACCTCGGGTGGCGGCTGCGCGGGCGTTGGTACGTCTATTCTCTCGATCGAGATTTGGTGGGAATCCGATCCTTCTCGGGCGCGGAGCCCGCCGCGGAGCTGGGCGCCCATTGGCTTTCGGGATCCTGGTGGCTGTCCGGGACGGCTGGGCTGCAGGGGACGTTGAGCAGCGCGGATGCGGTCGGCAACGTGGTACTGGCGCGCGCTCTTGCCTTGGACGAGGGGACGCTCACGCCTCGCGTGGACGTGGGGCGGCGGCCGCTGGCCCTGTCCTCCTTGCCGCTGTCGCTGGGCCTGAAGGCGTACGGCGTGGAAGGCGCGCTGGCCTGGCGTTCGCCAGGGTGGATCGGCGAGCTCGCTGGTCGCGTGGACTGGTGGGATGCGACGACCGTCGAAGGGCGCGTAGAGAATCCGGCGCTGGCGACCATTCCGGCCAATCGACGCACCCTGGCCTCCGCCTATCTGATCTCACAGGGATGCTGGCTGCAGGGGGGATTGCTGGCCAAGGTACAAAACGGCCAGCGCAACACCCTGTTGGCCACGCAGACCACGCCTGACTACGCGTACACCTGGTATCCGATCAGCATGCCCGTATGGGCTTGGGAGGCGGCGGCCATCGGTCGCGTGACCGGCCGACCTTTCGCCAGCCTGCAGGCGCTGCTGCAGGTCCAGATACCCTTCGTGTCGCGCGAGATGCGCCAATGGGAGTGGGCTGAGCAGTGGGCGTGGGGGACCGCGGCCTGGGAGGCGAAAGCTGAATTGACCTGGGACATGACCGAGACCGCCCAGGTCACGTTCGGCGGTGTTCTGTTCGCTAAGCCGTGGTCGAACTGGGACGTGAGCGGCGGCGACGGCTATCGGCAAATCTCGTTGCAGGCGGGGATTACGCAACGGCTTTGAGCCATTCACGAGGAGTCGGACTCATGTCGAACACGCTTCGCAATCTGCAGGTGGTCATCCTGTGCGGCGGTCAGGGAACGCGCATTCGCGCCGTGGCCGAGGACAAGCCCAAGCCCATGGTGGAGATCGGCGGTCGTCCGATCCTGTGGCACATCATGAAGTACTACGGCTCGTTCGGGGTGCGGAAGTTCATCCTGGCCCTCGGGTATCAGGGCGGAAAAATCGTCGACTATTTCGCCAATTACCGTCTGCGCAATTACGACTTCACGATGAACACGCGCGACAGCTCAGCCCGCCTGTTCCACGACGAGAGCGAGCAGGGCGGGGTGGAGGACTGGGAGATCACGCTGGTCCACACGGGCGAAGAGACGATGACGGGCGGCCGGATCAAACGGGTCGCGCCTTACCTGCATGGCGACACCTTCCTCGCCACCTACGGCGATGGGCTGTCGAATGTCGACCTCGGCAAGCTGCTGGAATTCCACCTGGCGCAAGGCCGCACCGCCACCCTGACTGGCGTGCACCAACCCACGACGTTTGGTGTGGTCGATTCGGCCGAGGACGGCTTGGTGCGCTCGTTCCGCGAGAAGCCCAGCCTCAGCGGCTACATCAACGGCGGCTTCTTCGCCTTTCAGCGCGCGCTGCTCGACGAGATCGCGGGCGACCAGACCGTATTGGAGGAGGATCCCTTCCGGGCTCTGATCGTGAAAGGACAGCTCTCCATGTTCCGCCACGACGGCTTCTGGCACTGCATGGACCACTACAAGGATTACACCACGCTGAACGCCATGTGGGCCTCGGGCAAGGCCAAGTGGAAGGTGTGGTGAGCGCCCATGGCTGAAGCGTTGTTCGGCGATGTGTATCGTGGCCGCCGTGTGCTGGTCACCGGCCACACGGGCTTCAAGGGCTCCTGGCTCACCCTGTGGCTGAAAGAACTGGGCGCCGAGGTGTTTGGCTATGCTCTGCCACCGGCCACCCAGCCCAATCACTGGGAAGCCCTCGGCCTCAGCATGACGGATGAGATGGGCGACATCCGCGACGGGGCGGCGTTGCGCGCCTTTGTGACCCGGGTGCACCCGGAGATTGTGTTTCACCTGGCCGCCCAGCCCATCGTGCGCCTCTCCTATCGTGAGCCGGTGGCCACCTTCGCCACCAACGTTATCGGCTCGCTGAACGTCTACGAGGCGTGCCGGGCGGCAGAGACGGTGCGCGCCATCGTCAGCATCACCACCGACAAGGTCTACGAGAATCGCGAATGGGCGTGGGGGTACCGCGAATGCGACCGGCTGGGCGGACACGACCCGTACAGCGCGTCCAAAGCCTGTGCTGATCTGGCGACCACCAGCTACCAACGCAGCTACTGGCCGGTCGAGAGGTACGGCCAAGAACACCAGACCCTGCTCTGCGTGGCGCGGGCCGGTAACGTGGTCGGGGGCGGGGATTGGGCCGAGGATCGCCTGGTTCCCGATCTCATGCGGGGCGTGGCCGCGCGGACACAGGCCGTGTTGCGCAACCCGCAGTCCGTGCGCCCGTGGGAACACGTGCTGGATCCCCTGAGCGGCTACTTGTTGCTCGGACAGCGCCTTTGGGAAGGGCGCGCCGAGTTCGCGCGTCCGTGGAACTTCGGGCCGTCGAGCGACGGCGTGATGACCGTCGAAGACGTCGTGCGCGCCATGCGAGACGCCTGGCCCGTCATCGACTACCGTGTGGAGGTGCCGCCGGACGCGCCTCACGAGGCGGGGTTGCTCACGCTGGACTGCTCCCTGGCGCGCTCTCGCCTCGGTTGGCATCCCCTCTGGGACGGCGTCACGTGTTTTGCGCGAACCGCGCAGTGGTATCGGGCTCGGGCCGAACGGGGCGAGGTCGTCAGTCTGCCGCAGCTACGTGACTACGTGGAGGCGGCCCGTCGGAGCAAGGCCACCTGGGTGAACGCGCATGACTAGCGTGCTCATCACCGGCGCCGCGGGATTCGTGGGTACGCGCCTGTGCCAGGCGTTCGCGGCCGCGGGCTTCGACGTGACGGGTTTGGATCGCGTGGCGCCGCGGACACCGGCTTGTGGCCGCTTCTTGACGGGTGACCTGTTGGCCGCGGGAGAGGACACGCACAGCTTCTCGACGGTGGTCCATCTGGCGGGGCTGCTGCCCGGGAAAGCGCCTCCGGGCGACCTGTTCGCCGTGAATGTGGGGGGAACGTCGGCGGTCCTCCGTCGCTACGTCTCCCAGGGCAGCCACCTCATTCTGTTCTCGACGGGCCTGGTCTATGGGGACCAGCCGGGGCCGTTCGGCGAGGGCCTGGCCTGTCGGCCGCGCGACCCGTATGCCGAGAGCAAGCTCGCGGCCGAGGTCGTGGCTCGGGCAGGGTGCGAGACGCGCCAGGCGCAACTGACCGTGGTGCGGCCTTCGGTCATCTATGGGACCGGAGCGCCGGCCGGCATGTTGCTGGTGTCCATGATGGCGGCCTTGCGCCGGGGTGAGGTGTTCCCCATGACCGCGGGTGAGCAGCGGCGCGATTTCCTGCACGTCAATGATCTGGCGTCCGCCGTGGTGGGACTGGCCCAACGGCGGCCGGAGGGCGTCTTCAACGTGGCGGCGGGCGAGAGCCACACCGTGCGCGAGGCCGCTGAGATCGCGGCCCAAGTCTCGGGACGTGGCGATCTCTTGCGTCTGGGGCAACTGCCCTATCGCCCCGACGAGGTGTTCGACTATCGCTTGGACGCGCGGGCTCTTCAGACGGCCCTTGGCTGGCGGGCGGCTATCCGTCTGCACGATGGATTGGCCCGGCTATGGAAGGAGTCACCGTGATTCGAGTTTTGCTGTTTCTCGCCATGATGGGCCCCGTCGTGGCGCACGCGGAGGCCAAGAAGGCTACCGCGCCCACGCGCCCGGAGGCATCGCTCGAGCGTTTCTTGCAGCAGCGCCAGTACGCGGAGGGACTGAGCTGGTTGAGCTCGTTCGGTGATGGCTCGCCGATGCAGCAGCGCTACCGCGGGTTGTTCCACCACGGCCTTTTCCAGGCCGACGCTGCCTTGAAGGACCTGCTGCCCATTTACCGGCAGGACCCCAGCGACGACCGGACCGGGCTGGCGGTAGCCGAGGCATGCCTGTGGAAGAAGGACTACAAGACGGCAACTACGGTGCTGGGTGCCTTGAAGAACCCCGATGCGCCGGAGGCCCTGCGCGTGCGCGCTCTGCTCTACGAACAGGCGGGGCGACTGCCCGAGGCGCTGCACCTCTACGAACGCGCCATCCCCGGGCTCGCGCTGCCGTGGGGCGCGATGGAGCGCAAGGCGCAGGTCCTGTCCTGGCTCAAGAGATTCGACGAGGCAGACGCCACCTACGAGGCCATCGTCCGGTCGAACCAGGCCAGCCTGCCCCAGCGTCTGCGCTGCCGCGTGCGGCGTGCGGAGCTCACGGCGTGGCGCAAGGACCTGGACGGTGCTTTGGGCCAGTTGGCGGCCGTACTGCGTGAGGCGCCACGTCTCACGGATGCCTTGATGTTGCGCGGCCAGATCCTGGAATGGCAGGGCAAACACGGTGATGCGAAGCAGGCCTACTCGCAGGTCCTGGCCGTCGACTCCAACCACGCCGAGGCCCGGCTGCGCCTGAACAAGCTGTTGTGGGTCAAGTGATGGACCTGGAGCCGCGTCCTCTTAGCGCCTGGGATCGCGTGCTGCTCCTCGGGGTCATCGGGTTCGGGCTGCTGGGTGTCCTGTACTTCGGCGAGTTTTGGTTCTTCGCCGACTACCGCCGGCAGCCCGTGCTGTTCGCGGTGCTGAGCTTCGCCGTGTTTTGGGGCGTCTTTCGCGGCCTCATCAACGCCTACATCTACTTCTTCATCACGCCGGTCCCGCCCAAGTCGACGCATCGAACCTATTCGGTGGATGTGCTCATCACGGCCATGCCAGGTGAGCCGTTCGCCATGTTTGAGGAGACCCTGACGGCCGTGCAGGCCATGCAGACGCCGCATTGCACCTATCTGTTGGACGGCGGCAACGACGCGGCACTGACCGAGCTGTGCACCCGCCTGGGCGTGATTCACGTCGACTGCCGCGGCGTGGGCGGCGCCAAGGCCGGCAAGATCAACCACTGCCTTCGCCACTACGCCACGGGCGAGATCGCGTTCGTGCTCGACCCCGATCATCGTCCGCGCCCCGACCTGCTGAGCCGCACCTTGGGCTACTTCGACGATCCAGGGGTGGGGTTCGTGCAGGTGGTCCAAGCCTACTACAACACCGACGAATCGTTCGTTGCCGACGCGGCCGCCGAGGAGACCTTCGGATTCTACGGCCCGACGCAAATGGGATTGAACGGTCTGGGGATTGCCACGGCCATTGGCGCCAACTGCATTTTCCGGCGCGCGGCCCTGGATTCCATCGGCGGGCATGCCGAGCATCTGGCCGAAGACGCGCTCACCTCCATGCGCCTGCACGCCCAGGGCTGGCGCTCGGTCTATCTGCCCTACCGGGGCACCTCAGGGCTGGTGCCGGCAGACCTGCGCTCCTTCTACAAGCAGCAGTTCAAGTGGGCCACCGGGATGTTTTACCTGTTGTTCCGTGAGTACCCGCGTCTGTTTCGCCGCTTCCCCCTCGAAGCCAAGGCGCACTACTTCTTTGCCGGCACGTTCTACTTCAACGGCCTGGCCACCTTCTTCACTCTGCTGCTGCCGGTTGCGTTCCTCTTCCTGCAAGTATTCGCCGTGGAATTTCCCATCGACGAATTTGCGCTGCACCTCGCGCCCTACATGGTCGGCGTCCTGTTGAGCCACGCCTTCGTGCAGCGCTACTACACGCATTCGTCGGAGAAGCGGGTGCCCTGGCGCTCGTTGGTGCTGGAGAAGAGCACCTGGCACGTGTACCTGCGGGCGCTTCTGGCGGGGCTCTTTCATCGCAGGGTGGAATACGTCCCCACGCCCAAATCAATGGATCGCGGTTCCATGTGGCGCCTGGTCGTGCCGCACCTGCTGGCAGTGGGGCTTTCGGCCGCGGCCATCGCCTTCGCCCTGTCGACCTTCGCGCGTCTCGACGATGGGACCTGGCTCATGATGGGATTCGCGGCCGTCAACATCGTGACCCTGGCGCCGGTGGTCCTGCTCGGGGTCTTTCCCCAACTCAACGGGAGGCGTCCCCATGGGGCCGCGTAAACGTTGGGCCGGCCTGTTCGCGGCCAGCGTCATCCTCCTCTACTGGCCCCTGTCGCGCTCGGGGGAGCCGGCGCTCCGCGAGGCGTGGTTTCGCGTCGTGTCCCGTTCCCTGGCCGACGACGCCGCGAGGTTGCGGCCGCCCGCCGGGAAGCGCTGGTTGGGCGCCAGCCGCCCCGAGCTGCCGCAGAGCCTGTACGGCATCTACGAGTTGGAGCGAGGCCTGGGGCGTTCGCTGACCATCACGTCGTTCTATCAGGCATGGGGTGATGGCCCGGAGCACGCCTTCCCCGGCGACGTGATTCGGAGTCTGCGCAAGGGCGGGTATCTGCCGTTCGTGACCTGGGAGCCCTGGCTTTCCGCCTTCAGGCGGTGGGAGGGGCAGGTCCCAACCGGTTCGTTGCGCCTCATCAGCGACGGGGCGGTGGACAGGTACGTGCGCGCGTGGGCTCGAGCCGCCGTGAAGGATGGCGGGTTCATCCTCGTGCGGCTGGCCCACGAGCCAACCAACCCGCTGTATGGCTGGGCGCCCGTGTATGGCAATACGCCGCGCGACTACGTGGACTTCTGGACCCACGTGCGCGCCATCTTCCGCGAGGAGGGAGCGCGCAACGTGGCCTTCGTGTGGACGCCGTTCGGTCTGGAAGATCGGGATTGGTTTCCCGGGCGGGACGAGGTGGATTGGATCGGCTTCGACCTCTTCAACTACGGCGGGCTCTCTGAACAGGGCACGTGGTTGGATTTCTACACTTTGGCCAAGCTGTTTCGCGACGCCTACCAGGCGCTGGACGTGCCGATGCTGGTTGCGGAGGTGGCGAGCTCGTCGGCCGGCGGAAACAAGGGCGATTGGATCCGCGACATGTTCCATGTGCTCGCCGGGGAGGACTTGCCCGATATCCGCGCGGTGGTGCTCTTCGACCAGCCGCATGGCCAGATAGCCACCGGGCTGCCCATTGATTGGAGTCTGGGGGAGGTGGACGGCGTATTCGACGCATTGGCGCGACAGCCGCGCTTGTTCACGAAATTCACATCAGCAAAGGAGCAGGCGAGATGATGCAGGGCAAATCTGGCGTTCGAGGCGGAAGCGGCGTCTGTCGCTTCGCATGGGTCATGGGCGTGCTGGCGGCCGCCGCGTGCGGCCGCGACGTGGACGTGAATGATGGTGCGAAAGACACACCGTCTCCCTCGCAGCCCAGCGATGCGGCCTCCAACGACCCGGGGAAGGCAGACGGGGGCAAGACCAATCTCCTCGATGGCATCGACCAGAACCAGGCCGATGCGGCCCCGACGCAAGCCGATGCCTCGGGGGCGAATCCGCGCGACGGGGCGGGCGTGGTTGTCGACGCCGGGGGCATCGTGGATGCGCGCCCGAGCGTTGACACCACCAAGCCCACGGACGCCGATGTGGCGCCGACCCCTGACGCCGGTGCGCTCAAGGATGCGACCCCGGTGGTGGATGCAACCAGCCCCGTGGATACCGCGAGCCAAAAGGACGCGGCGAGCGGCGCCGTGATCACCGGAGTGGAGATCCTGACGGATGGGCTGTCGGCAATCAGCGTGCCCGCGGTGGGAACGGACGGCGTCTCCATCCTGCAGTACACGAGCGCGGGAACAGCGATGGCCTTGCACGTTTCGTGGGATCGGGTGGTCGGGCGCTGGTACGAGAACTCGGGCGCTCGGTGTATCTACCTGGCGGCCAGCGGCACTCGACACGCGGGTCTGCTTTACCTGGCATCGACCTATCCCATCCAGGCCGACGGCACGGCCACTGAGCTGTCAGGCACGCCCACCACGTACAAGGAATTCCTGGCGGCGAACGATGCGGGATACGCGTGGGTGGACTACGTTCAGAGTGGTGGGGGCGGTCGTGCGGGCGGCGGCTCGTCCACGACCAGCTTGGGCGCCGTGGTCTTCAAGACCTGGCAGGGGACGCGGACCAACCTCACCGACAATCTGCGCTACCGCGCTCGTCCCGACATATCGAGCACGCGCGCCGTCTACGTGGAATACGCGAACACCACCTCGGGAACCCCGGGACAGATCATGGTTCAGCCTCTGACGGGGGGCGCCGCGGCGGCCGTGGCGACGAGCAGTCACCATCAGGATCGCCCCGCGGTGGATGGCAACTGGGTCGTGTGGGAGGAGTATCTGAGCAGCACGGACGTCGTGATCCGCGCCAAGAACGTGGCCACCAACGAGGTGCGGGACCTGAGCTCGAAGGTGGGCTTCCGAACCAACCCGGATGTGCGCGGTACGCGTGTGGTCTGGGAGGATCAGCGCTCGGGCAACAGCGACATCTACACGTACGACTTGGCAGGTAACAAAGGAGAGCAGGTCGCGGTAAGTGGCACGGGCTACTCGACGGGTGCGCGCCTGACCTCCGACGGGCTGGTTTGGACAGAGGCGAACGGCAACAACATCGGACTCGTGCGGGCGCGCTGGGCGTTGTAGCCGGCCGGCATCCCGAAGGGGTCGGCGCCTTAGCTCGCTCGGGCGCCGACCGGGACGCATCCCTGCCGCGAAGGGCACCCGCGAGGCAGCTCGACGATGAATGTGCTGCCCGCGTCGGGGATGCTGTCCACCTTGACGCGTCCGCCGTGGGCCTGAACGATGCTGCCCACGATAAAGAGACCCAATCCGTGACCCGCGGCTGTCTGGTCGGGAATGCGCGCGAAGGGCTCGAAAATACGGTCGCGGTCCTCGGGCGAGATCCCCTTGCCCTGGTCCTTGACCGACAGCCGAGCCCAGTCGCCGGTCTCCTCGATGCTGACCGACACCGGTCGACCCTGGCCATACTTGAGCGCGTTGGACAGCAGGTTGGTGGCCACCTGCTCGATGCGCAGAGGATCCCACAGCCCGGATGCCGTGCCCGGGTTCACGGTCAGCTCGACGTTGGCCTGGTCATAGCTGTCGCGCAGGCGAGCTGCGGCTCTGTGTACCAACTCCCCCAACTCGACAGGGCGGCGCTCCAAAGCCAGGGTGCCCGATTTCAGGCGTGACAGGTCGAGGACACTGCGCACCAGCTCGTTCATCTGCCCCACGCAGTCCTCCAGTCGCTCGATCTCGTCGTCCAAACGTGGTCCGCTCAGAGAGCCGCGACCCTGTAGGCGCTTCATGATCTGCACCCGCAGTGACAGGGTGGAGAGCGGGGTCTTGAGATCGTGCGACGCGATGGAGAGAAAGCGCGTCCAGGCGTTCGCCATGGCGCGTTCGCGAAGGTGAGCGCGCCAGACCACCACGCCTGCCAGGGCGACGGCCGACGTCGTCACCGCGGCCAGCGAGAGCAGCTCGTAACGGGCGCGGGCCTGGGCTGACCTCGAGGCCTGCGTCGCGGCCTCGAAATCGTGTGCGCGGTCGTCAGAGAGCGCTCGGATGGCTTGTTGCACAACGTCTCGGCGGGGCATGACTTCCTCGGAGAAGAGGGCGTACAAGTCGGGCTGGTTGCGCATCTGCATGGCCTGGTCCACGGCGGCCGCATGCGCTCTCTCCTCGGCGATGATCCGGTCGAGCAGGGGGGCTTCGTCCGGCGCGACCTGCGAACGCATGATCCGGGCGCCCGAGAGGAAGGCGTCCCGGTGTTCCTCGGCGCGCTGCTTGAACTCGGGTTCTCCGGTCAGCCAGTAGCCGCGATTGGCCGCGCTGGACTGTGCGAACTCCGTGCGCAGACGCTCGACCTGGAGCATCTCGTGAGCGGCCGTGTTGCGGACCTCCGCGGCGCGAGCAATTTCACGCTGGGCCATCAGCGAGGCCCCACCCAAGCCCAGGATGGCCGCCAGACAAGCCGCGAAAACCACCCAGACGAGGCTGGTCAAGCGGGACGCCGGTCCGTTGTCTTTCACATCTCGCCCGCGCACGATTCACAATGCATGGCCTCGATTCAACTCAGATGCAAAGGCTTCGCGCTGATTCGAACGCGAGGCGCGGTGTCTGGCCACTTCACGTCCCCTGCCTGAGGCCACCGGCGGCCTGTAACCGCGGAACCGAGAATCCATCCGGACGCCATTGGCTCAAAGGAGAAAAGCGGCGCGCCGGCCCGGACGTGCGCGCCTGGAGGTCCAATGGAGACTGTGCTCGTCGTGATGGCCGTACTCGTGGCTTTGTTTCTTCTCCCCCGCCTGCTCGGCCTGGGGCGCGCCTCGCCCACCGTCGTCAAACAGAAGATCGACGCGGGCGCCGTGATCATCGACGTGCGCACGCCCGAGGAATTCCGTGGCGGTGCATACCCAGGGGCGCGCAACGTGCCGCTGGACGCCCTGGGCGGGCAGGTCTCGAGGCTCCCCAAAGACAAGCCCGTGATCGTCTACTGCGCCTCGGGCATGCGCAGCGCGACCGCAGCACGGCGGCTGAAACAGGCCGGCTTCCCCGACGTCGTCAACGCGGGCGCGCTCGCGCAGATGCCGTAGGCTGCCGCACGCGCGATGGCGTTGCCGACCCGCTCGGTGCTCGGCGAACGTGGCTCAGTCCAGCGACACTTCCGCTGGCTCGCCTGGCTTGACGGTCACCGGCGCGCTCAGCTTGACGGCGGGGGTCACCGCACGACTGTCCAATTCGACGATGTAGTCGCCGGGGGGCACGCTCTTGAGCGTGGCCTTGCCCGAGGCGCAGGACTCCTGCGTTTCGGCCACCACCTCGCGCGGCGATGTGTCGGGCTCGTAGATCGTGATGAAGAACGGCAACGTTATCGAGGCGGGACACGGTCTGCCCTGGATGCTCCACGATACGACCACGTCTGATGCGCTCGGGTGAAGGGTGATCGTGACGGTCTGACCGAAGCCAGTGCTGCCGCTGACCGACATGGTGCTGCCGTAACTCTCGACTCGGGCCACGCCGTTTGCATCCAGACCTTCGCCGCGGAACGAGTAGTTGCCTTGTTCCAGAGTGCCGAGCGTGCCGCCGTTGGCGCCGCAGGGGAAGCTCGACTCCTGGCTGGTGCCGTCAGGCGCCACCCATTTGACTCGTACGGTTTCAATTCCGTTGGAGGAGCAGTCTCCCGACGCGAAGGTCCACCCGACCTCGAGAGAGCCGTTCTCGTCGCCCCCACCGCACGAAGCGGCGACGAGCACCAGCAGGAAGCCAAGGATTCCGGTGTTTTGTTTCATGGCTGATCTCCGCGGCACGCGAGGTGCGACCGGACGTGGCCTCTTGTACCAGGAGTGGACGACCCGCTCAGCTCGGCCACCAGCTCGGACCGCGTTTCTTGACGATGGGCAACGTGCGCAGCAGACCCGAGCGGACGACCGGAAGCCGAGGGGACCGTGGTCGTTTGGCCGTGGCACGTGGGTAAGCTTGAGGTTGGGCCGTTCCGCGGCCCAAGGAGGGCGTTGTGCAAGGAGAACGCGTCAGACGATACCTGCAGGAACAGAATGTGGGGTTCGAACCGATGGAGCATCCGCGCGCCGTGCAAGCCCAATCGGTGGCCCGCGCCGAGCACGAATCGGGATGGCGCGTGGCCAAGCCCGTCATGCTGAGGCTCGGCGGCGAGCTGGCCATGGCCGTGGTCCCGGCGCCCGTGCGTGTGGACCTAGAGAAGGTCAAGGTGGCGCTGGGGCGCGACGATGTGGAGCTGGCTGGCGAATCCGACTACGCGCTTGCGTTTCCCGATTGTGAGCTGGGCGCCGAGCCGCCGTTCGGGAATCTGTATGGGCTACCCGTCTTCGTGGATCGCGGATTGCTCGCCGATCCCTATTTGGTGTTCCGCGACGGGACCCATCAGGGCACCTTGAAGATCGCGATGCGCGACTACCTTCGCCTGGCCCACCCGAGTGAGCTGGACATGGGGATTTTGCCTCCCAACCTGCCCAACGAAACCAAGCTGTGGAAGGAGCCGATCTGGGGCTAGACCTCGCGGGGAGGCAGGACGGCGAAGACGGGCGGGGCGTCGAGGCTGTCGGCCCGACTCTCCATCGACGCCGCGCGAGTCGGCGCGTCTGCGTCGTGGGGCGCGGGCAGGATGGTGTACAGGGGGGCATCCATTCTTCGATCGGGCCCTGCCTCGCCGGAAACCGCGGTGTTCGCCGGTCCTGCACCGCTGCCGCCCGAATCGCCACCGGAGCCGCCACAGCCCGCCACGACCAATCCAAGCCCGACCGAGGTGGGGAAGACCAGGTCTCGGACCGTGTTGCAGATCAGACTCTCGATCCTGCGGACTCGTTTGCGTGCCATCGCGTGTCTCCCGCTGACGATTCCTACAGCCTACTCCCGTGTGCGTTTCGTTGCGCACGACAAAGCCGAGGCTCGACCTTTCTCTGCTCGATTTCTGTTCACACCCGGGCTGTCGTGCAACGGGCAACGCGGAGATATAGGCTCGCGCGCATTCACGAAGAGGTCCCTCATGATCCGTCGCGGGATCTGGCCGCCCTGATCCTGGCCGCCTGTGCCCACCCCCGTGGCCCTCAGTCAGGAGCGGGCGAAGCCAAGGCAGCCACCAAGCCGCTGGAGGAACTGCAGCGCGACTTCATGGACTGATTCCTTCACGCGCGCACAGCCCGGCCTTGACTTGTTGTTGATACTGCAATACCAGTAGCAACAAGCGCTATGGCCCCGGTTCCTCGAAAGACGCGACAAAAGCAGGCGGTTCAGGACGTCTTTTCTGGCGCCGGGCGGCCGCTCAGTCCCCAGGAAGTGGTGACGCTCGCGCAAGAGGCGGTGCCTTCGCTGGGGATCGCCACCGTCTATCGAACCATCAAGGACTTGGTGGAATCGGGGTGGTTGGTTCCCGTCTCGACTCCGGCTGGCAGCCGCTTCGAACTGGCCGAGATCGGGCACCACCATCACTTCTTTTGCCGCATGTGCACGCGCACCTTCGATATTCCGGGGTGCGTTCTCGACCTGGATCGCATGTTCCCGCGGGGATTCGTGGCTGAAGGTCACGACGTGACCATCACCGGGAAATGCGACCTGTGCGCGAAACAGAAGAGGGAGACGACCGCGCGCCCATGAGCATCGCAGGCCGCCACCATGGGATTCAAGCTGGCCTCTGGCGCCGATCGTTGCGCCGGGTGGGCCTAGTCATGGTCGTGCTGCTGGCCATGGCCCAGATCGGCGCGGCCGCGCACTTCGTGCTGATTCGTCACGCCCTGTCTCTGGGCCAGGCGGGGCTGGTCCACTGTGGGGACAGTGATTCGCCGGGCTCCGAGAAGGCGCCCCCCGCCCACCCCGAGGGCTGCGAGATCTTCGCTGTCCTTTGCCAGGCTTCGAGCGTCGCCACGCCCGCGGTGCAAGGCGAGGCCCCAGATGCCGTCGTTCGCGACTGGGCCCATGTGGCGCCTGACCACGACATCAGCAGGCCGTGGCCTCTCTTCATGCTGGCGCCCTCGCACTCGCCGCCTGCTGGGGCGGCCTGATTTCTGGGTAATCGGCGCCCAGCCGCCAGCCCATAGCCCGGCGTAGCCGTGGTCAGCGAACGCGCTCGCCTCGCGACCTGCGGTGCCCTCCAGACCATGCCTGGGCTGTGCCACCCGTGCGCCCTTTCCAAGGCGCGCCCGAATACTCACGCTTTGTTTCAAGGAAGGCCCCACGTGCATCTGCGCCCGAACGAACACCGACCGACTGCCTTTCTGCGAGCCCTTGCCCTGGGCGTGGCCGTTTTCGCCTCCGTGGGCACGGCGGAGGCCCAGCCCTCCACGGCCCAAGGCGATGTGGTGTCCCCGCCCAAGGTTCTCGAGAAGGTCGCTCCGGTCATTCCCGAAGAGACGATTATGGACCGTGAGGTCCAGGTGGTCCTCTCGGTGACCATCGCGTCGGACGGCAAGGTCGGCGATGTGACCGTGGTGACGTCGGGTGGGGACGTGCTCGACGGCGCGGCTGTGGGCGCGGTCACGCAGTGGACCTTCGCACCCGCGATCAAGGACGGAGAACCGGTTGCCAGCCGCATCCGCGTCCCCATCACCTTCGTTCCACCTTCCCCCGCGCCCCCTGTCGAGCCCTCGCCGGTCTCGCCCGCCACGGCTCCTCCCCCACCACCAGCGCCGCCTCCTCTGCCGC
>JAEXQJ010000339.1 GCA_023438785.1 Pseudomonadota bacterium
GCGAACCCTGCGAGGGTTCCCAAACCCTCCCGCGATGGTACGCGCCGGGCTAAGCCCGGCGCTCCCCAGCTCCCCACGCGATCCACCGTGAACCCAGTGCACCGTTGGGGTTACGGGAGGGGCTGACGCTCATTGGCGGTTCGTGAGGGGCTGACACTCACGCCGTGAAACGCGCCGGGGCGAAGGCAGGGGAGCCTGGCAACCGTGGCGAAAGGCAGGCGGGGCTGCTAGCGCATGCGCACGCCGGCGCGCCGGAGGAGTCGTGGGGGCAAGCGGGTGATTCCGGGTGGTCGTGCGGACGGGCGGGGCATTTCCTCGAGGTACAACCCTGGCCACTCGGGACCGAAGCTGCGGGTCTTAGGCTTGCCGCCGTTCTGCAGCGCCTCCTGCATGCGCACCAGCCGTTCATCGCGGGGCAGCTCCTTGCGAGCGCGTGCCAGCACAGACAAGGCGCTCCTTCCCTGACCGCGCTTCCACTCGCACCAGGCATACGTGAGCCAGAACAGCCCCTCCTTGCGCGACCGGCGCACGGCCCTCTCGAAGACCCGGACCATCTCATCGTATCGCTGCTTGCGGAAGTGAAACGCGGCGAGCATCAGCTTGGCCTGCCAGGCCTGTCCGGCGGCGCGCTCGAGGTAGGGCTTGGCTCGCTCGAAATCGCGGATATGCGCGTAGCGCAGCATCCCGATCTGAGCATCAATGGTCGGGCCGAGGAGGATCTGCCAGCGCCCGAGCCACCGCAAGGCCTCCAACCTGTCGATCGCGCGCTCTGGCTGCCCAGCCCCAACCAAGCGCTCCACCTCCTTCATCTGCGTCTGCACGCGCCGGTTGACTCGGCGAAAGATCAGGACGCAGGGGACGACGAGGCCCACCAAGCCGAGGAAGAGCCCCGAGCCCCATCCAAAACATTGCACTCCAGCCGCAAAAGCAGCCGCCCCGAGGACGAGGCCAATGAGAATAGTCAGCATCAGGCTCTCTGTACCATGTCTCCCGACGACAGTTGTGGGCTAGCTGGAGCCGCCCTGCGGCTGCGCGCGTCTGAGCTGTCGGCCGCGCCACAGGAAGTAGATGGCGGGATAGACGGCCAGCTCCATCACCACCGAGGTCACCACGCCGCCGACCATGGGTGCGGCGATCCGCTTCATCACGTCGGCGCCCGCACCGTGGCTCCACAGGATGGGCAGGAGGCCCGCGATGATGATCGCTGCGGTCATGATCTTGGGCCGCACCCGTCTCACCGCGCCGTGATCGATGGCCTCGCGCAGGTCGGATGGCCCCCGCATCTGCCCCGCGCGCTGCCGCTCGTAGAAGGCCTGGTCCAGATACAGCAGCATCACGACGCCGGTCTCCGCGTCGAGTCCGGCCAGCGCGATTAGCCCGACCCAGACCGCCATGCTGACGTTGTAGCCCGACAAGAAGAGCAGCCAGATCGCCCCGACCAGGGAAAACGGCACCGCCAGCAACACAATGGCGGTCTTCGCCAGCGAGCGCGTGTTCAGAAAGAGAATGAGGAAGATGATGAAGATGGTCAGCGGCACCACCACGGTCAGACGCTGCTGGGCGCGCTGCATGTACTCGAACTGCCCGCTCCAGGTCAGCGTGTAGCCCGCAGGTAGCTTCACGTGCTGGGCGACCGCCTGTTGTGCCCGACGCACATAAGTGCCCACGTCGATGCCGGTAATGTCGACGAACACCCACGCATTGGGTCGGGTCGCCTCGCTGCGCACCACCATGGGGCCGCGCTGGAACTCGAAGCTCGCCAACTCGGCGAGTGGAATCTGGGCTCCTGCGGGCGTGGAAACCAGGACGCGGCCCAGTGCCTGTGGGTCGTCGCGCAGCTCGCGCGGGTAGCGCAGGTTGACCGGGTAGCGCTCGAGTCCTTCTACCGTGGTGGTCAGGGTCATGCCGCCGATAGCGGTCTGGATGACGTCTTCGACGGCTTCGATGGTCAGGCCGTAGCGCGCGATCTCCTGCCGCTTGATGCGCACGTCCAGGTAGTTGCCGCCCATGGTCCTCTCGGCGAACGCGCTCAGGGTTCCGGGAACTCCGCGCATCACCGCTTCGACCTGGGCTCCGATCTGCTCGAGCACGGCCAGGTCCGGGCCGCCGATCTTGATCCCCACCGGCGTCCTGATACCCGTGCTCAGCATGTCGGTGCGCGTCTTGATCGGCATGGTCCAGGCGTTGGTGACGCCGGGGAACTGGATGGCCTGGTTCAGCTCCTGGACCAAGCGATCGGCAGTCATGCCCGGGCGCCACTCGGATTCGGGCTTCAGCATGATGGTGGTCTCGAACATGTCGAGCCCGGCGGGATCGGTGGCCGTCTCTGCCCGGCCCGCCTTGCCGAGGACGTGTTGGACCTCAGGGAAGGTCTTGATGATCCGGTCGGTCTGCTGGAGGGTTTGCTTGGCCTTGGTAATGGCAATGCCGGGCAGCGTAGTCGGCATGTAGAGCAGGTCGCCCTCGTAAAGCGGCGGCATGAACTCGGACCCGAGGCTGCGGAACGGAATGATGGTCGCGAGGACCAGCAGCGCCGCGGCGAGGATGACCAGCTTGCTGTGCCGGATCGCGAAGCGCGCGACCGGGTGATAGGCGAGAATGAGCACGCGGTTGATCGGGTTGTCCTCCTCGGGGCGGATCTTTCCGCGAATCCAGTAACCCATCAGTACCGGGACCAGGGTCACGGACAGCAGCGCAGCCGCCGCCATGGCGTAGGTCTTGGTGAACGCCAGCGGCCTGAACAGACGTCCTTCCTGCTCCTGCAAAGTGAATACCGGCATGAACGACACGGTGATCACCAGCAGCGAGTAAAAGAGCGACGGGCCGACCTCGCGGGCCGCCTCGGTCACAACCTGCCAGTGCGGACGGCGCTGCTCGGCGGGGAGCATGGCCTCGTGCTCGATGTGCTTGTGGGCGTTCTCGATCATGATGATCGCCGCATCGACCATCGCGCCGATGGCGATGGCGATCCCGCCCAGGGACATGATGTTGGCGTTGATGCCTTGCCAGCGCATCACGATGAAGCCCATCAGGATCGCGGTGGGCAGCGTAAAGATGGCTACCAGGGCGCTGCGCACGTGCAGCAGAAACAGGGTGGTGACCAGGGCGACGATGATCGATTCCTCGACCAGCTTGCTCCGCAGGGTCGCGATGGCCCGCCGGATGAGGCCCGAGCGGTCGTAGGCCACGGTCAGCTTCACATCCGCAGGCAATCCCTGGCGCAGTTCGACCAGCTTGGCCTTCACCCCATCGATGACCCGCAGGGCGTTCTCGCCATAGCGCATGACCACGATGCCGGTGACCACCTCGCCTTCGCCGTTGGCCTCGGTCAACCCACGCCGCATGAGCGGGCCCAGGGCCACGCTGGCCACGTCGCGCACGAAGATGGGCGTCCCCGTCTGCCTGTCCACCCCGACCGCGATGGCCCGCACGTCGTCCAGCGACCGGATGTAGCCCAGCCCACGGATCATGAACTCCTTTTCGCCCAGCTCAATCACGTCGCCGCCCACATCGTTGTTCGAACGTTTGAGCGCCATCTCGACCTCGGAGAGCGGCACATTCAGCGCGAGGAGTCTGTCAGGATCGACGGTTACCTGGTACTGCCTGACGAACCCGCCGATGCTCGCGACTTCAGCGACACCAGACACGGACGCGAGCTGGTAACGGACGAACCAGTCCTGCAGCGATCGCAGCTCGGCCAGTGAGCGCTTGTCGGAGGTGACCGTGTACTCGAAGACCCAACCCACACCGGTGGCATCGGGACCGAGCGTGGGGATCACGTTCGCGGGCAGCCGCTTCTGCGCGAAGTTCAGGTACTCGAGCACGCGGCTGCGCGCCCAGTATAGGTCGGTGCCATCCTCGAAGAGGACGTACACCAGCGAGTAGCCGAAGAACGAGTAGCCGCGCACGACCTTGGAACGCGGCACTGAGATCAGCGCCGTGGTCAGCGGATAGGTGACCTGATCCTCGACGGTGCGGGGCGACTGACCCTGGTACTCGGTGTAGATGATGACCTGGACGTCGCTCAGATCCGGGATGGCGTCGACCGGCGTGTTGTAGAGCGCGTAGGCGCCCCAGCCGATGAGGAACACGGTCGCCAGGATCACCAAGAACCGGTTGCGAACCGAGGCTTCGATGATCCGGCTCAGCATGCGCTACACGTCAGTTGGCGCCGTGATCGCCGTGGTCGGACTGCGGTGTCGGCGAGCCCCCGTCGGGCGTCCCCATCGCGCCCAGCGCCGCGCGCAGGTTGCTCTCGGAGTCCAGCAGGAACTGCGACGAGGTCACGACGTCCTCGCCCGGCCTGACTCCCTCCAGGATCTCCACGTAGCCATCACCGGTCGCGCCCAGCTTCACATCGCGCGGTTCGAAGGTGCCGTTGCCGAGCGCAATGACGGCCACGTTCCGCTTGCCACTGTGGATGATGGCCTGCTCGCTGACCGCGATGGCCTCCTGCTGCACCGCGGACTCGATCCGGACGTTGGCGTACATGTTGGGCTTGAGTACGATGGCTTCTCCGGGCTGAGCGACTTCAATCCGCACCTCCACGGTCCTGGTCTCGGACGAAACCACGGGCTGGATGTAATTGACCCGCCCCGCGATGGTTTGCCCCGGCATGCCCGGCACCTCGACGTGGGCGCCCTGCCCGCGGCGCAGCCAGGGAAGCTGATACGGATAGATCTGGGCGAACACCCAGACGTCGCGCAGGTCTGCGATGCGAAGCAGCGCCATTCCGGGCTGCACCTGCGCCCCGGCGGTGACCGACTTTTCGAGCACGATGCCGTCGGCGGGTGCATGGATGGTCATGGTCCGAGTGGGCTCGCCCCGGCGCTCGAGTTCTTGGATCTGCCGCTGGTCGATGTCCCAGAGGAGGAGTCTGCGGCGCGCGCTGGCAACCAAGCTGCGGGCCTCGGCCTGAGTCTCCTCGGATCCTCTGCCCTGCAGTGAACGCGCGTAACGCATGGCGAGCAGGTATTCGCGCTGGGTGGCCAGCAACTCGGGGCTGTAAATGGTGGCTACGGGCTCCCCGCTCTTCACACGATCGCCGGTGAAGTTCACGTGCAGGCGCTCGACCCAGCCGGCGAATTTGACCGTGATGCTGTACAGCCGCCGTTCGTCGGGGCGAACGATCCCCACCGTGCGAATGGGGCGCTTCAGGCGCCGGCGCTCCGCCTTCTCCGTGGTGACGCCGGTCTCCTGGATGACCCGTGGATCGATGCGCACGGCACGCGGCCCAGCGTCCACGGTGGGCCGCGTGCCGCCATGGCCATCGCAGCCCACCTCGTCTGCGTAAACCGGCACGTAATCCATGCCCATGGGGTCCTTTTTGGGCGTGGGCGACGTGACCTGCGGGTTCATTGGGCTGCGGTAGTAGAGGATTCGCTGCCCGTCCCTCGCGGCCTGCGGTGCCTCCGAACGCCGGCGCCCGAGGGTGAGCGCCCCGGCGGCAAAGGCCGCGGCGACCAGGAGTACCACCGAGGCCGCAAGCAGAAGGCGGCGTCCGCGCATGCCTCGCCTCACATGCCCGAACCGGCTCCGGCGTTTGTCGCTGGGGCTGGGGCCGCCATGCCTGCGCCTGATGGCGAGACCTGCACAGTGCCGGCGGTCGCGGGAGCTAGCCCAGAGGCCCTGCTCGTGTCAGGTGCGCCCACCGGGTCCAGGCTGACGGCGGCGGCGTCGATCTGCAGACGCTGAGCCTGCGCGAGGACCTGTAGATAGCTATCCTGGTCCGCGATGAAGCCGGCGTTGGCCTCCAGCACGTTCAGGAAGCTCACCTTGCCGACCTCGTATTGCGACAGCGTACTCTCCGAGGTCGCTTCCGACTGCACGAGCAGACCGTCGCGGTAGAGCCTGATGGTTTCCAGCAGGGCGGCCATGGCCTTACCCCGCTGTGCGACGCGGAGGAGGAGAGTCTGCTCCACGGCTCGCGACTGGCTTTGGGTCGCGCTCTGGCGCGCCTCGGCCTCCGCCACCGCACGAGACTGCCGGGATGCCGCGAACACCGGGACCGGGAAACCCACCGTGGCCAGCCACATGATCGGGAGGCCACCGCGGGGCATGACCCCGAAGCTCAACGTGAGATCCGGGAAGTATCCCTTGTGGGCCAGCGACGTCGCCCGCTGCCCTTGCGTGATGCCGGCCCGGACAGAGGCAAGCTCCGGGCTGCGCTGCAGAGCATCTGCCACGGAAACTGCCTCCGAGGTCAGGGCGGGCAAGGGGAGATCGACCGTATGGACCGCAGGGGTGATGGGCTCATCGAGCGGGTGTCCCCGCAATCGATTGAGCGTCTGTGTCGCGGTGTCGGCCTCGACCTGCAGGGCCCAGCGGCGCTGACGAATGCGACTAATCTCCAACTGAGCCCGCAGGAGATCCGACTGGGCGCCGGTTCCCGACTCGTAAAGGGCCTTCGCCACGCCTGCGGCCCGCTTCGAGATCGCATCCAGTTGCTCGAGCAAGGCCAGGCGATCGCGCGCCAGCATCAGATCCAGATACGCCTTGCGCACCTCGGCCTCGGTGGACAGACGCGTCCGCGCCACGTTCTGCTCGGCCTGGCGGGCCCCCAGCTCCGCTATCTCGCGGCGCAAGCGTCGCTTGCCCGGCCAGGGAAAGGTCTGCGAAGCCATGATGGAGTACCAACTCGTCTCCATCTTTCCCACCTCCCAACTCGTGAACCCGTCGTTCTGGACGCCAAGTTGGAGCATGGGCTCGGGAAAGGCGCCCGCTTGCCCTATCCGCTCGCGCTCGGCTTTTGCGGTCGCACATGCCTGCGCCAACTCGGGACGCGCCGTCAGGCTGTCCGCGATCAGCCTCGCCAGCACAGGATCGGTCGGCAACTCAATGGCCCCGGACTTCGGTGACTCCGCCCCACCACGCGCGGCAAAGGCCAACAGGGACATCAGGACGAGCACCAGGCGAAAGCCCTGCACCCGATAACCCGCCCGCCCAAGACTCATGACTGCAAGTTGTGGTCGCGACCGTGCGCTGAAAAGCCGATGCCGCGCCGAACTCGGGCCATAGTTACCTCGTGGACCAGGCTCCGACGAGACACTCCGCGCTTCGGCGCCGCAAGGGGGCCACAGAGGGGGATGGAGATGATGCACACGAGCGTGAGCGACATGTTGCGTACGGCGCCCAAGGGTCCGTTCATCCAGAGTGACAGTCTGGCTGCCTGCATCGACGCCTGCTTTGACTGTGCACAGGCCTGCACCGCCTGCGCGGACGCCTGCATGGGCGAGGACAACGTGAAGATGCTGGGGCGCTGCATCCGCCTCAATCAGGATTGCGCCGATCTGTGCGGCAGCGCGGGTCGCCTGCTCAGCCGGCAGCAGCAGCCGGACATCGACCTGCTGCGCGCGACGGTGATGCTGTGCGAACTGGCCTGCCGCAAGTGCGCCGACGAATGCGACCAGCACGCCAGCCATCACGAGCACTGCAGGGTGTGCGCGGTCTCGTGTCGCGGCTGCGAGCAGAGTTGCCAGAGCCTGCTCCAGAGCTTCGACAAGGAGAAGCCGCAGGTCCGGCACTGATCGGGGAGTCGTCCGGCTTGGCCGGCCGCGGGCGGCTGGCGCCCCCACCTCGGATCGGGGGCGCCGGCTACGCGAGTGGGTGCGAGCCGCGGGACGGGTTGGCCGTCCACGCGGGCGCGGGGGTCTCTCTACTTACGCGCGGGCTGCTGTTGGGTCAGACAGTGCAAGGTGCCGAAACCCAAAACCAGATCCACGGCGTGAATACCCACCACCGGTCGGTCGCGGAACAATTCGCCCAAGATGCCCAGGGCCTCACGGTCGGCCGGATCGTTGAAGGTGGGCACGATGACCGCGGCGTTGGCGATATAGAAATTGGCGTAGCTGGCCGGCAGGCGCCAATCACCGTAGTACAGCGGCGCGGGCACGGGCAGCTTGATGACCTCGGGGCGCGAGCCGTCTTCGAGGCGCGCGTCCTTGAGGCGTTCCCAGTTGTCGCGCAACGGCCGGTAGTTCACGTCCTCCGGGTTCTTCTCTTGGATGAGCACCATCGTCTTGCGATTGACGAAGCGGCACAGGTCATCCACGTGGCCGTGTGTATCGTCGCCCACGATCCCGTGGCCAAGCCAAATCACGTTCTTGGCCCCGAGCACGTCGCGGAAGGTTTGGTCGTACTCTTCGCGGGTCATGTTGGGATTGCGGCACTGGGTGTACTGATCCAGGAAGCACTCCTCGGTGGTCAGCAGCGTGCCGCGTCCGTTCACGTCGATGCCGCCCCCTTCCAGGGCCACCGGCTTGTCGTGGCGGGTGACGGGGAACAGGCGCAGCTTGAGCTTGTGCGCAATCTTGCCCGCGATCTGGTCGTCGCGCTGCCAGTTGGGGTACTTGGCCCACGCGGTGAACTTGAACTTGGCGATGGCCACCTCGGGCTTGCGACCGCCCTTGCGTATGCAGATGGGGCCGAAGTCGCGCGACCAGCCGCGATCGGTGGGGAAGCGAAAGAACTCCACGTTGGCCAGGTTGGCGTGCGCGCGCGTCAGCACACGCCGCGCCTGCGCTTCCATGGCCGCCGTGTCCACCAGGATGCGCACCTTCTCGCCCTCGGCGATCTTGCGCACGATCTCACCATAGACCCACTGAATGGCGGCGAGCTTGCCGGGCCAGTCGGTGCGGCAGTGGGGCCACCCCAGCCAGGTCGCCTCGTGGGGCTCCCATTCGGCGGGCATGGCGAAACCAAGTTGGGCGGGCGTCTTCGTCTTCATTGCTTCTCCTCGATGAAACGGCGATCGATGGCCCCGTATGCGTCGACGCGACGGTCGCGCAGGAAAGGCCACCCCTGGCGCACCTGCTCGATGTGGCTCGGGTCGACCTCGCCCAACAGGATCTCCTCGCGGTCGCAGGCTCCCTCGGTGCGGACCACACCGAAGGGATCGCACAGGAAGCTGGTGCCCCAGAATTCCAGGCCGGGCGGACCGGCGGGCGTCTCCAATCCCACGCGGTTGACCGCCGCCACGTACACGCCGTTGGCGATGGCGTGACCGCGCTGCACCGTGCGCCACGCGTCTCGCTGGGCCGCGCCCAACTCGGCCTTCTCGGCGGGGTGCCAGCCGATGGCCGTGGGGTAGAAGATGATGTCCGCCCCGCGCAGGGCGGTCAGACGTGCCGCCTCCGGGTACCACTGGTCCCAACAGATGAGAATGCCCAGGCGACCGTGAGGCGTGTCGAAGGCCCGGAAGCCCAGGTCGCCGGGGGTGAAGTAGAACTTCTCGTAGAAGGCCGGATCGTCGGGGATGTGCATCTTGCGGTACACACCCGCCAGGTTGCCATCCGCGGCGATGAGCGCGGTGGTGTTGTGGTACAGCCCCGCCGCGCGCCGCTCGAACAACGAGGCGATGATCGTCACCTTGCATTCACGCGCCACCGCGCCCAGGGCCTGCGTGCTGGGCCCGGGGATAGACTCAGCCAGGCTGAAGTAGGCGGCGTCCTCCTTCTGACAGAAGTAGGGCGAGCGGAAGAGCTCGGGAAGGCACACCACCTGGGCGCCGCGCTTGGCAGCCTCACGAATCTTGGCGCAAGCCGCCTCCAGGTTGGTCGAGGGCTCAGCGGCCATGGCCATCTGAATGAGAGCGACCTGATAAGGGGCGCGGGCTTTCATGCGCGACGTTTTAAGGTCCGCCGCGAGCTGACGCAACAAGAGTCGGGGCTGCACACCGACTGTCGGCCCCGCGAGTCTCGCAGGGCGGCTACGCGCGCGCGGCGTGCCAGTGAGGCCGCGCACCCTGGGCACCCACCTGGACACACAAGGACCCTGGCGGAGTCTTCGCGCGGCGGTAGTCTCACGCGCGAAGGCAGCCCGTGGCGAGAGTCGTCCTGTCGCCCGCAGCAGCCGGGCCCGAACCCGCCCGGAGAGCGATGGGGAGACTTCCGCCGCGGGCTGCCGCTCTCCAGCCGGTCAGGCGCAGAGCCGACGACGGGTCCCACCCTCTCGCCGGCGGTACGAGTGAGGGAGCCGAGCCTGGGCCCTCATGTGCTACCCTGACACACATGACCATGCGCGCCGCCTTGTTGGTCCTCATGGGTTGTTCTCTGTCTGCCTGTTCCTCCGGCACGCTGTCTGGCGGCCGTTCGGGCGGGAGCGGAACGGGCGGGACGGGCGGGACAAGTAGCGGGACGGGTGGATCGTTGCTGCCCTCGGGTGGCATGAGCGGCGGCATGGGGGGCCGCCCGGCCGACTCAGGCGAGCCCATCGATCCGAGTAGCTGCTCGGTCCTGAAGGCCGTGGTGCGCGACTTCCGCGGCTGTGACAGCGGTGATGGCTTCGGTCCAGGCCATCCTGATTTCGAGCGCAACGACTACTTCGGGTTGGTCACGGGCATGGTCGAGGCCGATCTGGGAACCAGCCAAAAGCCCGTGCTGATCCCGGGGGCCAAGATCATCACCAGCCCAGATACCTTCAGGCAGTGGTACACGGACGTCGAAGGCGTCAACAAGCGCTTCGAGATCGACATCCAAATGACGCCGGACCTCTCACGCGACGGCGTGTTCGTCTACAGCAACGATGCCTTCTTCCCCATCGACGATCAGGGTTGGGGAAACCAGTACCAGACCCACAATCAAGACTTCACCACCGAGATTCACCTGCGCTTCGACTACAAGGGTGGTGAGGTCTTCACCTTCAACGGCGACGACGATCTGTGGTTGTTCATCAACGGCAAACTGGCCATCGACTTGGGTGGCATCCACGTGCGCGAGAAGGCCACGGTGGATCTGGACAAGCAGGCGGCAGACCTGGGAATCGAAGTCGGCAATTCGTATCCCATGGACATCTTCCACGCCGAGCGGCACGCGGCGGAGTCGCACTTCCGCATGGAGACCACCATCGACTGCTTCGTGCCCATCATCATTCCGTAAGCTCGTCGAGGGCGGTGCACACGCGCGCCAACAAGGCGGGAAGCGCGGCCTCCACCGCGGGCGTGAGGCGCGAGCCAAGCGTGGTGGCGTCGGCCACCTCCATGGCCAGAATCCGCAGACGACGGGGCACGCCGAGATCGAGGCGCGCGGCCAGCCCAAGGATTTCGGGCAGGCCCGCGTAGTGGGGTGACGGCGAGGCGATCGGGCGCAGGTCAGCCAGCTTCAAGTCGAGGATGGTCCCAGGTGCCAGGCGTCCGGTGAGAATGGCGTCGATGACCACCACCCGCTCGCGGCCCGCGAGGAGATCGAGCAAGGCCAGTCCCGCCTCGCTGCTTTCGCGGATGTCCACGCCGCGCGGCCCCTGGGCGCCGAGCTGCCGTGCCACACGCAGGGCCACACCATCGTCGCTCAGCACATCGTTGCCCAGGGCGAGCACGAGAGGCGGCCGCGGGCAGGGCGAGGGGCACGGAGGCGAGCGCGGCGGGTCCCAGCAACTCTCGCAGGGCAGACCGGGAAGCGCCGGCACGCGACTCATTCCCGCGTGCTCCGCGGTCCGTTGTGCAGCTCCTGCAGCACTTGGCCTCTCCTGTCGCGCACCACGAGCACCATCGGAACGGAGCCCGGCAAGGCATGGGTGGCGCAGCCGTGGCACGGGTCGTAGGCCCGGAAGGCCATTTCCACCATGTTGAGCAGGCCCTCCGAGACGCGGCCGCGATGAATGAGCGCCTTGGCGGCCTTGTTCACGCTCATCGCGATGCGGGCCGCGTTGTTCTGGGTGGCGACGATGAGGTTGGCCTTGGTGACCAGACCCTCGGCGTCGGTTTCGTAGTCGTGGATGAGGGTCCCGCGCGGCGCCTCGACTACGCCCACGCCTCGCCGGGGCACGCGCTGGGGAATGGCGCGAATATCCTGGCTCGTGATCTCGGGATCGTTGACCAATTCGTCCATGCGCTCGGCGGCGTAGATCATCTCCACCACGCGCGCCCAGTGATTGGCCAATGTCTGGTGCACGGGCTTGCCGCCCATGCCCTTGACGTAGGCCTCGTAGGCCGCCTGGGCCCGCGGTGTGGCCATGGCGCTGGCGACGTTGAGCCGCGCCAGGGGCGCCACGGCGTAGATGCCGGTGCCCTCGCCCTCCGCAAAGCCCTGCCACCCGCGCGGCCGATAGAACGTGAACTTGCTGTATGTCCAAGGCTCCACGTGTTCGGCCACATGGTCGAGGTAGTCGCGCGCCGCGAACGTCTGCAGCTCGTGCCCCTCCGGATCCACCATACGCAGCCGCCCGTCGTAGAAGTTGAGCCGCCCCTGGCCGTCGACCAGCCCCATGTAACAGGTTCGTTGCGTGTACGCATCGGAGGCGATGACCCGCAGGTAATCACCATCGGAAATCACCATCTCCTCGAAGACCTGCAGGGTAAAGAGCGCGAAATCCACGCTCGCGCGTGCCAGGGCCTTGAGCGCGGGGAGTTGTTCCGGCGACACGCCTCGCGAGATGCCGCCCGGCAGGCCGAACGCGGGGTGGATCACCTTGCCGCACAAGCTGCTCAGGGCCTCGCGGATCTGGCGGCGCAGGCCGAGCACGCGCTTGCCCACGGCCTGACCCAACTTCTCCACCACGCCCACGATGTTGCGCGCACGGGCGGGCGCCAGCGGCCCGACGATGAAATCGGGTCCGGCCAACGCGTATACATGCAAGGCGTGGTCTTCGAGGACGAACATGGCATAGGCCAACTCACGCACCTTCTGGGCCGCCGCGGGTGCTTCGACTCGATAGAGGTCATCCAGCGCCTTGGTGGCCGCCATGTGATGGGCCATGGGACACACGCCACAGATGCGACTGGTGATTTGCGGCATGTCCTCGGCGGGGCGGCCCACCACGAAGGCTTCGAAGCCGCGCAGCTCGGGCACCTGCAGATACGCGCGCTCCACTTCGCCCTGATCGTCCAGACAGATCTCGATCTTGCCGTGGCCTTCCAGGCGGGTAATCGGGTCGACGGTGTAGCGGCGCAGGGTGGCCATCGTCGTCCTCACGCCACGCCAAACCGCCGCCGCAACAGCGAGCGGGCCAGGCTGTAACGATAGAGGGTGCCCACGGGATCGGGGATGCCTTGCAGGATGGCGTCGATGCCGGGCTGGTCGCTGGCCGCCACACTGGAGGCTAGGGACGACAGCATCTTGGCGCCCTGATCACGCACCCGCGAGGTCGCCCCACCACAGCCCGTGCACGGCATGTTGCACCTGATGCAAGCCGCCCCACAGGCCGCGCGCGTGGCCGGGCCCATGCACAGAAAGCCCTGCGCCAGCAGACACAGCTCGCCGTCGATCTCGGCCAGGCTGGGGCGCTTGAAAGACGCGAAGCTCAGCTCGGCCGGCTTGCTCGCCTTGCGCGGGCACTCGTCACACAGGGCCACGTCCGGGGCCAACACCGCGGGCGGGGGCGGCAGCGTCCCGGCCAGCAGCGCCCGCATCGCCCGCGCGAGGAGAGGGGTGGGCGGCGCACAGCCGGGAACGAAGTAGTCCACCCTGACGACCTGGTCGAGCGAACGCACGCCGTCGTGCAAGGCGGGCAGGTCGAGTCCATGGTCGTGGGGCCGGGGCCGCGTTCCCATGGGGTTGACCAGCGAGGGCACCTCGTCGAACACCCTTTTCATCAGATGCTCGCGGCTGAATTGGTTGGCCAGCCCGGGCACGCCGCCGTATTGCGCGCAGGCGCCACAGGCCACCACGCGCTGGCTCTTGCGACGGAGCAGGCGCACCCAGTCTTCGTCCTCTCTGGTGCGGATGGCGCCGTTAATGAAGGCTGCGGCCAGGGATTGGTCGGGCAAGGCCTCCACGTCCGGGCACTTGAAATCGAAGGCCGTGGGCCACAACACGATGTCCGCGGCGGCCGCCACGTCGAGCAGCTCCTCGGCCAGATCCACCACCGCCTCGTCACAACCGCCGCACGAGGCGCAGCCGTAAAAGGCGATCTTCGGCTTAGCCACGACCCAACTCCTGGTCCCAGGCGGCGACCTTCTCCGGCAAACGCAGCGGGCCCAGAGCCTGCAATTCGGCCACCAACTCGCCCATGACCCGCTTCACCTTGTCCGCCTCCGCGGCGGAGATCCACTCCAGACGCAGGCGCGCGGGCTCGATGCCCATCTGGTCGAGCAGGCGACGGAGCAGCCGATCGCGACGCAGCGTCTTGATGTTGCCCTCGATGTAGTGACAGTCACCAGGATGACACCCGCCCACCAGCACTCCGTCGGCGCCGCGGGCGAAGGCATCGAGGATGAACTGGGGATCGATACGCCCCGAGCACATGACACGCACCACGCGGGCCTGGGGCGGGTACTTGAGCCGCTCCACGCCGGCCAGGTCGGCAGCGGTGTAGGTACACCAGGTGCAGAAGAAGGCCACGATGCGCGGCACCCAGGGTTCAGGCATGGCGGAGCACCCCTTCGATCTCCGAGAAGATCTGCTCGCTCTCGAAGAGGTTCTGGCCGATGGATCCCGACGGACAAGCGGCCACGCACACCCCACACGCCTTGCACAGGGCCTCGTTAATGCGGGCCTTCTTGGTGACCTCGTCGAAGCTGATGGCCTTGTAGGGGCACAGCGCGATACACGACTTGCAGCCGCAGCAGGCCTCCTCGCGCACGTAGGCGGTGTTGGGCTCGATGTAGACGGCCTTGCGATCGATGAGGGCCAGGGCCTCGGCTGCGGCGGCACCGGCCTGGGCCACCGTATCGGGGATGTCCTTGGGCCCCTGGCAGCACCCGGCCATGAGCACGCCGTCGTTGGCCGTGTTCACGGGGGCCAACTTGGGATGACGTTCCAGGAAGAAACCTTCGCTACCGCACGACATGTTGAACAGGCGCCGCACCTCCTGGGCATCGGCGCGCGGTTCGAGTCCCACGGCCAGCACGACCATGTCGACGGCAATGCGGCGGACCAGGCACGCCAGCGTGTCCTCGACCTGGACGACCAGTCGCCCTTCCTCCGCGCCGTCCAGGGCCACGTCGCTAACCGCCTCCACACGGCCGCGGATAAAGTGATGGCCCTCGCCGAGCAGACGCACGTAGAACTCCTCGTAGCCTTTCCCGGGCGTGCGCATGTCGATGTAGAAGTCGTAGACCTCCGCGCCGGTGTGCTCGCGGATGAGGTGGGCCAGCTTGAGCGAGGACATGCAGCACACGCGCGAGCACCAACGATTCGTCCTCTGATCGCGAGAGCCCACGCAGTGGATGATGGCCACGGCCTTGGGCCGGGCGTCGGTGAAGCGGCCGGGCTGGCGCGGGTCGCGCAGCACCACGCGGCCGTTGGTGGGCCCGGCCGCATTCACCAGACGCTCGATCTCCAGCGAGGTGAACACGTTGGGGAACCTGCCGTAGCCGTAGCCCGGCAGGCGTTGGGCGTCGAAGGTCTGGAAGCCGGTGGCCACGATGATGTTGCCCACCTCGATCTCTTCCAGCTTGGCGCTCTGCTGAAAGTCGATGGCGTTTTGCGCGCACACCTGGGCGCAGGTCTTCTTGCACTTGCCTGTCTTGAGCTGCACGCAGGTCTGTGGGTCGATGACCACCACCTGCGGTGTGGCTTGGGCAAAGGGAATGTAGACGGGCTTGCGCTTGCTCAGGCCCAAATTGAATTCGTCGGCCCAACGGCCCTCTTTGTAGACGCAGGCCTCGATGCAATCCAGACAACCCACGCAGGCGTCCTCGATCACGTAGCGGGGCTTGCGCTCGACGGTGACCTTGAAGTTGCCCACGTAGCCCTCCACCTTGCGCACCTGCGAGTAGGTCCAAAGGGCGATGTTCTCGTGCGCCCTGACTTGCGACATCTTGGGCGTGAGGATGCAAGCCGCGCAATCCAGGCTGGGGAAGGTCTTGTCGAATTGGGCCATGTGGCCACCCAGCGTGGGCTCACGCTCGACCAGCACCACGGGCTTGCCCGCGTTGGCCAGGGTCAGGGCGGCCTGGATGCCCGCCACGCCGCCGCCCACCACCAAGGTGCGCTCGTTGACCGGCACCCGGCGCGGCTGCAGGGGCCGGTGGAGAAGCACGCGTTCCACGGCCCCGCGCACCAGGTCCTCGGCCTTGGCCGTGGCTTGCGCCGGGTCCTCATGGACCCACGCCACGTGCTCGCGGATGTTCACCATGTGCATGAGGAAGGGATTGAGGCCGCCTCGCTCACTGGCCGCGCGGAAGGTGGATTCGTGCAGGAGCGGCGAACAGGAGGCGACCACCACACGGTCCAGGTGCTCGGCCTGAATGTCCTTGGCGATCAACTCCTGGCCCGGATCCGAGCACAGGTAGCGGTAGTCGCGCGCCAGCACCACGCCGGGCAGTCGCGACGCGAAGCGGGTCACCGCCGCGACGTCAACCACCCTGGCGATGTTGCTGCCGCAGTGACAAACATAGACGCCCACGCGGGGCACGCTGGCGTCAGCCATCATCCCACGCGCGCCAGCACGGGTCGGGCGGAGACCAGGCAGCGTTGCAGGCTGACCCGCCGGGGCGGCAGCCCCATCGCCAGCCCCAGGATCTGCGTGAAGTAGAGGACGGGCATGTGGACCCGCCCGAAGCGCGCCGAAATGGGGCCCTGATAGGCCTCGAGGTTGAACTGGCAAAGCGGACACGTGACGGCGATGAGGTCGGCGCGTCGCTTGGCCGCTTCCTTCAGGATGATCGACGACAGGTGCATCCCCGCTTCCGGCGTGGTGCCGGTCTGGCTGCCCCCACAGCAGCGGGTCTTGAGGGGAAAGTCATCCAGCACCACCGCGCCCGCGGCGAAGAGGAGCTGATCCATGGTGCTGGGATTGGCCTGCGCGTCGAAGAGGGCGAACGGCCGCACGAGCTGACAGCCGTAGTAGGGCGCGATACGCAGACCGGCCAGCGGCTTGACGATCCTCTCGCGGATGGCGCCCAGGCCCACGTCATGGATGAGGATCTCCAGCGGGTGGCGAACCCGTCTCCGGCCGCGGTACTCCAAGCCCGCCTCGTGCAAGGCCGCATCGACCCGCTGGCCGAGATGCGGGTACTGGACCAGATAGCGTTGCGTCTTGGTGAGGGTCAGATAGCAGGCGGCGCACGGCGCGACCACGTCGCCCTCGGCGGCATCGGCCAGGGCCAAATTGCGCGCCGACAGGGCGAAGGCCTGCGCTTCGTCGACGGACATGTAGGCCGTGGCCCCGCAGCAGTTCCAATCGTCGATCTCGTGCAGGCGCACGTCCAGCGCCGCGAAGACGGCGAGCAAGGACTCCTCGAAGGCGCGCCCCGTGCCTCGCAGCGAGCAGCCGGGGTAGTACTGATAGGTCTTCATGGCACGGTCCCCGGCCGCGAGTCCACCAAGTGATCGAGCACGGCGCGTAGCTGCTTCCGCCGCCTGATGCCCTCGGGTCGCAGGCCGAAGCGACCCGTGCGCAGGAGGCCAAGCCCCAGCCCCGACATTCCCAGAAGGCGCTTGCCGCTGGTGCGCACAAGCAGCCCGAAGACCAGCCACGACTCGGTGATGCGTCCGCGGCGGCGGACGGCGCGGAAGAACTCGCGCGCCAGCACGGCCAGGGGCATGCGCTTGGGGAATTGCCCCTCCTCCAGCGCGCGCCGCTTGATGGCGTAGATGATGTCGGTGACGGCGATCTGTTGCGGGCACTCCACCGTGCAGGCGTAGCAGCTCGCACATAACCAAGGCGTCTGGCTGGCCAGGACCTCTTGCTTGAACCCGGCGCGCGCCAGGTTGATCAGGCGGCGCGGGGTGTAGTCCATGTAGATGGCCATGGGACAGGTCGCGCTGCACGTCCCGCACTGGATGCACGAACGCAATCGTTCGCCGCCCTCGGTGCGCACGATCCAGTCGGCGAACCCCTGATCCAGGTCCGCCTCCAACTTGATCTGACGATGCGCCTCCATTCCCGCCTCCCCGGGGCCGTGCCGCCCCCTGCCCCCGCATGTCCTAGCACCGCTCCGGTGAAACTCCACCCGGAAGGTGGCCGGTTGCCCAGCCCCGCGGGATCACGAGGGGCGGACGCACGCAGCGTCCACCCGCGAGGCCGAGTAGAGGTTCATGCCGGCGATGAGAGCGCCAAGCAGGAAGACGTATTGGTAGCCCAGGCGAACCATGATGAGGCCGCCCACCGAGGCGACCATGATCGAAAAGAAGTGATCGATGCTCACGCCGGTCATGAGCGTCTGCGGCACATCACCGGGACGTACGGCGATCTTCTTCAGGTAGGTCGCGCGGGCCATGCCCACGGACATGAGCATCTGGTCGACGACGAAGCAGGCGCCCGCCACGTAGATCGCCGCGTGCTCGCCGAACAGGCGCTGCGAGAAGCCGTAGCCGATGCACACGAAGATGAGCACGAAGGCCTCCGACATCAGGACCAAACGTTCGCCCAGGCGATCGATGGCCCTGCCAAGCAAGGGGTTGAAGCCGATGCCGATGAGCCCCCCCGCGAAGTACAGCGTGGCGACGGTCTGGGTGGGCAGCTTGAAGACTGTGACCAGCACCCAGGGCGAGAAGGTCAGGAAGATCTGCTTGCGCGTCCCGAACAAGACGTTGAGCCAGTAGAAGAGTCGGTATTCGCGCCGCCAGACGAAGCGGGCCCTGTCCACGGGCGTGGCTTCACGGGTCATGGTCCGCAGAAGGACCGCGGCCGCCAACATCGATGCAGCCGTGATCAAGAATGCGGTGGCGAAGCTGAAGCCCAGGCCGCGAAAGCCCAGCATGACCAGCAGACTGCCCGCGATGCCGGCCAAGTTGGAGGCGCCGGTGATCTGTCCGAGGCGGCGCCCCACCTGGCCCTCGCTGGCGAATTCCATGGTCACCGCCGACAGCAAGGGGAGAAAGAGGTGCTGCCCGATGCTGAAGAGAAACAGCCAGGCCAGCATGACGCCGTAGCGGCGTGAGAAGAGCGCGATTCCGGCGATGCCCAGGCCGGCCAACAGATTGGCCAACGCGGCCAACCGACGCGGGCTCATCACGTAGAGCAGCGCCGAGACGAACACGACGAGGAAGCCGGGCAACTCGCGCGGCCATTCGAGCATGCCCCGCTGCATATCGCTGATGGCGTAGGTGTCGCTGAGGAAGTTGTTGAAGACCGCGTTGACGCCGGCCTGCCCGAAGGCAAAGAGCGCAGCGGCCGCGGCGAAGAGAAGGAAGTCTCGCGGCAGGCGCTGCACGCGCGCCACCACACCCGGCTTGGCTGCGGGGGTACTGCTGGTCACGGGCCGGCACTATAACGAGTCGAAGGCGTAGCCACGCGACGCAATCGCGCATCCTCGGGCGCCAGCAAGCGGCTGAACGGTTTGCCTACGCTGCTTTCCGGCGGTAACACTGCCGTCCCATGTTGCTGGGCCCCTTTCGTTCCGTGGCCGCCGGCACCCGGCGGGCAGCCACCCTCGTGGCCACCTTGGCGTGGCTGACCTCGTGTTCGCGTGGAGGCAGCGGCTCCGCGCCCCATGCACGGCCCGCGCCCCAGGTCATCGTGGGCAAGGTCGTCGCCCGCGACGTCCCCGTGGAAATCCAGGCGCCGGTGGATCTGCGCGCCCTCGAACAGGCCGACGTGGGTTCCAAGGTACTGGGCTACGTGGATGCCATCTTCGTCGAGCGCGGCGATCCGGTGCGCAAGGGCCAGATCCTGGCCCTGGTTCGCCCGAGCGATCTGCCCGACCAGTTGGCCGCCGCGCGCAGCACGTTGGGCCAGGTGAAGGCCTCCGCCGCCCTGGCGCGCACCAATTTCGAGCGGGCGAGCAAGCTGGCCCCCGCGGGCGTGGTCAGTCAACAGGAGCTGCAGGCGTCGTCCGCTGCTCTGGCCTCGGCCGAGGCGGCGCAAGCCAACGTGCAGTCGCAGATCGCGGGCCTGGCCACGCGGCTGGGCGAGACGCGGATCACCGCGCCCATCACGGGCGTGATTTCGGCGCGCCGGGTGGATCCAGGCGCCTTGGTGGGCCCGCCGGGGGGCGGCGCGATCGTCACGGTGGTGCGCATGGATCGCCTGCGCGTCTTCGTCACGCTCAACGAAACCGATGCGGCCGGCGTGACTCCGGGCAAGGACGCCCACGTGGAGTTGGACGCCCTGCCGGGGCGCAGTTTCTGGGGCAAGGTCGTGCGCATCGCGCCCTCGTTCGATCCCATGACCCGCACCCTGGAGGCGGAGGTGCAGTTGCCCAACCAGTCGGGCGAGCTACGGCCGGGCATGTATGGGCGTGGGTCCATCCGCATCGAGGTCCACCCCAACGTGCCGGTCATCGCGGTCAGCGCGGTCCAGATCTCGGCGGGCCGCAAGTACGCCTTCGTCCTGCACGACACCAAGGTGCGCCGTCAGGAGATCGAGACGGGGGCCGAGGTGGACGACGGCAGCTTCTTCGAGGTCCGTTCGGGTCTTCAAGCGGGCCAAGAGGTGGTGCTGGCCGGCAGCGATGGCTTGTCCGACGGCACCACGGTGCGCCCGATGCGCAACGCCGACGTTTACAGCGGACCCCGCACTGCCGCGGCCGCGCCCGAAACCAAGCCGGTCAAGAGCAACTAGCCCTCATCTTTTCGAGATTCATCCATGTGGCTGACTCGACTGGCTCTTCGCAATCCTGTTCTCATCCTGATGCTGTCGCTCATGCTCATCGTGCTGGGCGTGGTGTCACTCAATCGCCTGTCCGTCGATCTCTTCCCCGACATCAGCATCCCGGTGATCCGCATCGCGACCTTCTATACGGGCGCCGGCCCGGCGGACATCGAGAAGTCCATCACTCAGCCCATCGAGCGCGCGGTGAGCGCCTCACCCGGTGTGGACCGCGTGGAGAGCTCGTCCAAGCAGGGCGTGTCGCTGGTCAGCGTGTGGTTCAACTACGGCACCAACCTGGACAACGCCCAGTTCGAGGTGTCGCAGCGGATCGCCCAGATCCTCAACACCCTGCCCCCTGGGATTCAGCAGCCGTTCGTCATCAAGTTCGACATCACCAACATGCCGGTCGTCATGGCCGCGGTCTCGAGCGACTCGCTGGACGAGAAGCAGATCTATGACCTGGCCTACAACACCATCGAGCCCCAGTTGGAGCGCATCCCCGGTGTGGCCTCGGCCTCGGTGGGCGGCGGCAAGATGCGCGAGATCGAGGTCATGGCCAACCGCGAGGCCCTGCGCGCCCGAAAGCTGAGCATCATGGATCTGGTGAGCGCCGTGCGCGGCTCCAACCTGCTCATGCCGAGCGGCAGCCTGCGCGCCGGCGATCGCGACTACAACGTCTTCACCAACACTCAGGTTCCCGATGTGCGACCGTTGCGTGACGTGGTCGTGCGCGCCACCCCGGCCCAGCCCGGACAGGGTCCCGGCATCGTGCGCGTCTCGGACGTGGCCCAAGTCGAGGATCTGGCCGCGGACCAGACGGAGATCGTGCGGGTCAACGGCCAGCGCGGCGTGTACCTGCGCGTGCTCAAGCAGCCGGGCGCCAACACCATCGCCGTGGTCGACGCGGTTCGGGCCGCCATCCCCAAGCTGCGCGGCGTGCCCGACAGTGTGCGCGTGAACATCGGCTTCGATCAGTCCAACTACATTCGCGCCGCCGTGGCGGCCCTGCAGCACGAGGCCCTGCAAGGTGGCTTCTTGGCCGTGTTGGTCATCTTGTTCTTCCTGGCCAACCTGCGCGCCACCAGCATCATCGGCGTGGCCATCCCGCTGTCCATCGTCTCCACTTTCGTGCTTCTCTACTTCACGAATCAGACGCTCAACGTCTTCACCTTGGGCGGTTTGGCCCTGGGCGTGGGGCGCTTGGTGGACGATTCCATCGTCGAATTGGAGAACATCCACCGCCACCTGGCATCCGGACAGAACCGACGCCAGGCCGTGCTGTCGGCGGCCCAGGAGGTGGCCATGCCCATCCTGGTCTCCACCATCACCACCATCGTGGTCTTCTTCCCGGTTCTCTTCCTGTCGGGCATCGCGCGCTACCTGTTCCTGCCCCTGGCCATGACCATCGCCTTCGCCCTGCTCATGAGCTTCTGGGTCTCGCGCACCGTGACCCCGCTGCTGTGTTTCTACTGGCTCAAGGAGGGCAAACACGAGCACAAGGGGCTCGGCGGCAAGATCACGGCGTGGTTCGATCGTCTGGACAACCGCTACGCGCGCGCCCTGGCCTGGGTGTTGCGCCACCGCGCCCTCACCCTCACGGGCATCGCCGTCTTCTTCGTGGCCAGTCTGGCCCTCAAGAGCAAGGTCGGCACCGAGTTCTTCCCGGACAGCGACGAGTCGCAGTTCAGCATCACCTTCAAGACGCCCATCGGCTCACGCGTGGAACGCACCGAGCAGGTCACCGAACGCATCGAGAGCATCGTGCAGGAGCAACTCAAGCCCCTGCAGGAAGGTGGAAAGGCCACGCCGCTTTACACCACGGTGCTGTCCACGACCGGCCTGCCCGCGGGGCGCTCGGCCATCTTCAGCGGCAACACGGGGACGCACGCCGGCTCGGTGCAGGTCAACCTGGTGCCGCGCGTGGACCGGCCGGTCAGCGACTTGTGGGCGGCCGAGAAGGTGCGCGCGGCCCTGAGCGATACGGTTCCGGGGACGCGCGTCTTCTTTTTCACGGGTGGCATCGTCAAACGCATCCTCAACTTCGGCGCGGCTGCCCCCATCGACGTGGAGATCCTGGGCTACGACCTGGAGGCGGGCTCAAGCTTCGCCAATCAACTCATCGACAAGATGCGCGCGTTGACCGACGCCCAGGGCCGTCCGCTGGTCACCGACGTGCAAGCCTCGCGCGAGGAGAACAGCCCCGAATTGGACGTGGAGGTGGACCGGGAGAAGGCCGGTCTGGCCGGCGTGTCCGAGCAAGACGTGGCGCAGACCATCCTGGTGGGCCTGTTGGGCAATAAGCAGCTCTCGCCCATTCCCTTCACCGACCCGCTGACGGGCAACGAGTACACCATCAACGTGCGCATGGCAGATGCCTACCGCGAGCGGATGTCGGATCTGGGCGATCTCTTCGTGCGTACCGCCCGCGGCGACATCGTGAACGTGGACACGATGGCCAAGGTGGAACGACGCAGCGGCCCCGTGATGATCGATCGCAAGTACCTGCAGCGCATCGTGCACGTGACGGCCAACGTGGCCCCGACCGCCGACCTGGGCGCGGCCAGCGAGGCCGTGCAGAAGGTCGTCGACGACACGCCGGCGCCCGAGGGCTTCACCGCGCATCTGGGCGGGCAAACCGTGGAACAGAAGAAGGCCTTTTCAGGCCTGCTCTTCGCCGCGTTGATGGCCCTGGCGCTCGTCTACATGGTGCTGGCCAGCCAGTTCAAATCGCTCATCGATCCCTTGGTCATCATGTTCAGCGTTCCGCTGGGCGTCTCGGGCGTGTTCATCTCGCTGTACCTGACGGGCACCAAGCTCAGCGTGAACAGCTTCATGGGCATCATCATGATGGTCGGCATCGTGGTCTCGAACGGCGTGCTGCTGGTGGACTTCGCCAACGTGCTTCGCCGGCGCGGCCAATCCCTGCGCGACGCGACCATCGAGGCAGGGCGCACGCGTTTGCGGCCCATTCTCATGACCACCATCGCCACCGTCATCGGCCTGCTGCCCATGGCCTTGGGCATCGGCGAGGGCAGCGAGACCAACCTGCCGCTGGCCCGTGCGGTCATCGGCGGTCTCATCGTATCGACCTTCTTCACCCTGTTCCTCGTGCCCTCGCTCTACACCTTGCTCGATCGCTTCGCCAAGCGCGTGTCACCCCATGACCAGGATCTGGGCGAGGGAGCCGCCCGGGCCGAGGAGTCCGCCCATGCGTAGGCTGTTCCTTGCGGCTGCCCTGCTCATGCCGAGCGCGCCGCCCGCCGTGGCGCAAACGGGGGAGCCGGTCACCGCGCCCGCGGGGCTGCGTCTGAGCCTCAGCGAGGCCGTGGAACGGGCCCTGGCCAATCACCCCAACGCGGTGGTGGCGCAGCAGGAGATCGAACGGGCCCGGGCCCTCGTCGAGCAGGCGCGGGCCGCCTCGCTGCCGACCCTCACGGCCAACGGCACGCTCACGCGGCTGGATGCGGACCGCGTGTCGACCGGAAGAACCATTGCGTCCCAGAACCAGCGGTCGGCCAATCTCAATCTGAGCGTGCCCCTGGTGGCGCCCCAGCGCTGGGTGCAGTGGACCCACGCCAAGACCGGCGTGGACACGGCGCGAGCCAACGCCCAGGACGTGCGACGCAGCCTGGCCCTGGCCACGGCACGCGCTTACCTGGCGGTCATCTCGCAGAAGCGCGGCGTGGACATCAACACGCGGGCCCTGGCCACGGATCGAGCGCACTACGAATTCGCCCACACCCGCTTCGCGGGCGGCGTGGGCACGCGCATGGATGACGTGCGCGCGGCCCAACAGGTGGCCGCCGACGAGGCCCAACTGGCCAACAGCTACACGGCCCTGGCGCGGGCGCGCGAGGCGCTGGGCGTGCTGGTGGGCGCGGAGGAAGCCGTTGATGTGTTCGACGACGTGGTCCTGCCCAACCCGCGGCCCGACGCGGAGGAGGCCACCCGCCGTCGGGCCGACGTGGCTGCGGCCCAGGCGCGCGTACATGCGGCGGCCAAGAACAAGCGCGACGACTGGGCTGACTACATGCCGATGCTCAGTGCCCAGTTCCAGCCCTTCTACCAAGACCCCGCCAGCCTCATGTCGCCCGAGACCGGCTGGCAGGCCACGCTGGTGCTCAGTATTCCCCTCTTTGAAGGCGGCCTACGCGCCGGCCAGGCCCACGAGCGCAGCGCCCTGCTGGCCGAGGCGCGCACCCAATACGAGGCTCTCATGCGCCAGACGCGTTCCGATCTGCGCGTGGCCAGCGAGGAAGTCCGGCGCGCCGATCAGGCCCTCAAGTCCGCGACCAGCGCCGCACAACTCGCGCACCAAGCCCTGGAATTGGCCAATCTGGCCTATCAGGCCGGCGCCACCACCAACCTGGAAGTCATCGACGCCGAACGCCGCGCCCGCGACGCCGACACCGCCGCCGTGATCGCCGAAGACAACGTCCGTCAAGCCCGCCTCGACCTGCTGGCCGCCGCGGGTCAGTTCCCGTGAGTGACTTTGAAGGCAGCACCTGATCGCTGCGCAACCGGCGACCTATTGGGGCTGCCTATGTCGCCGCCAGAGCGCATCGAGACTCCACGGGCCGGCGCCGTAGGCGGCGAAGAACAAGAAGATGAAGCAGAACAGGACCGCCGCCTCGCCGTGGTTCTGTGCCGGCCAGGTGCCTTGCGGCTGGTGGAACTGGAAATAGGCCACGGCCATCTCGCCCGAGAGGATAAAGGCCACGACGCGCGTGAAGAGGCCGGCGATCATGAAGAGGCCGCCGACCAGCTCGAGCATGCCGCCGATCCAAATCTGGGACATCAGCTTGGGATGCCCTCCATACGCCGCTGGGATGCCGCCGAACCAATCCAGAATCTTCGTGCCGCCGGCTTGCATGAAGATGAGCCCCGCCACCACGCGCAGCAGGAGCACGGTGATCGCTATCGCCCGATCTCTTTTCACGGCTTCCTCCTAGTTCTCGAGCGGCATTTTGATGTCGAGCCCGGCCATTCGATCCCTCTGCCCAGGTTGATTTCCGACGGCCGCTGCCCTCTCGACCTGCTGGCCGCCGCGGGCCAGTTGGGCGCCTGCCCGGTTGACCCTATTGGGGCGTGTGCGTCGGGGAGGGGACGGTCCCCTGGAAGGATTCGGGGTTACCGCTTGGGATGGGTAGATGGGCGCGATACTGGAAGAATATCCGAGAGGAGGGCGGTGGCGCCGCGGGGAGATCCTGATCGATGGGAAGCTCCCACCTGCCGTTGGGGGCGATGGTGATCCACTCGCCCTGCTTTCTTTTGGGCAATGCCAAGGGCACCATCTCGACCTCGGCGGGCAGGGGGGTGACACCTTTCTTCACGACCTGGGGAACGAAATGGAATAACGCGAGCTGGAGGGCATCGTCCTTGGCGGGGCTTGCTGGATGGGGGAGCTGGATGGGCTGTGACCCGGCGTTGGTAAACCGCAGGGTGGCGCGAATGCGTTTGCCCTTCAGGTGGGGATCCACGATTGCCAGCGCGACTTTCCAGATCGGTTTCTTGCAGGCCTCTGCCCAACGTTGCAAGAACGGTCGCAAATCGTCAAACCCGCACGGTGTGGGAT
>JAEXQJ010000004.1 GCA_023438785.1 Pseudomonadota bacterium
CGAGTCGTTCTTCAGCTTGCGCACGGCTTCGTCGAGCGCCAGCAGGCCGTCGAAGTCGACGCTGGCCCCCAATTTGCGGAAACCTTCGCGGACCTCGTCGGGCTTTTCTCGGATGAGTCTGATGTCGAGCATGGCGGGGGAGTGTACGACAGGGGGCGGTGGGGCGGCTAGCGCAGGTCCAGCAGCGCGGTGATGACGTGCTCCTGCTCGGCCTCTGACATGCCGTGGAAAAGGGGTATGAGAATGGTGCTGTCGCGGGCCTGCTCGCACACCGGAAGACGCAGGCAGTGGCCGCCCGCGTGGAGATCGGGATCGCAGGGCTCGGGGCCGCAGGTCCAGGGCGCGCGGCGGTAGGCCGGCTCCGCGTGGGCGTTGCCGATGCCGCGCCGGCTGGCCACGCCCCGATCCAGGAGTGACTGCATGAGCTCCATCTGGCGGCCACGGGCCGCCGGGCGCAGGGCGAGGCCGTAGCTTTGCCAGTTGCTGCGCGCCCAGGCCGGTTCGCTGGGCGGCGCGAGCAGGGGGTGATCGGCGAGAGCGTCGGCGTAGCGGTCAGCCAGGCGGCGGCGCTCGGCCACGATGTCATCCAGTCGCGCCAACTGGGGCCGGCCCACCGCGGCCTGCAGGTCGGTCATGCGGTAGTTGAAGGCCGGCTCGGAGAAGTGCTCGAAGACCACGCGGGCGCTGTCGTGGCGGACGGTGTTGGGCACGGACATGGCGTGCTGGCGCAGTCGGCGCAGGCGTTCGGCCAGGGCGCCGTCGGCGGTGGTGATCATGCCGCCGTCGCCCGTGGTGATGACCTTGCGCGGGTGGAAGGAGAAGCAGGCCAAAAGCCCGTGTGGCCGTCCGATGCGCTCCCAGTCACCACCGATGCGGATCTGGCTGCCCACGGCACAGGCCGCGTCTTCGATCACGGGAATGCCGTGGCGCTGCGCCACCGCCAAGATGCGGACCAGATCACAGGGCATCCCGATTTGGTGCACGCACAGGATGGCCCGCGCACGCGGTGTGAGCGCCCGTTCCAGGGCCTGCGCATCCATGCCCAGGGTCTGCGGCGCGATGTCGACGAAGACCGGGCGCGCGCCCACCGCGACCACCGCGTTGGCCGTGGCGATGAAGCTGTGGCTCACGGTGGCCACGTCGTCGCCGCGTTCGACGCCGGCCACCTGCAAAGCGAGTTGCAGCGCCACCGTGCAGTTGCTCACCGCCACCGCGTGCGCCGCGCCCACCGCGGCCGCGAATTCACCCTCGAAGGCCGCCACCTCCGGGCCTTGCGTGACCCATCCCGAGCGGATGACCCGCGCCGTGGCCTGAACTTCCGCGTCGCCCAGCGCGGGTCGCACGATGGGAACCTGCATGGCCCGAGCATCGCCCCGGCCCGGTCGACTCGCAAGGATCCGGCGGAGTTGGCCCCGTCGCACTGCTGCAGGACTGCGCAGAGAGTCGACAGCTTCCCCGCGCGACTTGAGGGCCATTCCTGTGCGGCGACGCAAGCGGCGAGCGGGTGAAAGGATCCTCGCCGGCGGCCCCGACGCGACCTGTGTCGCCTCCGAAGAGCGCGCGCCGAGATCGATCTAGCGGTAGTCGGCCAAGGGACCGGCGTAGACCACGCGGCCCGCATCCAACGCCAACACGTGGCTCACGCTCGCCGGGAGCTCCTCGGGATCATGGGTCACGAACAGAAGCCCCGCGGTCAACGCGCACGCCGCGGCTTCGATGGCGGACAGCAGGCGCGCGCGGCCCTGCGGATCCAGACCCTGGCATGGCTCGTCCGCGATGAGCAGGGGCGGGCCGTGGACCGTGGCGCGGGCCACCAGGGCCAGGCGGCGCTCGGCGGCTTGCACATCGGCCAGGCGCAGGTGCGCGACGGGTGCCAATCCCAGACGCTGAAGGGCCAGCGTGGCGGCCTCGGTCTCGTCGGGGCGTGGCGCGCGGTGCAGGCCCAGCGAAGCCGCGAAGCCCGACAGCGCCACCTCCAGGAGTGGCGTGTGGGGCGGGTAGTGCGCGTCCAACTCGGGCGAGATCCATCCCACCTGCGCTTTGATGTCCCAGATGCCGCAGCCCGGGCCCAACTGGCGGCTCGCCACGCGCACGTGGTTGGCGAAGGCCTGCGGGTTGTCAGCCAGGATCAGGCTCAGGAGCGTGGACTTGCCGCTGCCGTTGGGGCCCACCAGCGCCCAGTGCTCGCCCGCCGCCAGGGTCAGGTCGATCCCGTCGAGGATGGTCACCGTGCCCTGACGGACCGTCACGTCGCGCAGCTCGACCAGCGGTGTGCCCGTCGCCGAGGGGCGCCGCGTGGCCAATCGAGGCGCGGCAGGGCGGGGCGGCGCAGGGGTGGGGCGCGGGCCCACGAAGCGAATCTGGCGATTCGCGAGCTCGACCAGGTGGCTGGTGCCGCGGGGCAGATCAGCGGGACGCGACGTCGCGAGCAGCACGCCCGTGCCCGCGTCCGCCAGTCCGTCCAGGACGTGGACCAAAGCCGTGCGGCTGCGCGCATCGAGCCCCGCGAACGGCTCGTCCACGATGAGCAGACGCGGATCCATCATCAAGGCACGCGCCAAAAGCAGGCGATGCAGCTCGCCGTTGGATAGCGCGGCCAGCGGGCGATCGAGGAGCCGCTCCAGATCGAAGCGCGCGATCTCGCGCTGCCGGGCTCGTGCGAAGCGGCCGGCGCCCGCGTCGTCGGCCACGGCGAACGGGTTGCGCTGCTCCACCTGGTTGCGTTCGAGAAAGGCGTGCACCGTGCCGGTCTCGCCGCTGAAGGACCCGTGCCAGCGTAGCTGATGGAATTGGCGCGCCTGCAGGAGCTGGCGGTGCTGGTTCATGGAGGCCAGGGCCAGGCTGCCCGGCGGCAGCACGCCGAACGTCGAATCGGCGAAGCGCGCTTCGCCCTCCAGAAAGGGATGGCGCAGCCGACCGCCCAGCAAGCTGAGGCGACCCAGCAACCCCGCCAGCAGGAGTCCCTTGCCGCTGCCGCTGGGACCGGTGATGGCCCAACGTTCGCCCGGCGCGACGCACAGGTTGGTGTCCACGAACAGCGGCCCATCCGGCCCTCGAAAGGTCGCGTTCTCGAGCACCACGTAGGGCGCGGCGGACATCTCCGGAAAACCTCTGCGCGCCCGGAGGGAATCGAACCCCCACCCCTCGGCTTAGAAGGCCGATGCTCTATCCAATTGAGCTACGGGCGCAAACGGTACTTTTCAGGCTGTTACGCGTTCTTGTGGTCGGGGCCTCCGTGGCCCCTTGCTGACGGCACCAGTTTCGGTCGAAGGACGCCGCATAGATACCATGTTGGATGTGGGCTGGGAGAGATCCAGGGCCGTGGCGCCGAACGTCTGTTTCGGGAAGCCGTCCGGGCGCCGGGGGGTACGGGGGCCATTCGATACGCTGCCGCTGGCTCGGCTCGCGATATGATGTCGCGATGACCAAGGACGAAGCCCTGCAGATTCTCTCGGACGCGGAAGTGGTGCCGTGC
>JAEXQJ010000027.1 GCA_023438785.1 Pseudomonadota bacterium
TGTCAGCACCCCGGGGCGCCTCATGGGCCCCCGGGGATGAGCCCCATGCGTGCACCCGGCACCCCACGGTCCTAGGGGCCGAGGCCTGCCGCACGCACATGCCCGCGGGTCGCGGGCATGCCGACGATGAGTGCCCTTGCGGTCGCGCAGGCTGACTCTTGCATCGACGGTATGCGGGGATCGGTCGAACACGACGGCAAGCGCCCGGTCGCGATCCGAGCCTGAAGTCAGGCCTCAGATCGTCCCCGACCAGCCACGGATCGGCGATTCACCTCCCGCGCTCAGGCTGCTGGCCCGGTGCACAGTTCGGAATCCTGGACTGTCCGGCCCCTCGAGTCCGAATTTCTGGACGCCCTCGACCTGAAGTCGAGCCTTCGGCGCCATGACCTGAGTCTCTTCGCGGCCAAGTCGCCTTCGCGGCGCCGCAACCGGCTGGCACTCGTCTTGCGGAGCCGGCTGTCTGCAGCACTCGAGAGTCGTTTGGGAGAGAGGGAGTTAGCTTGCACGAGGCCGCGCTCCGCCTAGCCGTGCGCGGCCTGAGTGGTCTTCGGCAGCAGCCGCTCGAAGCGCGCGACCCATCGGCCACGCGCGTGCAGGCCATCGCTCGTCCGGCGTTCGTGATCTGGGGTGGCAAGGCCACCTCCATGTGGTGGGCCCGCACAGTGTTCGGCACATGTGGAGTCCCGACCTATTAACAACGGAGAGAAAGGGAGTTGTTCATGCAGTTCTTTCGAAACTTGAGGATTGGGATGAAATTGGTGGTGGCCATCGGCGCGGTCGTCTTGATGACCGTTGCCCTGGGAGTGTTCGCGACGGTACAGCTTTCGAAAGTGAACGACGTCACGAGGGAGATCACGACCAAATGGCTGCCCAGTGTCGAGGCCCTCGGCAACCTGACCGCCGGGATCAACCTGGTGAGGCGCGTGGACCTCGCTCACGTCACCACGCGGGAGAGAGAGGGCATGGCCTCCTACGACAGGCAGAGCGAGGAGGCGCTGGCCAAGCTCCGGGGCGACTCGGCGGAGTACCAGAAGCTCATCCGGGCCGAGGACGAGCGCCGCGTCTTCGAGAAGTTCCACGCCGCGTGGGGGCGCTACCTGGAACTACACCAGCACGTGCTGGCCCTCAGTCGCGACATGAAGAAGGACGAGGCCTTGGCTCTGAATGTGGAAGCCAGGAAGACCTTTGACGAGACGATGGCCGGGTTGCAGGAGGCCATCGATCTGAACTCGAAAGGAGCTGACGACGCCAGCACGCGTGCCGATGACATGTACCAGACCGCCCGCACCCTAATCCTGATCGTCCTCGGAATCTGCGCAATGGCGGGGATCGGGCTCGCCATCCTGGTCGGGAACGCGATCGCCAAAGCCCTGAGGGTCGGTGTGGACGTGGCCAACCAGCTCGCCAAGGGCGACCTCTCCATGTGCATCACGCAGTCGAGCCGGGATGAGACGGGGCAGTTGCTGGCGGCGCTGGCGGAGATGGTGAAGCGCCTCTCCGAGGTCGTCCTCGACGTCACGGCGTCGGCTGACAACGTGGCGAGCGGCTCAGCGGCGCTGAGCGAGTCGGCGCAGCAGTTGAGTCAGGGCGCCACCGAGCAAGCCTCGTCCATCGAGGAGATCTCCTCGTCGATGGAGGAGATGAGCTCCAACATCAAGCAGAACGCCGACAATGCGACCCAGACCGAGCGCATCGCGCTCAAGGCGGCCTCCGACGCGAAGGAGGGCGGCGAGGCCGTCTCGCGCACCGTGGATGCCATGAAGGAGATCGCCAGCAAAATCTCCATCATCGAGGAGATCGCGCGCCAGACGAACCTGCTCGCGCTCAATGCCGCCATCGAGGCCGCCCGCGCCGGCGAGCACGGGCGTGGCTTCGCCGTCGTGGCCTCCGAGGTGCGCAAGCTCGCCGAGCGCAGTCAGCGCGCGGCGGGTGAGATCACCGAGCTATCGGGAACCAGCGTCAAGGTCGCGGAGAAGGCCGGTGAGCTGCTCGCCAAGATCCTGCCGGACGTCCAGAGGACGGCTGAGCTGGTCCAGGAGATCTCCTCCGCCAGCCGCGAGCAGGACTCTGGGGCGGCGCAAATCAACGGAGCGCTCCAGCAGCTCGACGTGGTCATTCAGCAGAACGCGGCCGGATCCGAGGAGACCAGCTCCACGTCCGAGGAGTTGGCCGGCCAGGCCACGCAGCTTCAATCGGCCATCGCGTTTTTCAAGCTCTCCAGCAGCGCCAACCAAAGCAGACGGAGGGCGGTGGTCGCGGCTGGGGGCCACGCCCTCGGTGGGCACGAGAAGTCGACTTCGCCGCGCCCGGCGCCGGCGCTTAAGAAGCCCCCGAGCAAGGGGAATGGGCACGCCCTCGTCCTGACGCCGGACAAGCCCCACGACAAGCCGCACGACCGGCTCCAGGACAAGCTCGACGACGAGTTCACGGCCTACAGCGAGAAAGGGTCGCAACCATGAGCGACGACTCCGCGGATGATGTAGCGCAGTTTCTGGTCTTCAAGCTCGACGGAGAGTTGTTTGCCGTGGAGGTCAGTGGGATCCGAGAGGTCCTTGAGTTCACCGCGGTGACGCGAGTGCCTCGCATGCCGGAGCACATGCGCGGTGTCATCAACCTGCGGGGAACGGTGGTGCCCGTCGTCGACATGCGTCTCAAGCTGGGCCTGGGCGAGACACAGAAGACGGTCGATACGTGCATCGTGATCTGCGAGGTCCAGGTGGACGGCACGCCCACGCTGGTTGGCGCGCTGGTGGACTCGGTCCAGGAGGTCATCGACCTCGATAGCCGCGACGTGGTCCCTCCCCCGCACATGGGCACCCGCGTGGACAGTTCCGTCATTCGTGGCATGGGGAGGCGCGACGAGGAGTTCGTGATGGTCCTCGATCTCGCCCGGGTCTTCGCCAGCGAGGAGTTGCAGCCCGCCCCGGAGACGCCCCCCGCCGCCGAGGCGGTCTGCGCCTGACACGAACGAGCCCCGCCGGCGTGCGCCCGGCGGTTTCGCCCGCGAGAACCCCGGAGGCTCGGGAGACGAGGCCTTCCGGGGCGACTATGATTGAGAGCCTGGGCTTGCGAGAAGCACCGCCCGGTGACACAGGTTCGAGCCCCGCGGGGCCGTAGGCCGGCCCATGGATCCGGAATGCGATGCCTGCTGACCTCGCGCCAAGCTTCCTCGGTCACGCCGTGACCGAGTGCCGCTGGGCGATGGATCAGGGTCGCACTTGCCGCAGGTACCGCCATGGCCGAAAGCCATCGCGCAAGCAAGTCCGCGTGGCCCGGGGTCACCGCCGCTGAGAGATGCGCTTCGCCGTTGCGTGCGCCGTTCAGCTCACGGGAGATCCGAAGGAAATGATTGGCCCAGGCTGACGTCGCTTCGCCACAGGCCCGTGGGCCTTTGCCCCGCCTGATTCCGCTGGTGCGTGCTTTCCGGATGCGCGGCGCCGACCTGCGACTCCTGACCCGTGCCTCCGCGCCGACACGTGGGCGCCCGACATCGCCGCCGCCTCCTCTGGCGCGCTTCGCGGAGCCCTGCAGCAGCAGTTCCCTGGCCCCGCTGCCGATACCTCCCGAACCGGCGGGCGCGGGCGAGATCACCGGAGAGGTGCTCGAGGTTTGGAGCGACAGAACGACGTTCACCCAGAGGGCCAACGAAGGTGCCCACCTGAAGACAACGGAGTGGAAAGGAAGTGTCCATGCAGTTCTTTCGCAACCTAAAAATCGGGATGAAACTGGTGGTGGCCATCGGCACGGTCGTCCTGATGACGATTGGCCTGGGTGCCTTCGCAGTGGTGGAGCTCTCCAAGGTGAATGAGGTCACGACGGAGATCACGACCCGTTGGCTGCCCAGTGTTGAATCTCTCGGCAAGCTGACCGCCGGGATCAACCTGGTCAGGCGGCTGAGCCTCGCCCATGGCACCACACGCGAGAAGGAGGCCATGGCGATCTACGAGAAGCAGAATGAGGAAGCCCTGGCCAAGCTCCGGAGTGACTCGGCGGAGTTCCAGAAGCTCATCAGTTCCGAGGAGCAGCGCCGGGTCTTCGAGAGGTTCAACGCGGCGTGGGCGCGCTACCTGGAGCTACACCAGCGCGTGCTGGCCCTCAGCCGCGACATGAAGAAGGACGAGGCCTTAACCCTCAACGTGGAAGCCAAGAAGATCTTCGACGAGACCATGGCCGGGTTGCAGGAGGACATCGACCTGAACTCCAAAGGAGCTCACGAGTCCAGCACCCGCGCCGATGACATGTATAAGACCGCCCGGACGCTAATCCTGGTCGTTCTCGGGCTATGCGCGGCAGCAGGAATTGGGCTCGCCCTCATCGTCGGCAGCGCGATCGCCAAAGCCCTGAGGGGCGGTGTGGACGTGGCCAAACAGCTCGCCCAGGGCGACCTGTGCGTGTCCATTTCGAATCCGAGCCGCGATGAGACGGGCGAGTTGCTGGCGGCGCTGGCGGAGATGGTGAAGCGCCTCTCAGACGTCGTCGTCGACGTCACGGCTTCGGCCGACAACGTAGCGAGCGGCTCAGCGGCACTGAGCGAGTCCGCACAGCAGTTGAGTCAGGGCGCCACCGAGCAAGCCTCATCCATCCAGGAGATCTCGTCGTCGATGGAGCAGATGAGCGCCAACATCAAGCAGAACGCCGACAATGCGAGCCAAACCGAACGCATCGCACTCAAGGCGGCGTCCGACGCGAAAGAAGGCGGCGAGGCCGTCTCGCGCACCGTGGAGGCCATGAAGGATATCGCCAGCAAGATCTCGATCATCGAAGAGATCGCGCGCCAGACGAACCTGCTCGCGCTCAATGCCGCCATCGAGGCCGCACGCGCCGGCGAACACGGACGTGGGTTTGCCGTCGTGGCCTCCGAGGTTCGTAAGCTCGCCGAGCGCAGCCAGCGCGCGGCGGGTGAGATCACCGAGCTATCAGGGACCAGCGTCAAGGTCGCGGAGAGGGCCGGTGAGCTGCTGGCCAAGATCCTGCCGGACGTCCAAAGGACGGCTGAGCTGGTCCAGGAGATTTCGTCCGCCAGCCGCGAGCAGGACTCTGGCGCGGGCCAGATCAACAGTGCGCTCCAACAGCTCGACGTGGTCATCCAGCAGAACGCGTCCGGGTCGGAGGAGACCAGCGCCACGTCCGAGGAGTTGGCCGGGCAAGCAACACAGTTGCAGGGGGCCATCGCGTTCTTCAAGCTCTCCCGCGCTGCCAGCCAAAGCGTGCGGAGGGCGGTGGTGGCGTCTGGGGCACACCCGCTCGCCGGACGCGAAAAGCCCATTTCTTACCGCCCGGCGGCGCCGCCCAGAACAGCCAAGAGCAAAGCCCCTGGGCACGCTCTCGTCATGACCCAAGAGACGCTCCAAGACGAGCCCCACGACCAGCTCCGCGACAAGCTCGACGACGACTTCACGGCCTACACCGAGAGAGGCCGCAATCATGAGTGACGGCACCGCGAGCGCTGTGGCGCAGTTTCTGGTCTTTGAGCTCGATGGAGAGATGTTCGCCGTCGACGTCAACGGGATCCGGGCGGCCACGCCAGCGCCGCCGCTGAGCCGTCAGTAGAACTTCACGTCATCGATGTCGATGTCGGCCACGCATGCGGTGGTGCCGTCTTCGATGTTGCCGGCCGGGCTGACCGTGAACTGCCACAGCACCCCGGTCAGCTTCGACTTGTCCAGGGGGAGCGGTGGATTGCCGCGGATGTCCTCTTGCCCGGAGAACGGCACGCTCACGGTTTGGGCGACAGAGGTGATCTGAGACGACGTGAATTGGGTCTGGGGCGGGTAGGCGCCGCGCCCTCCCGTCGCGTATGCAGCCGCCGTATTGCGATCCTGGTGTTCGCCGTCGTTGGTTGCGTATTGCAGGGAGCAGCCTTTGTACGAGCCGCGAAGAGAGAAGCGAACGCCCGTGAAGGCACTGGCATCGGTGCACTTCGGGAAGGGCACCATGACCCCGACGTATTGCGCTTTTTCCGTGACCGGCGCATGCGCGGTGACGTGCAGTCCTCCGCCCGTCGCGGTCACCCGCGGTGCGCTCGGATCGCCCACGGGATATGTGACGACGCTGCCGAGGAGGTGATCAGTCGCGATGCGGCCATCGCTGGCCGCCGACTCGGTCAAGGCAGAGGTGCAGGCGCGCGGCGCGACGGTCTCGCGCTCCTCGTCCAGATCGAACGCCTCGGTGGCCTTCGGGGCTGGCGTCTGGTCGTGGGCGCAGCCGAAGAGGCACGCGAGGGCCGAAACGGCGGCAATACGGATGACGGACTTCATGGAGGGGCTCCTTTCTCGGGAACGGTTGTGCCTATGCAATTGAGCCATTCCGGGCATCGGCCCCACCCACCGCGGAAGGGCAGGGCCGATAACCGGGTCGGTGCTACGGCAGACGGGGCCTCGCCTGCTGCGCGAGTTGCAGGGCCTGGGCGGGGAACCACTTGCCGGCCGCTGGATCGACCTGGCCCCACAGCGGGTCGAAATGGGCTTGGGCATCACCGCTGATGCCCCACGGGTTGTACGCGCCGAAGTCCCAGGCCCGCGCGCCGCCCGCGCTGTCACACGTCCCGTCGGATTCGCCCGGGACCTTGATCCACAGATAGGCATCGAGGAGCGCGACGCCGGTGCTCGTCGAAGGACGCAGGCCCGCGCCCGCACCAGTGGGATTGCACCAGCCGCCGCTCGCCAAACCGGCGATGACCGAATCGGGCTGATTGTAGGGTGCCTTGGCGTATGGCGCGGCATCCAGGGGTCCGCGACCGTTGCGGCTGGTGTCGACGACGAACGAGGCCGTGGCCACGGCGCTGCCCATGAAGGATTGAAGGCTGGCCGTCACGGCCGCCGCGTATTCGGGGCTGTAATTGACCGCGTAGCCCAGCGCCGGATCGTACTGACTCGGCAGCCAGTCGAAGTGGAAATTGCCGTTGGCGTCGAAGGCCCAGACCGGTGCGCCCGAGGGCGCCGCGATGGCCGCCGACAGCCACGTCCCGAATTGGATGGATTCGCTCGTGAGCTGGTAATTCGAAGCATTGAGGAAGAAGCCTCGGGCCCGCGCCACGCCGGCCTTGGTCAGGCGATATGCGGCCTCGCCTACGCCCAGCCAGCGACTGTGACCGGCGTCCAGGTACACGGTCGCCTTGGGGGCGAGTCGCGCCAGGCTGTCCACCGCGTCGTTGAGCTGCGCGTAGCGTTCAGCGGGCGTCGCGCCCGGCGCGGGGACGGTGTTGCCCGCGGCGTCGGTGACGGTCGGCTGGCACCACTCGGTCCGGCCGTCGAGCGTCGTGTTGTGCGGAATGATGCCAAGCCCGTCGGGTTCGAGGATGACGATGGCCTTGCCCCGGCCAATGCCGCGCGCGAAGCCGTCGATCCAGGCCCGATAGGCGGCGCCATCGGCAGCGCCGCCGCTCGAATACTGTGAACAATCGCGGTACGGCAGGTTGTACGCGACCAGAACCGGTACGCGACGTTGTGCCTCCGCGGCGTGCATGGTCTCGCGAACGGACATCCGCACCTCTTCCGACGTACCGCTGGTGAACCACGCCGCGTGCGGGGTGGTGGCCATCGCCAGCACCCTTAGCGCATCGGCGTACTCGCGCGCCCGCCAGAGATCGAGCACCTGGGCCAGGGCCGCATCGTTGGGAGGCGGGGCATAGAGTTCCATACGACCGCCCTGATCCCAGGACGCCGCGGGGTACGACAGCGACTGTCCGGTCGATTCAACAGAGCCACCGCCCTCCGGCCCGTTGCCCTCGCAGCCGAGAAGCGCCATTGAGCCACTCAGAATTGTGATTGCCAATAGTGTGCCTGTCATCAGAGTCCCTTCCTTTCCTCATCCGGCGCGCCTCCCTCACGATGATGCACTCTCGTGAAACCAGGTGCGCACGTCCTCGACATCGCCCCTGGCGCGACTCGGAGTGCTGGAGATCCGGATCGAGTCGCCCCAACGGCGAAGACGTCAGCCCCTGCTTTCAGCAACCGACATGCCAGGCGTTCACGGGACAGGTCGGTCGAAAATCGCGGACAAGGATACGCGATCTCGCCAGCTTCGGCCGAATTCGAGTCCCGCCCCTACCCCAACGGACGTCCGGCGGACGTCGAGCGGACAGGCCCGCACGCGACCCACTTCGCCCCGCTGCACCGGCAGCCCATGCCCTTGAGACCCTGCCGACTGGCAACCTGGCCAAATCGCTCAGCCGCATCGCAGCCAATCGAGGGCCTCCGATTCGGAAAGAAACCAATGCTCGCTTTCCGATACGCGACCCTGCCATTTGCTGTTGAGAATGGCCACACGCATCGCGGTGTTGTCCGCATTGAATCCGAAAGCGCAACGCGCGGTCCTCGCGAGCTGAAGGTGGACGCCTTCGCTTTCCCAGACGGTGTTCCGGAAGTCCACGAGCACAAGACGATGGGTGCCCTTCAGGGGACGCCGTTTGAGCTCGAGCTCTATCGCTTTCAGTCTCGCAAGCCCCGCTTGTAGATCCACGCCTCCCGAGCAGTCCACCAGGTGAACGTCTGCATCTTCCAGATAGCGATACGAGCTCATGCGCTGCCTCGTCGCCTGACGGTTTGCCGGTCACCCGCGAGCGGCGTGCCGAGCGTTCTGGCATTCACCCACGGGCGGCCGTCGAAGGCGGCCGTGAGGTGAAGGGCCATGTTGGGACTCATCGAGCATCAAGCTAGTCTCAAGACGGGTCCAGATCCAGGCTGCCGAGCCACTCATTGGCCGACACAGGATCCCACTGGCGACACTTGTGATTGGCCCGGGGTTGTCGGCCATTCGCGCCAGCCCTTCCCTTGAAGTGAGGGCCGACCACCGAGCCGGAGACCGCGCAGCAACCTGGAGCGAAACTCAACCCGGGAACAGGGGGAGCGTGGCTGATGCACCGCCTGGCTGATCATCTGCAATGGGGCGCCTGTGCGCTCTAGATCGTCGAGCGGATCCTCGTTCACGAATCGGCAGAGCGAGTGGAGGCGCCAGCGTTAGGTCGGGCGGGGGATGAGCCCGGGCGGTGTGAGGAGGCCGCTCCCAACGCGTCCCCGCGTTGGGATGCCAGGCCGACGGGTCAAGGGAGCCACGCGCCGCCAGCGCGCAGGGCCGTAGGCCCGAGCACTGCCGGCGTAAGGCGACCGGCCGCCGAGGGCTCATCCCCCGCCCGACCAGCTGGCGCCGGAACGAGCGGTGCGCCTATCGCGGGACTCATCTACGCCGCGACCGGGGCGCCCCGCTGGCATGGCGACCGGGGTGCGTGGTATGGGCTTGCCATGAGCCGTATCCACCGCAGTCTTCCTCCCCAGGGTTCTCGCATCGGTCTTGCTTACTCGGGCGGCTTGGACACGCGTTGTGCCGTGGCCTGGTTCGCGCGCAGCGGGCTTGAGGTTTACGCCTACACGGCCAACCTGGCTCAGCCCGACGAGAGCAATCCCGAGGACATCCCGCCCACCGCCCTGGCGCATGGGGCCAAAGTGGCGCGGCTGGTGGACTGCCGCGAGGCGCTGGTGCGCGAAGGCCTGATCGCCATCCAGTGCGGCGCCTTCCATCTGCACACCGCCGGTCGCAAGTACTACAACACCACGCCGCTCGGCCGCGCCGTCACCACCACGGCCATCGTGCGCGCCATGCAGCAGGATGGCGTCGACATCTTTAGCGACGGCAGCACCTACAAGGGCAACGACATCCAGCGCTTCTACCGCTACGGCGTGCTGACCAATCCCAGCCTGACCATCTACAAGCCGTGGCTGGATAAGGTCTTCGTGGATCGCTTCGGCGGCCGCAAGGAGATGTCCGAGTACCTGCAGTCCCTCGGCCTGCCTTACCGCATGGGCACGGAGAAGGCGTACAGCACCGATTCCAACTGCCTGGGCGCCACCCACGAGGCCAAGGACCTGGAATACTTGGACAAGGGCATGCGCATCGTGAACCCCATCATGGGCGTGGCCTTCTGGAAGTCCGACGTGGAAATCGCCAGCGAGGAGGTCACCTTCACCTTCGAACAGGGGCTGCCGGTCGCCATCAACGGCAAGCGCTTCGATTCGCCTTTCGAGCTGTTCATGGAGGCCAACCGCATTGGCGGCCGCCACGGCTTCGGCATGAGCGATCAGATCGAGAACCGGGTCATCAACGCCAAGAGCCGCGGCATCTACGAGGCCCCGGCCATGGCGCTGCTGCACCTGGCGTACGAGCGCCTGCTCTCGGCGATCCACAACGAGGACACCACCGACCTTTACTACACGCTGGGCCGCCGCCTGGGCCGCCTGCTGTACGAGGGCAAGTGGTTCGACCCCGAGTGCATGATGCTCAAGACGGCGCTGACCAACTGGGTCGCGCCCACCGTCAACGGCGGCGTGACCGTAGAGCTGCGCCGGGGCGACGACTACACCATCGTCGACACGCGCGCCGCCCACATGGCCTACGCGCCCGAGAAGCTGTCCATGGAGAAGGTCGAAAGCGCGTTCTCGCCCGAGGACCGCATCGGCGCCCTGGAGATGCAGAACCTGTCGGTGCAGGACAATCGCGACTTCCTGGTGGCCCACCTGCAGTCCCTGGCCAAGCTGCCCGCGGGCACCGAGCGCCCGGCGCTGGCCGCCCTGCTGTCGTCGGACGAGAAGCTGTAGAGCCCGCCTACCCGCGGGCGCCGGGCTGGGCGCCCCGGCGGGCTCTTCGCCTTGCCGATGCAGGACCAGCAGAGCGCCAAGTGCCCGCATCGGCAACGCCCCACGGCAGCCGCAAGCGCCGAGGGCAAGGCCTCTTCAGGCCGCTGGATCTCAAAAACCTCTCTTCTTTCGGACGCTTGGACATGCACTATAGGCTCCTTTAATCCGCCCCGGAACGGTTAAAGTCTTTGCCTGCATTCTTTAATGACCCTACTCTCCTGCTGTGGACGATGCAGCATTTGACGCTGGCGTTCCTGGTCAACTCGTCTCCATCGGAGGCGGTGAGTCGGCGTTCGTGCCGGACCCGTTACCGCCGCGCTGGAAATTTCCTGAGCGCCTGTGGCCTCTGCTTGCGGATGCTCGCCAGTGTCTAGGTACCCTCGACGGGTCGGCCCGCCGCCTTCCCGCCCCCGATCTTCTGCTCAAGCCCCTTCAGAGGCGCGAGGCCCTGCGCTCTTCGAGCTTGGAAGGCACCTACGCCACCCCGCGCGAATTGCTTCTGTTCGAGATGGAGCCGCAGAAGCAGATCGCAGATGAGCACCGCGTTCAAGCCTGGCGGGAGGTCTTCAACTACACGCGCGCTCTTCGCCTAGAACGGGACGGCGAGCAAACCGCTAGGCCTGCACTTGATCCGCCAACTCCACGCGGTGTTGATGGAGGGTGTACGGGGCGCTGAACAGTCGCCTGGAGCGTTCCGATCTGGCCAGGTTCACATCGGGCACGACCGCCGCTTCGTCCCGCCTCCACCGACGCACGTCCGGAGTTGCCTCGATGAGCTGCAGCAGTACTTGAGCGCGCAGGACACCCTCAATGAGCCCCTCGTGCGCTGTTACCTGGTGCACTATCAGTTCGAGACGATCCACCCGTTCCTGGATGGAAACGGCCGTGTCGGCCGACTCCTGTTGGCCATCATGATCCGCGACTTCTGCAGACTGGCTGGCCCATGGCTGTACATGAGCGCGTATTTCGATCGACACCGCGACGAATACATCGATCGCCTGTTCGCGGTGAGCACTCAGTCGGCCTGGGAGAACTGGATCGAGTTCTGCCTCTACGGCACGCGAGAGCAGGCGAAGGACACGCTCTGCCGCTGTGAGGCCCTCCTCCGAGTCCGCGATGGCTTTCAGAGGCGTCTGCCCCCGAAGGGAAGCGTCCGGCTGGCGCAACTCGTGGAAGGCCTGTTCTACTCGCCCCTCGTTCGCATTGCCGATGTACAGAGGAGAATGCAGATCACCTATCCAACCGCCAAGGCTGACGTCGAACGCCTTGTCGAGGTCGGGATCCTCGAAGAGTTGCCGGGGGAGAATCCTCGAACGTTCGTCGCGCGCGAGGTCTACAACGTCGCCTTCAGCGAAGACGGCACACCAGCGCTCGAGTAGCTGGTCTGCCGTCTACTGAATCGCTAGCGGTTCCAGGCGAGCCGCGACGGCTTGTGGGCGAGGCAGATTTTCTGCACACGACGGTTGAAGCATCGACCTGTACGGCTACTGCTGCAACGTCACGATGCAATAGCAACGCCTGCTCCTGACAGCGCTCCGTCTCGACTCCGGCCGCCGGGCGCGCGGATCGAGCTGACGCGACGGGCGTTTGCCAGCAGGCCTGTTGCGGTCGCGCGATCGCGAGGATCCCGCTTGCTAAGCCCCAGGCGAAAGCGGCCCCCGCCCTCATGAGTTGCGGGGGCTAAGGCGCGTAGGTCTCGCGGTAGTAGGTCTGGAGCGGAGCGCGGTTGGAGCTGCCGGCGGCCATGACGATTCCGCCGACCAGGGTCCCGATCCCCAGCAAGCCGCAGGCAACGCCCGAACCGGCCGTCTGCGCAGCCGCGTCTCTCTGGCCCGAGTTGGCGGAGTCGCTGTATTTGGCCGCCATGGCCAGGGCGAAGGCCGACGCGCCGAGGGCGACCAAGCCGAGGGCAATCGTGCCCGCCCCGGCCCAATGGCGCGCGCTGGCCTGCGACTCAATCTCGCGCCGGTGTGCGGTCAGGAGGGGATCGACCTTGTACAGCTCCACCGGGATCCCGAAGGAATCAGGCGGCGAGCGCAGAGCCGCGGCCACGTCGGGTCGGTTGCGAAAAGGGACGGCCCCCCCGCCAGAGGCCTCCGAGGCGATCGGCCGTGAGGCCGTGGCGCCTTCGACGGCCGCCGTGTCGGGTCCGGATGCGGATACGGGCTGCACAGGCAGGGCCTGGGGAGATGGAGCCTGGCGGATGGCCCAGGTGGCCCCGTTGCGCTGAGCGATGGTTTCTCGATCGAGTGTCACGTGTCGGGCGCAACCGCCCAGCACCATGGCGGCCATGCACGCCACGGCCGCGCCTCGCCCTTTCTGAGCCATGCGTGCCCTCATGGCGACTCCTCCTGGGCGGACAGGGTGGCCACGGTTGGTGAAGGAAGACGATCAGCCAGGTTGGCCACCGCGCCCACCACAGAGGCGACCAACTGTCGCACCGCCGAGTCCACCGATACCTGCGCATCGGCCGTGGACATCACCGTGGCCTCCTCGCCCTTCACGTAGAACCGGCGCTCTGCGACCAGCCCCGAACCGGTGCTGGCCTTGAGAAACAGGTTGATGTCCGTCTCCCAGGTGGCGTTGAAGAAGTTGCTCTTCGGCTCCACGAAGAACTGATCCAACTTGCCCGTCAGGACGATGGTCGATGGCCCGACCTGTTTGAAGTCAGTCAGGACGCGAAAACCCGACGCCGCCAACTCCTGCGCAATCAGACGGGGCAGAGTGGATTCGGGCGGTCGGCTGCAGATGACGTTCGCCGAGTCCTTGTTGAAGCCGTTCTTCTTCATCCCGCAGCGCTCGGCGCGCCGACCACTGGCGAAAGGGGCCTTGATGATCACCTCGCGCCCCTCGCCGCGGCGAGAGCCGGTTGTGACCTGGTTCAGCCGGGGCGCATCCACGGTCATGTCGCTCAGGGCGCAACCGGCGAGCAGCACTCCTGCCAAACCAGTCGCCAATAGGTGAAGTCCACACTGCATCCGTCTCATCTTGGCGCGAGGCATTGTACGCAACGCCCACCAGAACTCCAAGCCGACTTCTCCGGCCGTCAGCTTGGAGGCGCACGATGATCGGCAGCCACCCTGCGCCGAATCCAGCGGACCCCACGTGGTAGGCTTTTGGGCGTGAACATCGTCACCGAGCTTCATGCGGTTGCCGCCGCGTTGGCGCGCGCTGGGGTTCGCCACGCGGTCTGCGGGGGAGTGGCGGTGACCATTCATGGCGCCACCCGGTCCACCAAGGACATCGACGTCCTGATTGCGCCCGCGGACGTGGATAGGGCGCTGGAGGCCGTGCGTGCCATCGGATTCAAGTTCGCCGCGCTTCCCTTGGTGTTCGACGAGGGCACCACCCGCGAGCGCCACGTCCAGCGGGTCAGCAAGATTCAGGGCGCCGAGCATCTGGTGCTGGATTTCCTCCTGGAGGAGGCGGCCTTTAGCGGGCTCTTGGCCAATCCCGTCCAGATCGACTTGCCGGAGGGCGCCCTCTGGGTGGTGCCCCGCGATGTGCTCATCCGAATGAAGCGGCTGGCCGGCCGCCATCAGGATCTCGCTGACCTCGAGAAGCTGGAGTCGGACGATGGCTGAGCGCCAAGGCCGGCCTCCCGCTGGCGTGGCCGAGCGGTTAGAGCGGCTGCGCGCGCTCTATGTCCCCGAACGCGACGCGGAGGCACGCCAGCGCCTGGCCCATGAAGCCCGCGTGTTCGCCCCGCCCTTTGCCGTGGCCGTGGCCCGCCGTCTGGAAGAGCTGCGTGCGCTCAGCGATCTGACGACCTACCTGCATCGCGGCCAGTAGTCCCGCGCCCGGGACCTCAGTGGCGCAGGAGGAGGAGGAACCCGGCGGCCATGAGCAGGAACGAGACGACGAGCTTCAGGTGGTACACGTAGCAGGTGCGCTCGTTGCCGCCCACGTTGATGGTGCGCAGCTCGACGTAGGGCGTGGGCGAGCGGCGGTACCAGCCGGTGGCGGTGACCTGGGCGCCCTGCAGGTCGGACCGGCGCAGCAGGCCGAAGAGGAATTCCCAGATGCGCAGGGGCTGGCGGTAATCCAGGAACATGATGCCGGTGGCGTCGCGGATGACGAAGTCCTCGCTCCAGATGAGGCCGGGCACGCCGCGGCCGATCACCGTGCCGCGGATGGTGCACGGCACGCCGCGGATGGCCGATACCTTCACGTTCTTGAGCAAGCCGGCGACGTTGATGGAGGGGAAGTCGTCGCTGCGGTAGCTCCACCACGTCTTGATGAACATGCCCAAGCCCAACGCCGCGACGGCCAGCCACAGCAGGTGGGTGTTGCCCGAGGCCCACAGCGCCGCCGCCGTCACGAGCGGCAGAAGCACGGGCAGGTACATGACGAACAAGTCGACGAAGAACTCGTCCCAGTAGGACTCGGGCTGCTTCTCGTCGAAGACGATGAGCGGCGAAATGCGCAGGGCCGCGGCCTGGCGCGACAGGAAGTCCAGGCGATTGGCGATGAGCGGGTGGGTCGAGTGCAGCTCGTAGAACTTGGCCCACGGGTTCCACAGATCCCAGCGCATGGCCCCCTTGAGGTGCTCAGGATCCAGGCCGCCGCGCCCCGCGCCCACCGAGGCCACGGCAAAGGCGCGCGCCGCGTTTCCGTCGAAGATGCCCAGCGCACCGACCGCGTCCAGCCCAGGCCGCCGCCCACGCTCCCGCTCTTCGCCGGTCTTTTGCCTCTCCTGCCCGGCCAAGCCGTAGCCGATCTTGACCAGCGCCGAGGCCAGCAGGTTGGGATTGCCCGTGACCCGCCCCGCGAAGTTGTCGGCCTTGTACTCGCGCGTGCGCGACAGCCACAGCACCAGGTACTCGGTCGTGATGTAGACCAGGTAGGCACCCACGGCGAGGGCCACGCGCGCCTGCGCCGAGCGATCCCGTCCCTTCGAACGCACGCGGATGAGCAGGCGGTAAACGTAGTAGGCCAGCAGCGGCACCAACTGCGCCGCGGTCATGATGAGCATGTCCCACTGCACGGCGTGCCCGATCTCGTGGGCCACCACCGCCTCCACCTCGTTCTCGTCGAGCAGGTCGAGGATGCCCTGGGTGAGCACGATGCGCGCGTTGCCGGGTGTGTGCCCGTAGGTGAAGGCATTGGGCGCGCCGTCGGCGATGAGGCCCACGCGCGGAAACGCCATCTTCTCCTGGGCGCACACGCGCGTGATGAAACGGCGCAAGTGCTCGGGCAGCTCGGTGGGTGACAGCCAAGTGGCGCCGTAGAACCACCCCAGCGTGAGGTCCATGATGAAGGGACCCAGGAGGAACTGCAGGGCCACGGTCACCACGCCGATGACCAGGGCCACGCCCGCGTCCAGATAGTGCAGCTCCACCGCCGCGACGAGCACCGCCCCGAGGAGCGCGTACATCACGATGAGCAGGCCCACCGAACGCAGGAACAGATTGGGCAGGGGCCGGGCCGCGGCGGCGTAGCTGGCCAGGTCGGCCGGTGCGAGGTCGCCTTCTGCCGAACGTCGCAGGCGTGAGCGGACCGGACTGTCGTCGATGTCCATGCGCAGCCCCGCGTCGGCGGCGGCCGCCACCTGCTGGATTTCGCCCTTGTCCAGCCAGATGCCGCCCGTGTCAGGGCACGTGTCCAACTCCACGCCGAAGACCTTGAGCCGCCGCATGGGCGCACCGCTGGCCGGACTGCGCAGGGCACCGGGCTGGGCCTGCGCCTGGGCGCGTTGCAGCTCCTGCACCAGCAGCTTGGCCGAGCGGGTGAAGTAGAAGATCTCGCCCTTGTCCAGCCACACGCCGCCGCACGATGCGCAGTAGTCCACCTCCACGCCCTGCTTGGTCATGGCCGGGATCAGCCTGCGTCCTGCACAACGGGGACAGGCCAACTGCGTCTCACTCATGTGCGCCTCCAGGCGGCGATCTGAGCACATCAGGTTGCTTCAGGCGAGAAACGAACGGCCCGCCATCCGGCGTCACTTGCCACCCCCTCGGCCCCCCTTCTGCCGACGCGACCGGGTTTCCTCGAAGAAGGATCGGCAGAGCCAGCGTCAGGGCTGGTCGGTTTCCCAGCTCGGAGCGCACACAGTGTCGGGGCAGAGCCGGCAGGTCACCTTGAGGAGCGTGCCGGAGGGCGGCTGCGTGCGCGCTCCACTGGCTTCGACGCCATAATCGACTCTCATGCGAACGCCCAACCGACACTGAGGATCGCTGTCGAGGTACCAACAGGGGACAACGCCAGTCCCGTCGCAGGCGGGGAGGAGCGCTTTCGCATAGGCGCTGCCTTCGGGCACGTGCTCCTCCACGCGGCAGTCGGGTTGCAGTCCGTCGGCCTGGGAGGTGTCGATGAGCGGCTGATCGATGCATCCCGGGGTGAGCTTCGCGCGCAGCTTGGCGCCGAACTGTTTGAGGGCGGGCGCCACGTCCTCGTTGCAGAGGCTGTTGACCTGGCCGTTCTCGCCGAATGCGTCCACGAAGGCCTTGAGGCGCAGCCCGGCGTACGACTTGCCGAACTTCGCTGACTCGCAGACGGGCAAGGAAGTCCACACGTCTTCGGCGCCCGCCAGTGTGGGATCCTTGTCGATGCGGTAGCGCGCGTTCGGGTCATCCGACCAGCCGAAGATCCCGCTGACCAGGATCTGCTCGCTGGGGCGCAGCTTGCTCTGCTGGATCGCCTGCACCAGGGTTGACACCTGCCGGAGCTGCAGGTCGGTCTCGCGGGGCTGGCAATCGGGTTTTCATACACCCTCGCCGTGCGCACGGGCCTGAAACGCGCCAGGGCCCGCTCGCCCCGCTCCGTGCGCGACGAAGCGGGGCGGGACCATTGAGCGTTCTACGGCTCGACGTCGAAGTTGCAGGTCGCGCTGAACCCGGCGTTGACCGGGACATCCCACGAACAGCTCCTCGAGCTGCAAGGGAGGGACTGGGTGGTGCCGTCGTTCCGGCTCACGGTCAGGCTCGCCAGGGTGTGACCACTCTCGCTCGTGGAGCAGAACACCGTGACGTCACCGGGAGGCGCATGCACGCCGACGCCGGCCTGCATCTCGGCCCAAGGCTGGCTGGTCAAGGTGGCGCTGTTGATGCCCCCCGTGTAGCCGTTGTACCAAGTGTACGCGAGCGACAATTGCGCCGAAGCCGTGGGAACCCCCGCGGCTTTGAGGACCGCGTTGGGGATCTCGTCGGCAGTGGGGACTGGACAGACAGAGGGGTTGCTGCACGCCGCGTACTGGCCGATGCAGGCCGTGTGGCTCGTGCACGCCGGATGGTTCACGAAGTAGGCCGCGTCAACCAGTTCGTCACACATAGAGGCGCCGCCATTACGGCATCCCTGGAAATAGGCGCCGAACAGGCACGAGGTGGGATCCGTCCGGTCGGGAGCGGTGCCCAGCCACTTGGAAATCGGCTCGGTTTGGCACAAGTCGAACTTCTGACGATCGCTCGCTGAAGCGGGCAAGTTCTGATCGTGCAGAGCAAAGAGCTGGCAGCGGTCGCACCACGTGTAGCCGGAATCGGACATGGCGTCTGCCACGCCCGCCAGGAAGCTGTCCTCGGTCAGCGTGCTCGAGCGCTGGGTCCAGTGGGCCAACATCGACAGCATCTGCGCCGCGGGCATCGCCACCGGCTCGTCGCTTTTGTCGCCGATTCCAGTGGACGCACAGGTCCAGGGGCTGGTCGCCTGCACCCAGACATCGGCATTTCCCGGAACGTCACCACCGGATGCTTGCCCGTCGAACGCATCGTGCAGCATGGTGGCGACGCGCTGGATGTTGTCGTTGTAGTCGCCGTTGTGGAGGTGCCCGTTGCCATCCATGCAGGGGCGCACCGCGGTCGCGTCGCAGTACTTGATGCCCTGACTGGCGCGGGCCCCCGGGGGCGTGAAGTAGTTCGTGCCCCCCGCGACCTGCGCGGTGAAGAAGTCGGCGAACGCCTCGTTGAGAACGGAAGCCTCGCCGAGGTTCTGGGTGAGGGCCTCGATCATGCAGTCGGTGTACGCCTCCGAGAGGACCCACGGGCCGACCGACGTCATCAGGTTGCACAGGGCAAAGTGGCCGTACTCGTGCGTGGGTACACCACGCGAGGTTTGGGCCTCCAGGCCGCCCGACGTGGCGGCCGGAAAGACGATGTCGGTCGTGCCGTAGATGCTCTCGGCGACCCGCAAGGCCACCGACAGAGTTGGGCCGACGATCGGCACCAGCAGGAGCAGAGTCTCGGACGTGCCCAGGATGTTCTCTACCCTGGCGTTGGGAAGCCCCAGGCAGGGCGCGAAGGCGCGATCGCCGTTTATCCTTCCGATGAGATCAGCCATGCCACCGACCAGGATGTCCGCCTTGGCCGGGGTGACGCCGACCACGGTCGTCAGATAGGCTCGCCCTTCCGTCGCTTGCATGAGGAGGTTGCTGTCCACGACAGCGAGCTGCCAATCGTTGGTGAAGTCGTTGAGGAGCGAATCCGCCTTGGTGAAGGTGCACAGCTTTCGCGGGAAAAGCCCCTCCGTGACCATCGCCGCCTTGTTCTCGACGTCCATGCACACCATCGAGTCGCGATAGCGCCCGACCTTGATCTTGGCCGTGCCGTCATCGCCACTGTGCTCGGTGAACATGGTGGTAATGCCGAGCGGCGCCCACTGGCGGATCTCGATGCGCACGTCGGGCAGCTTGGCCTCTTGGCAGCGATTCGCGCCCCAGGAGCGCTGGAACGGCTGCTGCGTGCCAAAGGTCGGATCCAGGTTGAGCACGTCGAGCGCGACGGTGTAGTTGACCGAGCCGTTGACCCAGCGGTCCACGGCACCACAGACCCGTTGCACGGCATTGGTCACGCCCTTGACGACGGCGGCGATGGCGCGGATAAGCCCGCGCAGCAGGCGCGGTCGAGCCTTCGGCTGGGCCAGCGCCGTGGTCTTGGCCAACCCCTTGACCGCAGAGGCCTGGTTCAACGCCGCATCGTCATCGGGAACCACGACCGAGAGATCGGCCTCGTAGACGAAGCCGTTGCGTGCCAAGGCGGCGTAGGACAGCGAGCCGTCCGCGTTGCGGGCGTCGGCCGGCGGCTGGCGCAGAACCATGGCGTGGAAGATCTCGTCGCCGTTCAGGGCGGCCGCCCGGATCTGGTTGTAGGTGATGCCGGGGATCACGGCGTAGACCCAGTTCCCCACGCCATCGGTCTCGTTGCTGAACACACCGGTCTGTCCGCTCCAGCGACTCAGCTCCACATTGAACAGCGGCAAGGTGTCGTGGTGGATGTAGAGCCACTTGAGCGACTCCTTCTCCTCCTTGGACTGGACGTAGATCTGCGCGTACCACAGCGAATCCAGGCCCTCGCTGTTCGTCTCGGGGAGGGCGAGCGTGTCTGCCCAGCGAAATCCCTCGCGCAACGCCACCGACTGAGCGCGCGACAAAGGCGGCTCCATGGTCGCTGTGCCGCCCAGGCGCACATGCACCTCGGTGAACTGCGCGGGATCGGACGCGTCGCCCTCCTGGATGTGCAGCTTCACGCGCGAGACCACGCGCTCAGCGCCGCCCTGGGCGCCGTCCCAGCAGTACTGAAGATGGTACTCGTGACCTTCCGCGATCTGCACCGGCGTGGTCGGGTGGGCGACCGAGCTGCCGCCGCGGTACTCGCAGCGCACCTCGCCCCAGGAAACCCAATACGACAGTGTGGCCGAGCCGGTGCCGGCGTTGCCGATGACGACCGGCAACGTGGCGGGCACCCTGATGCTGACCGGCTGGGCCGGCGCCACGTCCGCGTCCTGCCAGCGGTTGGCGGAATAGTCGCGCTGCGCGGTCAGCAGGATGGAGCCCTCAGTCCAGGTGATGGTGTGCGAGCTTCCGCACCCCGCGCCCGAGGCCACGAAATCTTGCGTCCGGTTCGACGTCAGGCTGTTCAGGTTCACCACGTCGGGGCTGAAGGAGCAGCCTTCCTTGCTGGCGCGGACCGAGAACGAGCCGGCGTTCAGGCCACCAAAGGCGTACTGCCCGGAGCTGTCGGTGATCTGCTGCGCCTGCGAGCTCCCTGCCAGGTCAACGGTCACGCCACTCACGGCGGTGCCGTCCTGCTGAACCACGCGGCCGCTGATTGTGATGCCCGCGGTGAGAGCGCGGGCCGTTCGATCGACCTCCGTGCCCGGGGTTTGCTCGCCACACGCCAGCCCCAACACGGCCAGCGCACAGACCCAAGCCACGCGGCCTGTGCCCAACTTCTTCAACTGCATCTTCGTTCCTCCTGAATGTCGTTGCGCCCGCCTCGGGCCGGACCATGGCCCGAGCGCCGTGTGCGACCTGCTTTCATCTGTTCGCTCCTTCACGGCTGCAAGCACCGGCACCATCGCCGGCGCCCATAGGACCGCGGCCGCCGAGACCGTCAACCGACAAAAACTCTGCCGCGGGCCACACGCGATGCCGGCCACGCGCCCGAGGCGATAGCGGGCCGCGACGCCGCGAGCCAGGAACTTCGGCTTCATGTCAGCCCGCGGCCCGGGATCGTGAACAGATGGCCATCACCAGCCAGGTCCGCCCGCGCCCACCGTCGGCGAGGTCGCCGTCGCCCACTGGCAAGATGCTGGCCTGCTCAAGCCTTCCGCCATCAAGCCCCTGTTCACCACCATCGAGGCCAGCCCTGGTCGTCCGCCACCTCGGCACCCTTCACCCTGATGACCAAGCACATCCTGCTCATGCGGATCGCTTTGTCCTGGCCGAAAGAATCGCCGGCCCGGGCGCTAGAACAGCCGGCCGCAGGGGATGGCGTCGCGGCGAATGGCGTAGCCGTTCGATTCGTCGTCGTCGGACCAGAAGAAGCCCTTGCGGTTGTTGGCGCACTCTGATTCCGGCGCCATAGTGATGCCTTCGTTGTTGGCGCTGCTCAGGGTGGATGGGGGCGGGACCGTGGCGCGCAGGATGAATCGGCCCTTGGTCGCCGAGCCCTCGGCGGAGTCGATGTCGAGCAAGGTCATGCGGTTCTTGCAGGCCGAATCGCACAATGACCACAGGGTTTCGCTGTCGCGGTCAAAGGCCAGATCCATCACGCCTTCCTGCCCGCTGCTGAAGGTCGCCACCCGTTTGAACGCACCGGTGTTGTGGTTCAGGACGAAGCCGTAGATCATCCCCGTGTCCTCCACGCCCACCAGGAAAATCCCCGTGCCGTGGTCCGCGTGCGCCGATGGATCGTAGGGTGCCTCGCTGGACTCGTCGTAGAAGCCCCGCGCGACCAGATAGCTGTCTGGGATCCAAGCGATGGCTTCCAGACCCTTGTTGGCATCCGTCGCCTCGGGCAGATCGCTGGTCAAGTTCCACTCGTGCGTGGCCTTCAGCGTGGTCGTCGTGCCCGTCAGCTCGTAGCGCAGAATGCTCAGACGAGAGGTCGACATGGCGTCGTTGTTCCTTTCGGTGGCCACGTACAGCTCGCTCTTGTCCCATTCCGTGCGGGTCAGGGCCTCGCTGTCCGGGCTGCCCGAGCCGTTGGGGAAGGTCAGGGCCTTGCCGTTACCCCAGCCCTCCGTGGTCACGGGCACAAAGGCCGTCCCGTTCCAGGTCAGACGAAAGACTTTGGACGGATCGTTCTGCACCGCCCACAGGATGGCCGACGCCGTGCCCATGGCGGGCTGATAGATAAGCCCGCTCAGGTTGGGGCCAAAGGCGTTCTTCACGGCGACGTTGGTCACCGCGTTTCCGCCTGGCCAGGCGGAAAAGGCGATGGGCTTGGTCGGATCCGCGGTGTCTCGGGCGGCCTGCGTGTCCCTGGCCATGTCCGCGGGCCGTGTGTCCACGGCAACCATCGCGTCGGGTGCGATCGCCGTGTCCAACACGATCGGCGTGACGTCGCGGGCGGACGACGCGTCGGTATTGGCCGGCGCCGCATCGGCCTGCGACCCATCGGTCTTGACCACCGATGCATCCGCTGGCCTCGCGGTATCAGCCGCGCGCGCGTCCGGGGCCGTATCCAACGGCGCGTGCGGACCGTCCTCGCGCACGGTGGTGTCCGCGTTGGCCGGGGAGGCGTCCTTAGCAAGACCTGCCTTGCTGGATGAATTTCCGCACGCGGCCAGCGAGAGGCAGACCAGGGAGACGGCCAGGCAGACGCGATAGCGGACCATGCGATGACTCCTTTATTAGGGCTGCCACCATTAGACGACGATTCCGGCCCCAATCGGTCATTCTTACAGGCCGCCGTGTCCGAAGGTGGCAATACGGTTGCAGCCGCAGCGCATAAGCGGTTCAAAGTGTGTTTTGGTGAACCCATAGCGACCGCGATCGGCCGCTGCAACAACAATCAATGACTTCGTTGCCGGGCTGCGCGCGGAGTGATGGCGACGCCCTTGTGAATCACATCGAAGATCGCATCGCTCACGATCACGTGCTGCTCGCCCGCTCCCATCGCACGCGGCAGCTCGAATCTGCCAGGGTCCAGCTTCTTGTAAACCACGATCGTCCCGGTGCCGTCCCAGGTCAGCACCTTCATGGTGTGCACGATGGCCGCCAAGCCGTCGTGGCCACGGCGCATGTCCACCGGCTCGGCAGCCAAGTAGATGCGCACGGAAGGCGGCAAAATCAGCACGGACGCATCGCCGTCACTAACGCGCGGATGTAGGCAGGATCAATCCCTCGGGCAAACCGCAACCCAAGTCCGTCGCCCAACTCGAGCGAAATCAGGCCGTCGGTTGCCTCTCTCCCGACGACATGGACAGGCAGCAGGCGCATCGCCGGGGCCTCATCCCGTCGGTCGTCCTTGTCGAACGCGTACAGCCACTTCTGGAAGGTCGTCGTCTTCAAACCGCGACGGGCCGCGAACTCCGCATGCGTTTCTCTCCCCCGCACGGCCCGAAACTCGTCGACGACCCCGTCCGGTGCCAAAACTCGATCTCACCCCTCAAGCGGCTTCCCGGCAATAAAAGCTGAGCAGACCGCCGAGCCGTTCTCGACGGGCGACCGGGCCGGTACTGGCCACGTCCTCGAGATTGCCATCAATCAGGGCATTCCCCAGGCCCTGATGGTTCCGCTCGTGGTGGTAGTGCGCCATGTACTCCGAAATGGCCCGTCGCAGGTGCCCTTCACCGAGGGGCACCATCCGTTCCAGGCATTCGCTTTTGATCGAAAGCACGAACCGTTCCGCGAAGGCGTTCAGGTTCGGGCTCTTCGCCGGAAGCCGCACCGTCTTCACGCCGCTGCCCTTCAAGATTTCGCGAAACGTCGCTGTGTATAGCGGATCGCGATCAATCAGGACGTATCGCTTTCCTCGCAGAAACCCGTCGTCGGCATCGACCAGATTACGTGCCATCTGCGCCATCCAAGGCCCGCCTGGATCGCGGCCGATCCCGGCGATCTCCACCGTCCGGCTCGCGATGTCGATCACGAAAAGGACGTGGTAGCGGACCAGCCCCTGGAGGGTAAGCACCTCCACCGAGAAGAAATCCATCCCGGCGCTCACGCCCAGATGCGCCTTGATGAATGTCGCCCACGACATTCGCCTCCCGCGAGCGGGCGCCGGATCGATGCCGGCCTCCTGCAGAATGCGCCGGATCGTATTCCGGCCAATCACGTGGCCGAGATTCTGCAAAGCACCCCTGATCCGCGTGTAGCCCCACCGCTCGTTCTC
>JAEXQJ010000079.1 GCA_023438785.1 Pseudomonadota bacterium
TGGTCGCGGTCTTCATCGGACCGGTGTTGCTGGCTGGCGAACTGGGCAGCGCCAATATGCCCAACGATTTTGCAGACAAGGATGCGCACCTCAACGCCACGCCAGCCACTGTTCCGACCATCGCCAACAGTTCCAACAATCCAGCCGACTGGTTGGAGCCAGTGACTGCCTCTCCGTTAACCTATAAGGTGAAGAACGCGGGTGCGGCGACGGGGATCACCCTCCGGCCGCTCTACGAGGTTCATCACCAGCGCTACACGGTCTACTGGCCTCAGCCGGCGGCCAAGTAGCTGCGGAACGCAATCAGGAGGTCCTCGTGATGCTCAGGTTCAAAAACATGAAAGTGCCCGGCGCTGTTGGCAGGTTCGCCGTCATCGTCCTTCTTGCCCTTGTTGTCTCCATGTGCGGCAGCAGCACCCTTGTCGGAGGCGGCTCCGGCGGTGCTGCCGGATCAGGCACCCAGCAAAAACCTGTGGGTGGATCGGGTGGCTCGCTGCTGCCCGATGCGAGTACCGGCGGCTGGGTCACGCCAGAGCCGTCCACCGGTGGCGCTTCCGGGGACGGTGGGGTTCCCTGCACCGACGGCGGGGCCTGTGTCTGCCCAACGCTGAACGTTGCAGTCGTAGGAAAGCCGGGCGTCTGGGGTGATAGCAGCGACACGGCGTTTCAGAATTGGCTCAACTCGAACAGCGCAGGCACGGCCAAGGTCGTCAACTACCTGGATAAACCAGAATTCACGTCGGACTTTTTGGCCGAGTACAACGTCATCATCCTGGCGAGCCTGGGAGACACCTCCGCCAACGGGCCGTGGTGGACGTTCAGCGCCTCGGAAATCGCAGCCTTTCAAGACTGGATCGAGAACAAGGGCGGAGGGGTCATTTCTCTGAGTGGCTACTCATCCGACAGCGGAGAGATAGACGCCAAGAACGCTCTCCTGGCGTTCTCCGGAATCGCCTACCGTCAAGAGAACATCTCCCCCGCGTGCATCCTGGAGGACGACCAGCACAACAAGATGTGCTACCGGTGCGGCAACCCGTATCAGATCAACGAATGGAACCGGGACGATCCCGTCGTCGCCAACATAGGTCTCGGCGTGACCATGATCGGAATTGACGGTGGGCATCCTATTACGGCACCTGCGGATGCTCAGGTCGCGGCCATGACGACGACCTCTTCGACGGTCAACAATTGGCTCGTCGGAAAGATCGTCGGGAAGGGGCGAGTGCTCGTGTACGCCGACGAGTGGATCACCTACACGAACCAGTGGGCCGATCAGACCGCCCAGAATGCCGATGCCTCATGCCAAGGCTACTCGCCCCAGGATCGGTACCAGACGTCCCAGTTCTGGTACAACATGATCCGCTGGGTTCAACCCAACTCCGACTGCTTCACCATCGTCGACAAGGAGAAGCCGGTCATCGTGTGGTAGCGCCCCTGGCTCTGTGCTTCTGAACACGGGCTGCGGACGGTTGCGACCGCGGAGCGCGACCGTTCGGTATGCGCCAGGGTGAGGGCGTGCGCCCGTGCAAGGTGGCGTGGTGCACTCCGGCGTTGGTTCGCCCTAGTGGGGCCTCACAATCGCAGGCATAGAATAGCCGCCACCTTCGAGTTGAGACCGTCGAGCTGCCCAATGACCAGAGCCTCGGTTCCTCTATAGAGAGCAACACCATGAAAGATCGTCGCCTTTTCGCCTGTGCCGTGTTCGTCGCGTCCGCGCACGTCCTCGCGTGCGTCCAGACTTCCTCATCGTCCGGCACGTCGGGCGGAAACACCGCGACGGGCGGCTCTGCCGGTTCCGGCGGGGTGGGCGCCACACCGAATCCGACCGAGGACAAAGCCAGCACCGACACCACGTGGAGCCAAGGCCTGGAAACCGGACCGAACGGGCCGATCCCGTGGATCGTCGTGGATCAGTTCGGCTATCGGGTCGGCAGCCGGAAGGTCGCCGTCATCCGTTCCCCGCAGACCGGTTACGACAGCACGGCGACGTTCACGCCGGGCCAGAAATACCAGCTCGTGGACAAGGCGTCGGGCAAGGTCGTCAAAGAGGGCGAGCCCGTCGCGTGGAACGGCGGGGCGACGGACGCGTCGTCCGGTGACAAGGTGTGGTGGTTTGATTTTTCCGACGTCACGACGCCGGGCATTTACACCGTCGTCGACAGCGAGAAGAAGGTCCGCTCGGTCGAGTTCGAGATCGACGACGACGTGTATCGTAGCGTGCTGAAGCACGCCGTGCGCATGTACTTCTATCAGCGCGCCGGGTTCGAGAAGACGGCGGCCGCTGCCGGTGCGGACTGGGCCGACAAGGCCTGCCTTCTGGGCAAGGGACAGGATTCCGAGGCCCACGCGTGGACGGCCAAGACGGATTCGAGCCTGGTGCGTGACCTCCGGGGCGGTTGGTTCGACGCCGGCGATTCGAACCGGTACACCGCGTGGGCTTCCGGCACTTCCGTCACGCTCCTTCATGCCTATGATGAGAACCCGTCGGCCTTTGGCGACGACTACGGCATCCCCGAGTCTGGCAACGGCATCCCCGATCTCCTCGACGAGGTGAAGTACGCCATCGACTGGATCGTGCGCATGCAGAGCTCCGACGGCTCCCTCCTGTGCATCCTGGGTTCGGATGGGGCCAGTCCGCCGTCGGCCGCCACCGGCGCCAGTTACTACGGACCCGCGACCACCAACGCCACCCTGATGGGCGCGGCCGTGTTCGCCTACGCGAGCAAGATCTACGGCGCGCGACCCGAGGCGAGCCTGAAGACGTTCGCCGCCGACCTGAAGGCGCGGGCCGTGAAGGCATGGACGTGGGCGGATGCCAACCCGAACGTGATCTATCACAACAACGACAACAGCAAGCAGGCCGGCTCCAGCGGCCTTGGTGCGGGAAATCAGGAAGTGGACGATTCGGGCCGACTGCTCTCGAAGTTCCAGGCGGCCGTCCACCTGTACGAGGCGACGGGCGAAGCGTCGTACAAGGACTTCGCGGAGGCGAATTGGAGCAAGGTCTTCGGTCCGTACAGTCCCACTGAATGGGAAATGGAGCCCACCAACGCGGTGGTGTATTTCTCGCAGCTCAGCGGCGTTTCCGCCAGCGTCTCCTCCGCCATCGTCGGCCAGGTGACCACGAACATCACGAACAACGCCAACCAGCTACCCGCGGTCACCAGCAGCAAGGATCCCTACCGCGCGTACCTGAAGGACTACACGTGGAGCAGCAACCAGATCAAGATGGCGCAGGCGCGCCTCCTCCAGCTTCTTGCCAAGCTCGGATCGGGGTCGGACGCGGAGGATGCCGCCGCGGCCGCCGAGGACTACGTGCACTACCTGCACGGCGTGAATCCGCTGGGCCTCGTGTATCTGACCAACATGCAGCGGGCTGGGGCGGAGCGTTCCGCCAAAACCGTCGCCCACTTGTGGTTCGCCGACAAATCGCCCAAGTGGGACGAAACCACCAGCTCGACACCCGGCCCGGCGCCCGGATACCTCACAGGCGGACCGAACTCGACCTTCGGCCCCGACGCCTGTTGCACGGCACCCCAGGGCGATCCCGCCTACAAGTGCTACGGCTCCAGCGACTTCGCCCTGTGCAGCCAGGACTGGTCGCCGCCCATGGAGCAACCGGTACAGAAGGCGTACCTGGAGTACAACGGCGGCTGGCCCGTCGGCTCCTGGTCCATCACGGAACCCAGCACCGGCTACCAGGCCAAATACGTCTTGGTGATGTCGGCGTTGGCCCGCTGACACGGAATCGACGTTCACCGCCAACAGCACCTGCTACGCCAGAGCATCGAAGGCCTGCCCTTCGCGAAGCGCCTGGCACGAGCCGCTTGCCGCACCCATCTAGCCTTCGCTGCGGCGGATTGACGGTGAGCGTCCGATCCTCTACAAGCAACCCATGTATCACGCCTACAGTAAGCCGCACGTCTGGAGCGACGGATACTACTTCTTCACCTTCCCCAGCAAGCAGGCCTGCGCTCAGTTCAAGCAGTCGGTCACCGCGGCCGGACTCGGGCGCTTTCTTCCCGAGCCGGTATGGGGAGACGCAGATCCGAATCGGGCCCGCTATACGCCCGAGACTGCAATCAGTTGGGGCTGCACGATCTACGCCTTCATGGCCTACGCCGGGGCCAAGGGAACCCTACGCGGCAACTGGGTCGACAACGTGGTGCGCGGAGCGGACGACCGCTACTACCTGCGCCTCCACGTCCCCGGATTGGATGAGTTCGATCCGTATTGGAAGCGCCTGGCTGCGCACCACAAGTGATAGCTGGAGTCGGCTGAGGGCTGAGCGCCAGGGGCCCAGGTCGCCACGACAGGTTTGTGAACAGGTCCCTGGCCTTCGTCACCGATGGCCGCCCTTCCGAGATCCTCACTCGAAGCCCTTTCGTCGGGAATGAAACGCAAACGCGCGAGTGCTCTCTCGAAGCCAAGGACGCCTCTTGCAGACGGACATGATTGGGACCGAGGTGTTCAGATAGCCCTCGGCGCGTGCGCGGGCCACGCAGGAAGATGCCGCACCCGAGGCCGCAGGGGCAGCACGGGAGTGCCAGAGGTTTAGGGGGTGGCACCGGGGTGCCAGAGGTCCAGGGGCGGCCCATGGGGCGGCACGGCCCAGGGGGGGCCAGAGGTCCAGCGCGGCACGGGGGGGAGGCGCACCGCTCGCTGCGGCGACGGCTGGCGGGCG
>JAEXQJ010000102.1 GCA_023438785.1 Pseudomonadota bacterium
CCTCGCGCCTCGGGCTGCTCGCATCTCCGCGTTCTCGCTCGGTCTTCAAACCGTTCGGCGCTCTAGGGCGTCGGTTGCGCCTCGGGGGCGGCCACCTTCAACTTGTCCACCACCTTGCGCACCCCATCCGCGTTACGGGCGATGCCCACGGTGCGCTGGTGGATGGCTTCCGACGCTACTGTGCCTGACAGCGTGACCACGCCGTGGTGGGTTTCCACCCCCACATGGCTGGCCTCGGGCGCGGCGGTGACCAGGGCCGATTTCACCCTCGTCGTGATCCACGAATCGGCCATCGTCTCCTTCGCGCCTTGCGTGCCTCGTTCAATCTCGCTCTGCACGGCACCTCCGTCCGGCTGCCCGTGATCCCCGCTGGCATTGCCGTCACCGCGAATCTCAAGTCGATTGTCGACCTGGGTCACGCCCTCGACACGGCCAGCGATTTCGCCCGCCCGGTCCTTGGCGAACTGGCTGGTCACCGTCCCCGTGAGCGTGGCCTCCCCCGCCCTATCCACGGACACGTTGATGTCCTGTTGGGCCAACTGCTGATCCGCGCGTATGCGTTTGCTCACCTGCCTCTCGACGGTGGCGAGAGATGCCTGCGCGCTGGACGATCCCGAGTTGCTGCTCTTGGCCTCGGCGGGCAGGGCCACCCATACGGTCATCAATCCCGCGGCCAACCATAGCCGCGATAACGCGCACGTCATGTCATCCCCCTCTTTGGTAACGGTTACGGTAGCGCCGACCCGGGTGCTCCAGTTCGGCGGGTACCATGGAGATCACGAAGACCGCCATCGCCACCAGGCAGTTGTTCCACATCAGGCCCAGGCGCAAATCAGGCAGCATCAGTGTGGCGAAGAACAACCACACCGCCACAATTGCGTTGGCGTAGCGCATGCGGGTAAAGCCGGCCAACACCAGCAGCGAAAGGACCATGATAATCACGCCCGTGATGAGCGCGTTGGTGAGCTGGGCAGCGCCGTGCGGCCACAGAAAGCTGGACAGGAAGAGCCACAGGCCGAGGAGGAAGGTCAAGGCGCGTGACGCCGTCATCCGCGCCCTCTGCGAGATTCAAGCCTCAGCGCCGCGCCCATGTCCCTCCGCAAGTGTGAGAGCCGGTTCCGCGCACTTCCAGGGCGCAGCGGGTTCAGCGTCCGACGAACACCGTGGCCGTGACCGACAATCCCGCGCGCAAGGGCAGGTCGGACGGTAGGTCCACTGAATACGCACCGGCACGACTTTCACGAAGTTGCCCGAGGCGTTCTCGGGAGGGATCAGCGGACCGGCGCCCGCTGCCCCCGCACCTCTCGCTCCGCCACTCGGGCAAAGATAGCAGCCCCGTTTTGAGGCGTGCCATGGCGGCACAGTCGGATGCCGCCGCGGAGGTCCTCGCCCTCACCCGAGGGTGGCCGCGGCGCTCAGGACTTCGTCTAGCCGTTCCAGGCTGGGTGGCTTGGGGATATGCCACTCGAACCCCGCAGCTTCGGCTCGACGCACGTCCTCGGCCAAGGCATACCCGGTGAGCGCCACGAGACGCACGCCCCGTAGGGCCTGATCAGCGCGAATGGCCCGCGCCACCTCGTAGCCATCCATACCCGGCAGGCCGATGTCACAGAGCACGACGTCAGGGCGCAGCTCGCGAACCGAGGCGATGCCCTCCGGTCCGCTGTGAGCCAGGCTCACTTCGTGTCCGCCGAATTGCAGGGCCTCGCGCAGACTCTCGGCCGCATCGCGGTTGTCTTCGATAACCAGCACCCGCCGGCGCGGTACCGTCGCGGCAGGCATGCCGGGAGGGGTGACCGCGTGGCCCTCACCAAGCGGCAGGCGGACCACCATCTCGGTCCCTCTGCCCACCCCCGCGCTGAAGGCCTGCACCTCGCCGCCGTGCAGTTCGACCAGACCGCGCACCAGAGCCAGCCCCAGGCCAAGCCCGCCGCGACTGCGATCCAAGCTCGCCTCGGCCTGCATGAAGGGTTGGAACAGGCACTCGATTGTCGCCGGGGCCATGCCAATCCCTTCGTCGATGACCCGAACCACCGCCTGCTGCCCGTCTCGCGCCACCGAGAGCGAGGCCTGGGTATCGCGCGCGCCGAACTTGGCGGCATTCTGCAGCAGGTTGCCCACGACCTGGGCCAGGCGCGTGCCATCTGCATTCACGTAGAGCGGCTCGGGGGCCAGCGTCACATTGAGCCGAACGGCGGCGCGCTCGAAAAGCCAACCGTAATCCTCGGCCGCGCGGCGGACCAACTCGTTGAGCTCCAGCAGCTCCCGCTGAAGCTCGATCTTGTTGCGCGCGATCCGCGTGACGTCCAGGAGATCGTCGACCAGCCTGGAGAGCTGCTCGGTCTGTCGCTCGATGATTCGCAACGCACGCCGGGCCTGCTCGCCGCCCGCGGGCGCCCGCCCCAGCACGAACAGGCTGTTCTTGATGGGCGCCAACGGGTTACGCAACTCGTGCGAGAGGATGGCCAGGAACTCGTTCTTGCGACGGTCGGCCTCGGCCAAAGAGACGTTGGCCGCCGCCAGATCGGCCTGGGCCCGTTTCATGTCCGTGATGTCGGTCGCGATGCCGAGCACGGTCTGCGACTCAACGCCCTCACAGGGTTCGAGGCTGAGACGCAAATCGAAGGTCCGCAGCCCCAGGTCGGTCGACCGCTCGAAGGACAATGAATTCGGCCGGCCCGACCGAAACACCTCGCTCAAGATGGGCTCAAAAGTGTCACACAGGGCCTCGGGCATGCCCAACTGGCGCGCCGTCTTGCCCATGACCCGCGCCCATGGCTGGCCGACCAGCCGCTCCCCGCTTGGGCTGAGGTACACAATGCGCTGGCAGGAGTCGAAACGCATCAGAATTGACGGGATGTTCTGGGCCAGCGAACGAAACATGCGCTCGCTGTTCCGCAGCTGCATTTCCGTGCGTTGGGCCACTTCCACCACGGAGCGCAGCCGATCCGCGTAGGCGCGCAGCTCCTCCTGGCTGCGCCGACACTCGGTCACGTCGACCATGGTGCCCGACATGCGGTCCACGTTCCCGCACGCGTCTAGCTGCGCGCGGCCCCGCATCACGATCCAGCGCTCCACCCCGTCGGCGCGGACGACGCGCAGCTCGTGCTCCAGGGCGCCCCGCTCGACCATGGCCGCGCCGTACGCCTCGCGCCACGACGGCCGGTCGTCCGGATGAATGGCTTGCATGAACCCGTCCTCGGTCACCGTCGCGTCGGGTGGCCAACCCAGAATCTCCTTACTGCGCGAATCGAAGGCGAGCAGCCCGGGTTCCACGTCGTGGTCCCAAATGCCCTGCCGCGCTCCATCCAGGGCCAGGCGCAGGCGCTGCTCGCTGTGCAGGATCCGCTGCCGGCTCTGCTCGGCCTCAGTCTCATCGACGGCCACGATGGCCACGTGGTCGGCGGCCACGCGGTAGCAGCGGTACTCGTAAAAACGCCACCCCGTCGCCATTGGATACCAGCCACGCAACACCTGCGGCTTGCCTGTCTCCGCCACCTCCGCCATCTTGTCGCCCCAGCGCGCATCCGCGAGAGGGAAGACCTGGCTGTGCATGCGCCCCACCACCCAGTCGCGCCGCAGCCCCAGACTACGCAAGGCGGCCGCGTTCACATCCACGTAGACGAAGTCTTGCACCTCACCGTCCCGGTCGCGCTCGACGTGGCCGACCATCACCGAGTCGTCGATCTGTTCGAGGAGGGCGCGGCAGAAATCGACGCGGGGCCCTGGGGCTGGTGTGACCACAAACCTCTCACCGCTCACACGCCAAGCGCGCTTCTCCCGCGTCCTCGGTCCCAGCACCATCTTGTCCTGTCGCCACTGTTTCATGTCCCCGGCGCCCCACATGGCAGAAGACACAGCTCCACGCCCACGTCGGTCCGGCTCCATGCGTATCACAGATCACACCCGAGCGAGAAGCTTGCGCGCGAAGCGCCGGGTAGGCGCCCGCGGCGCAGACCGTTCGCGGCCCCCCGGGTTGCCAGTTGGCAGCCTCAACTGCAGACTGAAGCGGAGGGGTGGTGGAAGGCGAACGGCGTCTGCGCATCGAGGATTACGCCATGATCGGCGACACCCAATCGGCGGCGCTGGTTGGGAGCAATGGCTCGATCGATTGGCTCTGCCTGCCGCGCTTCGATTCGGGCGCCTGCTTCGCGGCCTTGCTGGGTGAGCCGCGACACGGACGCTGGCTGCTGGCCCCCGTCGGCCCGATCACGCACATGAGCCGCAGCTACCGCCCCGGCACCCTGGTGCTCGACACGATCTTTCGCACGCCCTCGGGCTGCGTGCGGGTCAGCGACTGCATGCCGCCGCGCACCCGCGACCCCGACGTGGTTCGCGTGGTGGAGGGCCTGGAGGGCGAGGTGCCCATGCACATGGAGTTGGTCATCCGTTTCGACTACGGGTCGACCGTTCCCTGGGTGCGCCGCCACGGCGATGGACGCCTCATCGCCATCGCGGGGCCGGACGCCCTGGTGCTCTCCTCGGGCACGCCCACCCACGGCGCGGGCATGACCACCGTGTCCGACTTCACGATCCACAAAGGCCAGCAGCTCAGCTATGTCCTCACCTGGCATCCCTCGCACGAGTTGCCGCCCGATGCGTTGGACGGCAACGCCAGCTTGGCCGGCACGGAGTACTGGTGGCGAAAGTGGGCCGACGTCTGCACCTACGTGGGCCCCTGGCGCGAGGCGGTGATCTCTTCGCTGTGCGCGCTCAAGGCCCTGACCTACGCACCCACCGGCGGGATCGTGGCCGCCGCCACCACCTCGTTACCTGAGCGTATGCGTGGCGTGCGCAACTGGGACTACCGCTACTGCTGGCTGCGCGACGCCACCTTCACCCTGTATGCGCTGATGCTGGCCGGCTACCGCACCGAGGCCTGTGCCTGGCGCGACTGGCTGCTCCGCTCGGTGGCCGGCGATCCCTCGCGGCTGCAAATCATGTACGGCGTGGCGGGCGAACGGCGCCTCACCGAATGGGAGGCGGCCTGGTTGCCGGGCTACGAGGGCTCCCGGCCCGTGCGCGTGGGCAACGCGGCCATCACCCAGCTCCAGCTTGATGTGTACGGCGAGGTCATGGACGCGCTGCACTTGGCCCGCTGTCACGGCATTGGTGCGGAGCCCCCGGCCTGGGCCCTGCAACTCGCGCTGATGGAGTTCCTGGAGAGCCACTGGGACTTGCCCGACGAAGGCCTGTGGGAGGTGCGCGGCCAGCCCGAGCAATTCACCCATTCGAAAATCATGACCTGGGTGGCCTTCGATCGCGCCATTCGCGACGTGGAGAGCAGCCGCACGCAGGGCCCGGTGGATCGCTGGCGCGCCATTCGCGACACGATACACGCCGAGACCTGCCGGCGGGCCTGGAACGCCCAGCGCCGCGCCTTCACGCAATCCTACGGCTCGGATTTTCTGGATGCGGCCCTGCTGCTCATTCCACAGGTCGGGTTCCTGCCCATCGGCGACGAGCGCGTGCGCGCCACCATCGCGGCCATCGAGCGCGAGTTGCTGCGCGACGGCCTCGTGCTGCGCTACTCGCCCGAGGCCCAGAGCACAATAGATGGCCTGCCCCGCGGTGAGGGCGCCTTCATCGCTTGCACCTTCTGGCTCGTCGACTGCTACCAGCTCATGGGCCGGCACGATGAGGCACGGCGGATTTACGAGAGTCTGCTGGACCTGCGCAACGACGTGGGCCTGCTCTCGGAAGAATACGACCCGAACGAACGCCGGCAGTTGGGCAACTTCCCGCAGGCCTTCAGTCACGTCGCCATCGTGAACACCGCCTTCAACCTGAGCCCCTCCATGCCCAAGCCGGTCGAGGAGCGCCGAGGCAGCGGCCTCTAAACCAAACACTCTCACGTAGGTTGTGGATCACCGAGAGGGCTTCTGAAGAGGCAGAACAGGCGGCCATCCCTGCGGGGAGTTCCCTGCCGACAACAGCAACCATCACAAGATGACCTCCCCCCCCTCGGCCCCCGCCTACGTCGAGGCCGGGCGTCGGGCGGTGCGACACACGGGAGAACGGCGGCACCGAATTTGGTGGCCTTGCCAGCAGCGGCTGCGTGAAGATGGCCCAATCCCTCTGCAAGGAGTTTCGATGCAGTCGCGATCCCAACACCGGCCCCGGCTCTGCCTCTGGAGCGGCCTGTTCGCCCTCGTCTTCACCCTGGGTTGCGTGAGTGACGGCGAGGGAATCGACGATCGTGGAGGCGCGGGAGCGGCCGGTTCCGGCAACGCGGGCGCCAGCGGCAGCGCGGGCTCCGGCGGCAGCGCGGGCTCCGGCGGCAGCGCGGGCACTGCGGGCT
>JAEXQJ010000114.1 GCA_023438785.1 Pseudomonadota bacterium
GGGCTGGGTGGCACGGCGGGCAGCGGCGCCGGCGCCTTCGGTCTCGCCCGGCGGGCCAGCCGGACGGCCGCGTGCGCTGGCGCCGGCCGGAGCGAGGTACGCGACGAACAGCCGCCCACCGCAGCGGTTGCGGTTTGCATACCCATCCCTCCGGCCAGAGCGCCCGCGGCCAACAACAACGACAATCGAAGAGCCCGTCCTGCCGAATACCTGGTTTCCATGAGAAATGCGCCTCCAGGGGCGAAGGGGGAAACGAAGGAGTGGAGGGCGAGTATAGACGCTACGACGATCCAGGGAACCCGTAATCCGATGGCGGGACTCGACTAGGACGCTTTCTGCAGTTCAGCAGTGACCGCGGCGAGAAACGATTCCAAATCGGTTCGGATACCAGCCAAGCGCTCGGGCGAATCCGCTTCACAACGCAGCACCAGCACGGGTCCCGTGTTGGAGGCGCGCACGAGTCCCCAACCGCCGGGGAACGAGACGCGAGCGCCGTCCACGTCGACGACGGAGTACAGGCGCCGGTAGTGCTCGAGCGCGCGACGGACGACGTCGAACTTGATGTCGTCCGGACACGCCAGGCGAATCTCCGGCGTGTTGTGCACCACCGGCAACTCGTCGACGATGGCGGCCAGAGACCGCTCGCTGCGGCTGAGCAATTCGACCAATCGAGTCGCGGCATACACCGCATCGTCGTAGCCGAAGTAGCGGTCGGCGAAAAACATGTGACCCGACATCTCGCCAGCCAACACGGCCTTCTCCTCGCGCATCTTGGTCTTGATGAGCGAGTGGCCCACCTTCCACATGATGGCGCGTCCGCCGTGGCGAGCGATGTCGTCGTACATGGCCTGGCTGCACTTCACCTCGCTGACAAAGGTGGCGCCCGGCTGCCCGCGCAGGATGTCGCGCGCGAAGAGCATCATCAACTGATCGCCCCACACGATGCGCCCTTGCGGATCCACCACGCCGATCCGGTCGGCGTCGCCATCCAGGGCGATGCCCGCCTCGGCACCGCTGGCCTGCACGCGGCGGATGAGATCGACGAGGTTGGCGGGAACGGTCGGGTCGGGGTGGTGGTTCGGAAAGCGACCGTCGGGCTCGCAGTACAACTCCTCGATCTCGAAGCCCATCTTGCGCAGCACGGGCACGCAGGCCGGACCGCCAGTCCCGTTTCCGCCGTCGACGACCAGCTTGAACCGGCGCGGTCCCAGCCGCGCCTCCTTGGCCAGCTTGTCGATGTACGGCGAGCGCACGTCCACCTCACGCGCGCGGCCCGGTTGGCGCGCGGCCGGCGCACCCACGGCGCGTCGCCGCTCGATGCGCTGGCGCAGGGCCTGGATCTCGGCGCCAAAGATGGTGCTCGGCCCGCGCATGATCTTGAAACCGTTGTCCTCCTCGGGATTGTGGCTGGCCGTGATCATCACGCCGCCGTCCGCCTTGAGATGGAACACGGAGAAGTAGAGCCCGGGCGTGTGCAGCACGCCCACGTCGTCCACGCTTAGACCGGCCGCCACGAGGCGCGCCTTGATGGTGGCGTGGATGCGCGGCGAGGACAGGCGGCAATCGCGGGCCAGAGTGATATGGCGCGCTCCGGCCTCGTAGAGATGCTCGCCGATGGCATCGCCCAACTCGGCCACGAAGGCATCAGGGAAATCTCGCTCGGCCACGCCGCGGATGTCGTATTCGCGAAAGACTCTTGGATTCATGCAGATGATTTCAATGGAGTGCGGTTGGGGCGGCTCGCGCCAGCCCGGTTCGACCTGCGGGGCTGCCTAGAGCAGCTCTCGACGGCCCTTGGATGAAAGTTCGTCGACCACCGCGCGCACGTCCTGGGCGCGCGACTTGGGAACCACCAGGACAGCGTCGCGCGTGGCCACCACCACCAGATCGTTCACCCCCACGACGCCCACCAACGGGGCGCCCTCCTCGGCCAGGATCACGCTGCCTTGGCTCGACTTGACCACCGCGTCGCCGGCCACCACGTTGCCCGCCTCGTCACTCTCGCGAATGTCGGCCAGCGCGGCCCAACTCCCCACGTCGCTCCAACCGAAATCGCCCGGAACCACTTGGATGCCCGCCGCCTTCTCCATGATGCCGTAGTCGATGGACACGGACGGCAGGCGCGGGTAACGGGCCTGACAGAGCGATTGCGGGTCGGATGAGGTCAGCAGCTCGTCGAGCAACGCGGCGGTCTCGGGCAGGTGGCGGCGCACCTCATCCAGCAAGCGGCCTGCGGAAAAGAAAAACATGCCCGAGTTCCACAGATACTCACCCGACGCGAGATAGCCGCACGCGGTGTGGAGGTCCGGCTTCTCCACGAAGCGCGCCACCTCGAAGACTTGCTCGGTCACACGGGCTCCCCTCTGCAGGTAGCCGTAGCCTGTTTCGGGGCGGCTGGGGGTGATGCCCACGGTGACGATGGCCTGGCTGGCGCTGTCCAAGGCGGTGCGCAGGACCTGGCCGAAGCCCGCCTCGTCGCCGATGAAGGCGTCCGAGGGCATGACGGCCACCACCGCATCGCGGCCGCCCCGGCGGGCGACCTCGACCGCGCCCAAGCCCACGGCAGGGGCGGTGTTGCGAGGGGCCGGCTCCACGACCAGATTGGCCGCGGGCAGGGCTGGCAGAGCCTGGCGGATGGCCTGAGCCTGGTCCGCCGCGGTCACGATGAGCGTGCGCTCGATTCCCACCACCGCACTGGCTCGGCGAAACGTCGCACTGAGCAAAGACTCGTTGCCGCCCAGGGCGAGCAACTGCTTGGGGCGGCCGCGGCGGCTGGCTGGCCATAGGCGCGTGCCCCCGCCGCCTGCGAGGATCATCGCGAATGCTTCGGGCTTTGCCATCGGCGCACTTTACATCAAGATCTCTGACACATGCTCCTGGCGCTGCTCCTGGTTCTCGTCGGTCTGGCAGCCCTCGTTTACGGCATGACACTGGCCAGCGAACGCCGGCGCCCCCTCGACTTGGCCGGAGCGCTCATGGCGGCGGCGGGCCTCGCCGCGGCGCTGCTCGGGGTGGGCCGCCTCCTCTCGAACAGCTTCTTCTCGGGCTGAGCCAGGCGCCTAAAAGGACATCAGAGCGCCGAGCAGGGCTTGGGCGGTGGGACGGTTGGCAACCTTGCCGTTCAGACGAAAGACCTCCGCACCGCCTTCGATGCCCAACTGCACGCCCGTATTGCCGTAGAGGCGCATGCCCAACGTCCCGATGCCACCGTAGGCAAAACCGATGGAGTTCATCGACTCGCCCCGGAAGTCACGCTGGCGCACGAACGGCACGCCCACGTAGGGGCCCAGGTGAACCGCGAGGCGCGTGCCAACGAACAAAGGCACAAGAGCGTCCAGGTCGCCGCCCGTGCGCAGGAACGAGGAGCGATAGCCTTCCTGCTGGGAATCGAAGCTGGCAATCTGCCCGCGCACACGCAGCACGATCCAGTAGAGGTCACGCGCGAAGGACAGCGCGGCGGTCCCGTAGGCCGTCGTGCCGGTGGGCAGGGCATTGGTCGTGACACCCGCGTGCGCGCCGATGGTGTTGACGGGGTACCAACCACCCTTGCGCCGGCGATTGTCGGCGCCCTGAATGACCTCTGTCATGCCCGCCCGGCTCACCGTCGTCGAGCTGCCGGCTGCCAGGGCCAGGGTTCGCTCCGCCACGCTGCCCAGGGTGCGACGAACCACGCGGTACTCGCCAGCCGGCAAAGACAAGTAGTAGTCCTCGCTGGCGCTGGAGGGCAGCTCGGCCACCACCTCGCCGAGCGAGCTGTTGAACACGGTGAACGTGGCGCCCGCCTCACGCGCGAAAGCCAGACGTGCGTCCTTGGTGTGGGTGCGCGTCAGGATGACGTCGCCCGCCCCGGCCATGCGGTAGTCGTAGGTCGGGTGCTGTCCGCCCACCAGGCTGGCCGCGGTGTTGGCCAGGGTCTGCTTGAAGGCGAATTGGTACAGTTCGGAGAGCGAGATTTGCCCATCGCGCGAGGTGTCCGCCGCCCCACGCAGACCGGCCATGATGGCCTGACTGAAATAGGAGCCCTTCAGATCGTCCGATTCCTGCGAGTACTCGTTGGCCGTGGACGAGGTCACGATGGCCATGCCCTTGACCGATCCCGGATCGGCTAGGCGCACGTCGAAGGAAGGCGCCCGGCGGCCGCCCTTCACGCCGGTGAGGGCACCCGACTGACAGGCGTCCACGAAGGCCACGCGCACATCCGCCGCGGTCAGTTGCTCCAGATACGAACGCAGATCCCGCAGTGGCAGGCGGGCCGCGCCCAGCTCGAGGGCCTCGTTGTCGCCATGGCCCGAGTAGTAGAAGAGAAACATCGTGCGGTGGCCAGCGCTCTTGGCCGCATCCAACCGCTGGCGTGCACTCGTCAGGGCCTCTTCGACGGCCCGCCGACCGGCGCCCCGCAGAACCTCGACCTTGTCGAACTCACCCGTGCTGCGCAGGAGGGAGGCCAACCGCTGCACCTCGGCCTCGGCGTAGCGCAGGGTTCGACCCGACTCGTTCCCCTCGTTGTTCCCGACCACCAAAGCCACGCGGACCTGCTGAACCTGAGCCCGCGCCTGCCCCTGCCACCCGAGGGCGGCAAATGCGAGCACCAGTGCCCAGACCGACTTGCGCAAGTTCTATGGCCTCCGCAAGAGGAACGAAACCTGCTCAACCCCCTCCAAGTCAAGAGTCCGCAGGCGCCGAATGTCACCCTCGGCAGTGCGCAGACCGGCCACGACAGCCCCACGCACCACCTCTTCGTCGAGGGCAGTGGGGAACCAGAGCGCGAAGATGCGCTCCCAACCCTGATGGCTGTCCAGTTCGATTGATCCAGGAAGCATGACCTTGGCGCCTGCCTGAGCTTCTATGGCCTGGAGCCGAGCGTCTTCATAATAGGGAAAAACCGTCCCGTCGTCGTCCACCCCGAAGATGAGGACCGTGCCCGGCTTGTCCTTAGTGTACGCGAAGCGCAACCGATCGCCCTCAAGGAAGTCCGCCCCATCGGCCACGGAGAACACCTCCTCGCCCCGTTTGCAGTAGGCCTCGACGATGAAACTGCCCTTCACCATGACGCCGCCAGACAGAGACACGGATGCCATCTGAGGCGATGAAGCCCGACGAGGCACCACGCCGACGAGCAGAGCAGCGGCGGCCGGCACCAAGATGGCGGGGAGAAGGAAATTCAGCCACCGGCGGCGGCGACGGCGCTGCTGCAGCCGGGCGCAAATGCTCTGCGCCGCGCGCCGCGCCGCTTCCTGAGGATCCGTCCCCAATAGCAAAGCGCGTGATTGGCAGATGTCGGCCACGACGGCCGAGCAGCGCGCACAGTCCCCCAGATGTGCCGTGGTTTCAGCGCGTCGAGCAGCGGTGGGGGCCGCCTCCCAACGGATGATCTCCAGGCGAGAAGGACAGGCTAGTCCAGATTCTCCTCGCATGACGTCTCCGAGCCCCCTTTCTGTACCGAGCGCCCCCCCAGGATCTCGGTTGCGATCCTCGCCAGCTTACGCAAGCGATTGAAAACCGTGCGACGCGTGATGCCGAGGACCTCGGCGATCTCCACCTGGGACATGCCGTCCAGGTAATGCATGACCGCCACCTGGGCGCCGCCCTCACCGCAGCGCTCGAGCACCGCCGTCACGAACTCGCGATCCGCGTGGCTGCTTTCCGCCGAAGCGGTGTGCCGGCTCATGGCCATCAGAGAAGGTGTGGCCCGCGAATGAACACTCTGCTCACGCAAGATGTTCAGGCACACGTTCGTGGAGACTCGATAGAGGTAGCGAAGCGCTTCTTCCTCACGCGGCAGATTCACACCGCGCGCCAGGACACGCACGAAGGCCTCCTGGGTCGCGTCCCTTGCCGCGGCCGGCGAGGGCAGGAAACGGCGGCAGTGAGCGAAGATAGCAGGCGCAAATTTCTCATAGAGCCCTGCCAACGCAGGCTCACTGGCGCTCGTGGTCGAAGTCTTGTCGCGATCGCTTGCCAAGTCGCTGCCCAAGCCAGCATAGCCGAGAGCTAGCTCGGGATGAAAGACAGCGCTTCGAATCAGTGCGGCGCCAGCCTCCAGGCAGCACAAAAAGGAGCAAGCGGCCATCGGTGGGCTGGCGGGGACTGCCCAGGCCGTCATTGGCAAGCCCCCGCTTGGCAGTCGCGTCCGCGCGGGCACTCGTCCGTGGTGGCGCAGGTGTACACGGCCGCGAACTGCACCACGTTGCCCCTCTCGCGGAAGGCGGCCATCGGACCGCGCACCGCGATCTCGGCCGCATCGAACTCGGACTCCTGAACGGGAATCCAGTAGCGGGGCCCTTCGACCGCATCGGTCACGGGCAGAAAGCCGAGCCGCACATGATCGCGATCCGAATGCTTCGTTACCGCGATGGCCGCCTCGGGATCTTGCGTGCCCAATCCCACGCCCGAGGGCATCTCGACTTCGAAGACCGCCCCGAGGGCTCCCCCGGCCAGGCCGGTAGGCATGCGACGAACCGTGACGGTGGTGTCCCCCGCCAGCGAATCGGGAGAAAAGGTGAAGCGCCCCTGGCTGAGCACGATGTCACCGCCAGACGAACCCAAGACTTTGCTCACCTCGCGCGACCCGGCGCCGTCGTCCAACCCAGACCCACACGCACAGCAGAGCAGCGTCCCCGCAAGGAAGCTTCCCCGACAGAGTGGTGAAGATATGTGACGTCGCTCCGTCATCGCAACTCTACTGCTGCAAACACCCCGATAGCCCGGGATGGGAACCTCGTGGACGTACGGCTGCGTGGTCTGACCACCGCGCGCAGGCAGCGCACACGACGGCACCAGGGCGAACCGAGTACAACCGGCGCGCCTCTGCACCGCCTGCTGGAAACCAGGAAAAGACGTCGAGCATTCCCGCACAGAGTGCAGATCTGTCCCCTCCTTCTGCTCGCTCGTCTGCTCCGACCTGACGGTCGGTTGGCCTGAGCTTCAGATGCCGGCCGCGGGCGTTTCGTTAGGACGAATCCCGCGAACCGGCGCGGTGAAGGTGGCGACGAAATCTGCTGCGCACAATGGCTTCGACAGCCAGCGACGTTTCTTGAGGGCGAAAAGCCGGCTCCGTGCGCGAATTACAGAATGACCTGCGGAATATCGAGGGACTCCCAAACCGGCGTGGTGTTCACGGTCTTGGTGTCTTGGTTCCAGAGGTAGATGGCGGGGTAGCTGGTGATCTTGTCGCCTTCCACGACCACGCCAGCCACGTAGAGTTGGGAGATCTGGACCATCCCCTGGTCCTCCTGCTTGTACGGGCTCTTCACTGCCGGGATGTCGGCGCGGTTCGAGGAGAAGATCACCCAGTAGTACTTCTTGCCGTCGACCTCGGTGTACTTGGGCGACCACTTGGGGAAGTGATTGTTGATGCCCGGGCTGGTCTTGCCAGAAATGCACCCGTTGGGCGTGTTAGCGCGCAAGTAGTGGGGCTCGCCGCCCTTGGCCGACACCAAGTAGACCTCGGCATTGGGATTGGCATACATCCTCTCGCCCGAGGGCACACGGTCGAAGGCGACCAGAGCATCGTCGGGCGAGAGCGCCGGGTAATACTCCTCCCACTTCGACTCGGCAGCGCCGTTGAGGGCAGTGGCGTCGCCGCCCGCGCCGTCGTTGAAGGGCACCGTGTAGAGATCCGTGGCGCCCTTTTCGAGGCGTCCATCCTGATTGCCGCCGGTGGTGGCGCAATAAACGATCGTACGCCCGTCATGGCTCCACGACGGAAAAGCCGTCCCGCTGTGGGGATCGCCGTTACGGGCCAGGACGAAGTACTGCTCGCCCTTCTTGGGGAAAGTCTGCCCGTTGGCCGAGGTCGCGTTGGGCGCATCCAGGTTGTAGTAGACGAGCTCGGCGGGCTTCTTGTTGTCCGTCCCCCAGGGCTCACTGTCGGATTGCTGGGACGAGGTGGTGAGCATGAGGCGCTTGCCGTCCGTCCAGAATGCCTTGGAGAAGGCCGGCATGCCGGCCCACGGCTTGTTGAGGGCCAGCAGGCCGCCGTCGCTGAGGTCGGGCAATTGCCCGCCCACGTCGTCCTTGGTCACGTTGGCGATGACGGAGTTCCAGGGCCAGTGATCCACGAAGCCCACGAAACGCGAATCCGGCGTGGCTGCGTGGCACCCGATGCATTGGGGCTTGCGGAGCTCGCTCCATGATTGCTTGCGGCTGTCCTGCTTGACTTCGGACATCTTGAGCGCCGTCACCCAGCCCTCCTCACCAACCTTGAAGCCGGCCAGGTAGGAGTCCTCGTCGGTCGAGGCCGACAGATCCTGATTCCCCACGTTGGAGGGTCGGGCGGCCCAGTACACGATGCTGCCCGCGGCGCTCGCGGGGGCGATGCGGAACGTGACCGTGGTCGCGCCGCCGGAGGTGTCACGCACGGTGACCGTGACGTCCTCATCGCGGATGTGCTTGGTCATCCCTTTCCACATGGCGTCCGGCATGGCCCACGAGCTGGACTGGGTGTAAGCCACCAGCTTGTTGACCTCTTTGGGCGTGCTGATGGTGATCTGATGAACGCCGCTGCCCTGCCAGCTCACCCGCGGGCGCAGCCAGTTGAAGGGGAACAGGGTGCCGTTCTCCGGCTCGATCACGCACGGGCCCGACCCCGTGGGCTCGCCGCTGAAGGAGGCCGCCGCGCTCTTGGGGGTATCGCCGTCGAAAATGGGATCCGCGGGGAAGTCCTCGCACCTGTCGTCGGGGCACGGGATGGGCTGTTCGGCCACGTCGTTGTTGATCGGGCCGCTCGCGCCCGATCCGCCGCCCAGCAGGGAGCTGCCGCCCCCCTTTCCGCCGCTGCCCGAGTTGTTCGGGCCACCCTTACCGCTCTCGAGGGCGGCATTCTGACAAGCCCCGACGAACAGAATGGCCATCCCCAAAAGAAGCGAGCTGCGGCGATTCATCGTAGTCTCTCCTAGAATTCGGCACGGATGCCGGTACTCAGATCCAAAATCGCGGAGGTGTCGGGGAAGCCGACCAAGAACCCGGTCTCGAAGACCCAACGCCAACGACCGCCCAACTTGTAAAGCGCGCCCCCGGCCAGGCCCCCGACCAGGGGACCACCTCGCTGGGTGTCTTTGACATCGCCGATGGGCGTTGGCACCTTCACGCGAAAGCGAAAGCCCTCGCCTCCGCCGACCTCGGCCGCGCCGTAGAAGCGCCAATTGCCATCGTCCTCGCCGTAGTACATGAGGCGGAGCAGCGCCGATAGAGCCCCCGAGGCGACCTGGGAGGCCACCTTGTCGTTGTCCTCACTGTTGGGCAGGTCTTGACCCTGGGGAACGTATTGGAGGCGGCCCATAATGGAGAGGGCCCAGTTGTTGTCGAGGAAGAAGCCGACCTCGGGAACGAGTTGGCCGAGCGAGGCCCAGGCCAGACCGGCCTCCGAGACGACGCGGTCTGACTTGCCGAAAGCCTCGGTTTCGGCGCCCTTGGCCCAGCCCACGCCGGTGCCCACGCCCAGCGAGACCCACACCGTGCCCTTCGAGCCATCGCGCTCGCGACGGCGGGCCTCCCTGACGTGGGCCAGAGGATCGTTGTCGTCCACGGCCGCCACATCGCCCGTCAACTCGGGCTCGCTCGCGCCGTCGGCCCCGTTGATGGTCATCAGGTTGGGGCTGTCTTCAGCGCCCGCCTGGGCGAGCAGGGTCCCGTTGCCGTCGCGCGCCTCGAAGAAGAAGGGCAGCGACAGCCCCACCGTTGCGCTGCCGGGAATCTGCCCGGTCCAGGTGACACGCGAGCCGTCCGCCGAGGGCGACGAGGTCATGGACAGCGACTGGAAGCTGTCTCGGCCACCGCCCTTGAAGAACAGCTTGACGCTGGCGGCGTTCAGACCGCTCGTGGTGAGGCAACGCAGGATGACATCGTCACCCGCCTGGGCCTCGGCGGAGGTGGGACAGGTCAGGCCCTCGCTGCCCACCGACGCGGCCGGCGCGCCGTCGTTGTGCGCGGGCGTGGGAGCGGGGGCGGGAGCATCCTCGTCGCCGGCCTGAATCTCCGCCCAGGCTCGGGAGAAATTCTTCTCCGCCTCCGGCGTGGAGCTGGACTTGTTCAGCTTGAGATCGGGCTTGAGGCGAAGCGCCTGCTTGAAGTGCTGGATGGCCTTGCGGTCGTCCTTGATACCCCGGCTGTAGATGAGGCCCAGAATCCCGTGAGCGCTCACCAGGGCCGGACTGGAGCCCAGGCCCCCATTCTCCGCGTCTTGGATGGCACCCAGCAGGAGCTTTTCGGCCTCCTGGAACTTGCCGTCCGCACACAGCTCGGTGGCGCTGCGGATGGCCTGCTGGAGCCGCCCCTGCGGGTCCGCCTCGGTCTCGGCGGTGGCATCTTCGCCTGCCGCACTCACAGGCCGTGGCGCTGCGAGGCACAATCCCGTGAGTAGCATTGCAAATCTTACGCACTGCGTGTTCATCAATGAGCAGCTCCGATGGGCCTGTTTGCTTCACACCCGGCCAAACAAAAGTGGGAAAATGGCGGGCCCTCTGAAGGGCCGCAACCTATTGAAAGACCTGGAAAATAGCCAGCGGATCTGACGCGAAGAGGAGGCCCGCAGGGACGCACGCGCGCCGCCGGACAAGGGCGTCGAGAAACGTGGTTGACCGGCCCCCCGGTGTCCGGGGAGATTCCCCCCAAAAACTGGAGAACCCTCGTGAAAAACCGCTTCATCGTTCGGCGTCGTCTGACGCAGGCTGCAGCCATCGCCTCGCTCATGCTGGTGGGCGTAACCCAGGCTCAGAGCCAGCCCAAGTTCCAGGAATTCGCCAAGCCCGACCCGGTGCCCACGCCCGCACCTGCCCCCGAGGCCACGCCGGCGCCCGCACCTGCCCCCGAGGCCACGCCGGCGCCCGCACC
>JAEXQJ010000184.1 GCA_023438785.1 Pseudomonadota bacterium
TTTGAATCGGTCGCGAAAACGCGGATCTGCGTCGCATCCCTTCGTTGCTCGTCGGTCAAATACGTCGAGTATTCTCCCTCCTCGCGCCTCGGGCTGCTCGCATCTCCACGTTTTCGCTCGGTCTTCAAACCGTTCGGTGCTCTAGCGCCCGAGCTGAAAGGCGGACCGAACCGTTCGCAGTGGGTTCGGTCCGGCTGCAAGGAGGCGCGAAACGTGGAGGTCAAGCGAGCGCCGTCGCCGGGCCAGGACCTGCCGCACGGCGACGGGCTGCTGGCTACTTCTTGGCAACCGCCGGGGCTTGGCCCGCGGCCTCGACGAAGCCGGCGGCATGGTTGTTGAGCGTGCCCCAGGTGGACATGCGCCAGCGCGCCCGGTGGGCCAGGTAGAAGCCCGCGTTGTCGCGCATGTAGCGCAGGGCCATGGGCCGGCTGTTCTTCAGCTCGGTCTTCTCCTGTGGATCGGTGCTCGTGTCGTAGAGCATTTCCTTGCCGCTGTAGTCGACGATGTAGTGCAGGCGGGCGGCGCGTAGACCATAGCTGCGGCCGTATTCCGAGGGCACCACGCGCGGCACCCACGGCCCCTGGCGCAGGATCATGGGCAACAGGCTTTGACCCTGCATGCGTTCATCGGGCGCCACGCCCAGCAGATCGGAGATGGTGGGCGCGATATCCAGGTGGCTGACCACGGTGTCGATCTTGCGCAGCTTATCGCTCAGGCCGGGCACGTAGAGGACCAGCGGCACGTGCGTGACCTCGCGCCAGTGACCGAAGGCGTGGCCGAGGCAGCCGTGCTCGAAGAAGCCCTCGCCGTGATCGCCGGTCAGCAGGATAGCCGTGTTGTCCGCCTGACCCCGTGCCTTGAGCCCGTCGACCAGCGCGCCGAAGCAGCCGTCCATGAACTCCACCTCGCCGTCATACAGGCCGCGCAACTGGGCCCAGCGTGCCGGGTTCATGGACAGCTTGCCGCCCACGATGGCGCTGAGGATGACACCGTCGGGGCTCTTGCCGATGGCCGGATCGAACTCGCCCTTGTAGTAATTCTCGGTGATGCCTGGGTGATACACGTAGGCCGTGTGGGGCTCGAAGGCCACCGACGAGATGAACCAGCGTTTGCCGGCCTTGGTCTGCTCGTCGGCAAAAGCCAGCATCTCTTTGATGAGGGTGGGGCAGCCGCCGCCTTTGCCTTCCTGGGAGGGCAAGTGGTACGCGGTCCAATTGGAGGCGGCCTTGAGGCGGTTCATGGCGAAGCCGTTGTCGCCGGTGTAGCCGGTGGCGATCTGGGCCTTGCGCAGATGGGCGCTGATCATGGGCGTGTTGGGCGCCAGCTTGGATGTGTCGCCGCCGATGCCGTTGGTGCGCGGGACGGTGCCGCTTTGGATGCTGGCGTGCGACGGCGGCGAGGAGGGCGAGGCGGCCAACATATTGAGGAAGACCACGCCCCCGCCCTGGGTGGCGGCCGCGGTGATACGCGGCGTGCGCACCCGCGAGTCGGGCGCATTGAGCACCAATTCGTCGGCGCGCAGGGCATCGCCAATCATCAGGATGGCGTTGCGCATGGGCTTGGGGCGGGGCCGGGACGGCACGGCGGCCAGCAGGATGCGCGGCTCGACCCAGCGCGCGCCGCCTGACAATTCCAACTCGACCAACTGGCCCGCCCAGTGGGCTAGGGCGAGGGTGTGCGGCTTCCACTGTCCCGGGGTCTGCGCCTCGTCGAGGAGCACGGTGGCGGCCTGGCCCTCGGGGCGAATCGTCAGGCGCGCCTGGGTAGGCGCCGCGGCCCCGGTGGTGACCACCAGGTAGGCATCACGCGGGACCTCGAGCAGCATGGTCATGCGCGCGAAATTGCCCAGCCCGGGACGCTCGCCGCTCACCGCCGGGGACTGGGCTGGCCACACCTCGGCGGGATCCGGGACCACCGCGCCCGCCATGACCTCGATGGAGTGGAACAGGGCCCCCTTGCGCGCCACGGCCAAGCCCAACTCGTTTTCACCCTTGCGCAGCAGGTTGGCGGGCACGGCCGCGCTCACCACCTGCCAGCCCGCGGCCAGGTTGAGGTTCTTGATCGGTTTGCCGTTGAGGCGGAGCGAGAGCCTCTGAGCCTTGCTGACGCCGTTGAGGCGCACCACCACGGTGGCCGCGTCGGTCTCACCCTGCCATGGAAAACGCAGGGTGGCGGCGGAGGCGCCCAGTACGCGGCCCTCGTGGTCGACCAGCTTGCTGATGCCGCGCCACGGGTTGTTGTATTCGAGCGTGTACTTGCGGAACCCCTCGCTGGCCACCGGGATGATCAGACCACGGCCATAGACGTGCCACACATCGCGGTTGGCCAGCAGATCCATGCGTGGGCCCTTCTCGTCGAGGGCAGGCGCGGTCGGGGCGGCAGGCTGCGCGGCGCGATCGGCCGCCGGCGAAGGGGAGGGGCGACACGCGTAGATCAGCCCGGCAGACAACAGGGCGGCGAGGGTTCGGCGCGACGGAGAAGACAGCATGCCCTCTTGTAGCGCACCCGGAGCCTCCCTCGGTAGCAACTCGCGGAGGTGCCCCGGTCAGCGCGCCATGAGGGTCTTGGCGAATTGCTCCAGCTTGCGGGCGTCGGCGTAGAAGGTGCGAATGCCCTCGGCCAGCTTCTCCGTGCCCATCGCGTCCTCGTTGTGCAGGAAGCGGAAGGTCGGCTCATCCAGGTGCATCTGTCTGACGTCGGCGGCCTTGGCCTTGGCGGGATCCAACCTGCGCTCCACATCCCCGGACGCGGCGGCCAACTGTTCGAGCAGCTCGGGACTGATGGTCAGGAGATCCACACCCGCCAGCTCGACAATCTGCTCGGCCTTGCGGAAGCTGGCCCCCATGACCTGCGTCTTGTAGTCGAACTTCTTGTAGTACGTGTAGATGCGCCGCACGCTCTCCACGCCCGGATCCTCGGCGATCGGGATATCGGGCACGTTGCGCGCCTTCTTGTGCCAGTCATAGATGCGGCCCACGAAGGGCGAGATGAGCGTGACCCCGGCCTCGGCGCACGCCACCGCCTGGGCAAAGCTGAAGAGGAGCGTGAGATTGCAGTGGATGCCGTCCTTCTCCAACAGCTCGGCGGCGCGGATGCCCTCCCAGGTGCTGCCCACCTTGATGAGCACGCGCTCGCGCGGCACACCAGCGGCCTCGTACAGGCCGACCAAGTGTCGGGCCTTTTCAATGCTCCGTCGCGCATCGAAGCTGAGGGCCGCGTCCACCTCGGTGGACACGCGGCCAGGGACCAGCTTCAGGATCTCGACGCCGAAGTTCACCGCCAATTTGTCCAGAAAGGCCGAGCGACGACCTCCTTCGCCGGTGCCGCGCTGATTGGCGTATTTGAGCGCCTCGTCCACCAGCCCTCGGTATTCGGGCATCTGCGCCGCCTTGAGCAGCAGCGACGGGTTGGTGGTGGCGTCCCGCGGTTTGTACTGAGCGATGGCCTGAATCTCGCCCGTGTCCGCGACCACCGTCGTCATCTTCTTCAGCGCGTCCAGCTTCGACATGGCCGACCCCCAACACCATCCTGGGACCCGCCTTGGGGCCGCGCAAGCTATGGCCGGGCCAGTCTGCGCCAGGGCTCAGCGCACCGCTCTGAGGATCGCGGAGTGCATCCGCATCACTTCAGGTCCTTGGCCCATCTCTTGGCCCACTCCTGGAAGGGTTCCAGGATGGCGAAGAGCTGTTGGCCAGTCTTCGTCAGGCGGTACCCGTCGAGGGTGCGCTCGATGATCTTGGCCTCCGTGAGATCCTTGATGCGCGTGCTCAGCACGGTCGGCGAAATCGAATCGCAGCGCGACTGAAGTGCGCTGAAGGAAAGTGGTCCATCCGAGAGCTGCCAGACGATCCCCATGGCCCATCGGCGGCCAAGCAGGTCGAAGATGGCCATCACGGGCGCGCCGCTCGTCGAGCCGCGAACAGGTTTGCCTGGCTTGGGAATTGCCATTGAGGTGCTGTCTTATCGACCAGCCGAAGGAGGAGGGGCAAGAGCTTTCTCCTGCCCCGTGCCTTCACTGTCCGGACTTGATGTCCTTGATGGTCTTGCCGCCCACGCCGATGTTCTCGAAGGGGAATTCGTTGATGTACACGATGAACTTGTCGGTGGGGATCCCGCTGATCTCTGCCGCGTCCGTGGTCATGCGGCTGATGAGCTGCTTCTTCTGACCCTCGTTGGTCTGACCCGTTCCGAGATCGATTGTGATGACCGGCATGTCGTTCTCCTTTGTTGGTGAAAACTGCGGAAGATGTAGCGGGCTACGGAAACGGTAGCGCGCTTCGGAATCGGTAGCAAGGTCTTTATTCTGCGACAGCCTGCCCGCGTCTCCGTGGCCCGTGCCTCCGAGCGGTCAGGGACGCCGAGGTGGCTCGGAAGCGGAGGGCAACAGCCGATGTCGGATTCGCGACAATAGGGCCCGCTGGGCGCGCTTGAGGGACACGGCGGGACGCCGGGCTTGCAGGTGGCTCTCTGCCTCGTCCACCGAGGTCGCCAGTCCTCGGCGCATGAGCCGGGCGGCCGCCTGGGGGGCCGAGCGACCGTGGCCCGAGGCGCAGTGAACGAAGAGGCGCGGGGTGTGGGCCAGGGCGTCCACCAGTTCGAGGAGGCGCTCCTCGTCGGGCGCCGTGGCATCGAGCGTGGGCAGGCAGTGGTAGCCCTCGCGCTGGCGGATGAGGCGTGCCTCGACGAGCTCGGCGGTGAGATCGACGACCACGGGCACGTCAGGCATTTCCCGTCCCTCCACGCGGCGCCCGAGGAGGAGCCCTGGGGCGACCTCGTTCCAGGCATCCTCGCGCACGAGCCGCCGCTGCACACGCCACATGAACCAGGCAAACGCCACATAAGGCAGCACCAGGGGCCACGCCCAGAGGGCCACGGTGCCCGAGGCGCGCTTGCCCAGCAGCGCGGGGCGGTGGGCGAAATAGGCCAGGCTGAGCCACAGGGCAGCCAGGCCCGGCCACGCCAGGGCCCACGCCCAGCCGCCGTGTTCCACGCCCAAATAGAGCAGCCCCGCCCCGAAGCCCAAGAGGAAGAGAGCCAGGCCCATGGAAGCTCAGCGCTCGCGGTGGATGCGGGCAGGCGATGCGCCGACCTGGTCAAGCCGGCGCTGGCTCGGGCTGCGCGGACACCGCGCGGTGCAGAGGGCAGAGCAGGGCCACATGCGGCGCGCACGATACGTGATCCGGATGCAACAGGCACGCGTGCGGTGCGGGCGGGTCTATGATCTCTGCATGCCCCAGCGCTTCGCCATCCGCTTCGACCCCTGGTACGGCTGGCTCTCGACCTTGTTGCTGCTCCCGCCCGCGTCCGCGTACGTCGAGCTCGACGGTGATTTTGTCGGCGTGCGGATGGGCTGGGCCTTTCGTGCGCGCTTTCCCCGCGCCGCCGTGACCCGGAGCTCGCGACTCGATCGTCGTCCGCTCAGTCGCGGCGTCCACGGTGTGGCAGGCCGGTGGTTGGTCAACGGATCGGGCGCGGGCATCCTGGTGCTGGATCTGGTGCCCAGCCAGCGGGCCTACGTCATGGGATTCCCGGTGCGTTTGCGCCAACTCATGGTCAGCATCACGGAAACGGACGCCTTGGCGCGGGCCCTGCCCACGTGACCAGCACGCGGGCCCCCGGCCTTCACGCCGAACCCGTTAGATGTCGTCGCGCGGATCGCGGTCGATGTCGCCGGGCATTTGGTTCTCGCGCACCTCGGGGCCCGCGCCGGACTCGGGCTGGGTGGATGGCTCGTCGCTGTGCGAGGCTTGTTTGGTGTGCGGCTCGACCAGCGGCTCGACCTCGGGTGCTGCCTTGCCTGTCTTCTCCCCAGCCATGACGGCCTCCTTCGATCAAGCTTGGCCCGTCGCCCGCGCGCCGCAAGCGCGCACGGGGCTAGCCGGCGCAACTGGGCTCGCGGCAGGCCGCCATCCTTGCGTGCCACGAGGCGCGGCGGCCCTCTGCCCGGCTGTGGCGGCCCGGTCGGGATCCCGGGCCACCTCAGTCGACACGCGCGTAGGCGCCGCGGCTACTGAATGACGCTGTTCCGGCAGTTCGAGTCGCAGAGCTGGCTGCCGTCGCATTGCTCGCCGAACTCGCTCTGGATGCGCCCATCCCCGCAGTAGGGGGCGATGGCGCAGGAGGTGCTGCACTTGTTGGGGCCGTAGGGCGTGCTCAGATTCGCCGTGCCCTGGTCGCACGACTCCGGGCCGTTCTTGATGCCGTCGCCACAGTAGGCGGCCAGCTTGCAGGTCGGCATGCAGGTGCCGTAGGAGCCGTCGTTCACGCCGTCGTCGCAATCCTCGCCGGCATCGCGGAAGCCGTTGCCGCACTTCGGACGGCAGTGGCTGTCGCAGGTGCTGGCGAGCGTGCCGTTGTTCGCGCCGTCGTCGCACACCTCGGGCGGCTGAATGATGTGGTCGCCACACGAGGGCAAGGGCACGAAGGCCGAGCAATCCACGGTGCACGAGCCGGGCAAGCCGCTG
>JAEXQJ010000194.1 GCA_023438785.1 Pseudomonadota bacterium
CGCCCGAGGTGCCGCCGCTCGCGCCACCTCCGCCGGTGCCCGCTGCCGCACCTCCGGTGCCGGCCGAGCCACCGGCCCCTGCATCCGTCGTCCTGCCCCCGGTAGCCGTCGAGCCGCCCGTACCACCTGTTCCACCGCTCCCTGCGGGAGCGCCCCCGCTGGGCCTTGCGTCAACAGGGCCGGTGCCCGGACCATCACCATCGCCGCTGCCGCACGCGGCAAGTAGGCAGAAGCAGGAAAGGACGATCGACGTTCTCAGCATTCTGGGCTCCAGGTCTGGGGTTCGCGGCCGAGACTCGGCCTTTTTCGGAGCGCAGTGACGTTGTGGCGGCGAAATGGCTCAGCCAAATCGCCTGAGCCCTTTTCGGCCCCAGACCTCACTGCCTGGCCAAACAGACCATCGACCCCGGGTTTTCACCATGACCGCCCTCGCTCGTGCCACAGTAGACCTCGTGCCTGACGACGGATCGCCCCCGCACGCATCCCCGCCGGCGGCTCGGTCCGAGGCGCCGGTCGCGCTGAAGGCGATCCGGCCGCGGGCCGTAGCCGGCCGCCCGTATGCCGATGTGGACGAGGAGAGCTTGGTAGCGGCGAGCTTGCGGGGCGAGCGTTGGGCCCAGCGCGAGATCTGGTACCGCTTCGCTCCCATGATCCACGGCCTGCTACGGCGCTCGCTGAGCGCACGTCACGACACCGACGATCTCGTGCAGGAGGTCTTCCTGCGCGTGTTTCGCCGGCTCGACGGCCTGGAGAAGGCATCGGCCTTGCGAAGCTTCGTCTATTCCGTCGGGGTACGCGTGGTGTCCGAGGAGATTCGCCAATTCCAAGTCGTGCGGCGGGCCCACACGCAGCTCGCCCTGGTCACCTCGGACAGTCGAAGCGCCGCCTGCGATCTCGAGGCCCGCGATGCCCTCTGGCACCTCCAGAGGCTGCTCGACCGGATGAAGGACAAACATCGCGCGGTCTTCGTCCTACGCCACGTCGAGGGCATGGAGCTGCAAGAGATCGCGGAGGGGCTCGGCATTTCCCTGGCTTCCGTGAAGCGCTACCTGGTCAGTGCGCTTCGCTCCATACAGCGGGCGGTGGCGGCCGACCGAGACCTGCAGAGCACGCTGGGCCTGTCGTCGACCGATCAAGATGCAAGAGGCAGCCTATGAGCGCGCAAGGGACTCAGGAGATCATCGACGCGCTGGCGACCGCCAGTCGATCGCACATGGGCCGCATGTCCGCCGCCCAGCTCGACCGCGGCTGGGACCGTCTGGAACGCGCCCTCGTCGATGGCAAGTACCCCAAGGTGCCCGTGATGTCGACGGCGCGCCGGTGGTGGATGCCCTGCTTTGCGCTGGGGGCGGCCGCGCTGCTGGTCCTCGCGGTGCATGGCCGCTCGCCCCGTCAGCCCGCCCCGCTCCGCTACGCCATCGAAGGCGCGGCGCTGGGTCCGGGCGAGTCGATTCAAACCACGGCCGAGCGCCCGGCTCGCCTTCTCTTCTCGGACGATTCTCGCATCCGTGTGGCGCCCTCCACGCGCGTCTCGATCACCGCCGTGGGCCCGCACGGCTCGCACATCGCCCTGGCCGACGGCGAGCTCGACGTCGACGTTCGCCACTTGCCCGGGGCCGCGTGGCGGTTCGACGCCGGGCCGTTCAGCGTGAAGGTGATCGGCACCGCGTTTCGTCTGGACTTCGATGCCCAGCGCGGACGCCTGCGCATGCACATGCAGTCCGGAATGGTCGAGGTGCGGGGACCGACCCCCGACCGCGTGACCCCCTTGCGCGCCGGCGAGTCAGTCGAGCTGTTCGCAAATCCGGCCGCCACCCCGGCCAACCCGCCCCCTGTCGAGAGCACGACGCCGGTGGCCCCGCCTGCAAGCGGTGCCCCCGCTGAAGAGCCGGCCCCCGCCCAGGTCGCGCCGGCGCCCCGGCGTCGAAGCGCGCGTGCGGAACGCCCGGACGTGGCGCCAGAGGCGGGTCGCTGGCCGCGGCTGATTGCCGGCGGCGATTTCGCGGCGGTGGTCAAGGAGGCCCAAGGCCGCGGGCTGGACAGCGTCCTTGCCGGGGCCTCGGCCGCGGACCTCAACGCGCTGGCCGATGCGGCCCGCTACATCCGGCAAAACGATTTGGCGCGACAGGCACTGCTCGGCCTGCGCGCACGTTTCGCGGGCACGTCGAGGGCCTCCGACGCTGCCTTCTTCCTGGGCCGCCTGGCCGAGAGCTCGCCGGCCGCGACCCATGCGGCGGTTCGCTGGTACGAGACCTACCTGGCTGAATCGCCGCGCGGCCCCTACGCGGACGAGGCGTTGGGCCGCCAGGTCGCCATCTTGGCGCGGACCGACCGGGTCCGTGCGCGCGCGGCCGCGGCGGCCTACCTTGAGCGCCTGCCCCACGGGCCCGAGGCCGATCTGGCCCGGTCGCTCCTCGTCCCGTCGCCCTAGCTCGGCAAGCCATGTCAGCCACCACGCGCGCATCCTTGGCCATCCTGCCGGCGGCGCTGGCGCTCGCCGGCGCGTGCTCGTCGCAAAACGCCACCGTGCTCAACCTCGCGAAAGACCACTCGGCGACGGACACGGCGGGCGCGACGGACACCGACACGACCACGCCGGCGGCGAGCCTCCCCTTCAGCGACGACTTCAGCCTGGGCTACGCCCACACCTGGCAGACCGCCTCCGGTGATGGCCCGGTGGCCGACGCCACGGACGGCGGCAACGCCATCGCCGTGCTCGATGCATCCGACAACGACTTCTCGCGCCTGCGCTGCAATACGGGCGGCGACCACTACACCGCCGAAGACCTGACCGCATCCATGCGCGTGCGCATCGAGCGCGCCCCCACTTCGAGCCGCACCGTTCGCCTCGACGTTCGGCAGAGCGCAACCTCGCAAAACATCTTCTACGCCGCGGGGGCGACGGTGGACAAGAGGGACGGCTCGATCACCGACGTCGGCATCTACAAAAAAGTCGACGACGGGACCGGCACGAAGAGCTACACGATCTGCGCCCTGGAGACGGCCGCGCTCGCCCAGACAATCCCCGTGGGGAGATGGTTCACTCTCAAGCTCGCGGTCAGCGGCAGCACCAGCGTTCACCTGGTCGCCGCGATCGACTATCTCGGCACCACCCAGGTGGTCACCCACGACGACGACTGCACCTCGCCGCTCGCCTCGACCGCCAACGACAAGGTGCCCAACGGCGGCTGCCTCAACGGGCAAGCCGGCCTCGGCATCCAGGTCGAAGGCGGCATCAAGGCCTCGGTCGACGACGTGCTGGTCGAAGCCCTCTGACCTGGGCCCGCGGGCTTGGCCGTGGCGCATCGATTCGCGAAACGCGCCGCGCGGACGCGCGAACGGCGGCCGGAACCTCCCGAAATTCGGGTCCGAGGCTCTAGAGCGCCGAACGGTTTGAAGGCCGAGCGAGAACCGGAGATGCGCGCAGCCCGAGGCGCGAGGAGCGAGAATACTCGACGTATTTGACCGACGAGCAACGAAGGGATGCGACGCAGATCCGGGTTTTCGCGACCGATTCAAACCGTTCGGTGCTCTAGAATGCCGCTGACGACGTGAGGATTTCGG
>JAEXQJ010000259.1 GCA_023438785.1 Pseudomonadota bacterium
CCCGTGGCCCCCCGCACCTGCCTTGGCGTCGCCCCCCGTGGCACCCGCGTTGCCGCCCGAGCCCGCCTTGCCGCCCGTGTTCTGGGAGTCGGTGCCGCCCGCGCAGCTCAGAGTGAAGAAGCCCATCAGCAGAGCGGATGGGAGCAAAACGTGAGGAGCCCTGGAGTTGATCCGTTGTGTCATCGATTGAACCTTCACTGCGTTAACCCGCCCGCCCTGTCGGGTGGGCAGGGGCGCAGCCTATCAGTGCGAAACGCGATGCGGCGGGCGTTCAGAAGATCGTCCGCAGACTCAGCGAGAACGTCTGGCTGAAGCGGCCAGGGGCGAAGCCGACGGCCTCTTGGATGTCGAGGGCATAGAGGTCGAAGAGGATGAACTGCAAGGTCGGGCCGATGGCGTTGGCGACGGACAAGGGGTTGCCGGGGCGAGTCCGATCGCGGAACACCGACAAGTCGTGGAGGATGCCGGCCTCGAACCAAGGGCGCCAGACATTCATTCGGTAGGCGACCTCGAGTTGCACGGCGTGGTGCACCCAGTACAGGTTGTCGAAGAACACGTGCTGGTAGTCACCAGCCAGTTGCACCTCATCCCAAAAGGGGATGGTCCCGTTCAGGGCCACGGCGCGCCCTAAACCAATGAAGCGGTGGCGGCCCAGAACCTGGAAGTACTGGCCGTATAGGGTGAGGTTGCTCGATAGGCTCTGGAACTTTTCCGCGCCGAAGTCGGCCACGAAGCCGGCGAAGGTCCGTTGGTCGCGGCGGAAGAGGACCGAGCCAAAGTCGATGACCGACGTGGCCCGGAGGATGGAGCGCGCCGAGAATCGCTGGCCGGGCAAGTCGACGGGCTCGGGCGTGCCAGGGAAGGGTTCCAGCAGGAAGACGTTGCCCAGATCGGCGCCCAAGCCCAGCGAGACCTCGCTGCGAGGCAAGAGCAGCACCAGGCTAGGAATCAAGATGGTGTTGGCCACGTAGTAGCGCTCCAGATTCAGATCGATGCGCTGGTAGCGCGACACGAAGAAGGAAGCATCGAGGCGAGGGGCGAGTGGATAGTTGGGGAAGCGGGGAAAACGGTACACACCCTTTACGCCGCCGTGAATCCAACGAAAGGTGGCCGAGTCCTCATACACGTACTGGCGAAAGGGAAAGGCGAACTCCACGCGTCCGTAGAGGCGATCGTCGATCAGGTAGGCGTCGCGCCGGCTGTATGACACGGCGGGTGTGACGCCCCAGGCGGCGCTCACCGAGAGATCCAGCGAGTAGCCGTAGGTCTCGCGACGGATCACGTAGATCTGCAGCAGACGTGGGTAGGCGAAGAGCATCTCGGGGCGGCCGAATGAGCTCTCGAAAGGCGAGCCGTCTTGGCCGTCCGCTTCCTGCACGTGGTAGTAGGCGTTGACCAGGCTGTAGCGCGCCTTCAGATCGGCCATGGCGCGATCGATGGCCTCCTCCTGAAAGATGTCGCCGGGGAGGTTGAGACTCATGCGGTAGAAGAAGGCGCCCACGCTGCCGATGCCCAGACCGACGAAGACGACGCGCATTCGGCCTTCGTCCACGTAGAACCACAGGACATCACGCGCGGCATTGGCGCTGAACCAGGCCCGCGCGTAGGTGTAGCCGCGCGTGCGGTAGGCCTCGACGATGCGCTCGCACGCCTTCTCGCCCCACCCGATCAATCCCTCGTGGGGCGCGGGCCCCGGGCCGATGGCCAGGCGGGCCACATCCTCGGGCACCACCACCGTGCCCGTGATCCGCACCACGCCGGGACGTTGGGACTGGGAACCCAGCCACAGTCCGAGCAGCAGCGCCCCGATGTGTGGCAGGGCGATCATCCCGGGCGGCCGAACAGTTCACGCAATTCGTCCTTTGCCTTCTCCAGGACCTCGCGTTGTTCCGTGCTCAGATTGCGGCCCGCCCGGTTCATGTAGAAATTGAGCATGGACATGGCCGACTGGAAGGCGGGGGCCTTGCGGCGCTGGCTGCGCTCGGCCGAGCGTTTGAGGGATTCAGCGACGGCGCGCGGGCGATCGAGCTTGAACACGCCGGGTTCCAGATCGAGGGCGTTGCTCCTCCGGGTCACCTCTTGCGACCAGCGCTTTGGGGATCGGCTCGTCGCCTTTTTGCGACCGGGCATGCGTTCACCTCACCAACACCACCTCGAGATCCTGCTGCTTGCGGAGCACGTTGACGCCCACATCCTCGGGATAGCGATGCAGGCGCAGATCGACTTCAGCCTCGCCCACGCGCAGATTGCGGATGGTCACGTCCTGCAACGAGGCGGGCAGGGCGGGATGCTCGAACGTAACCCGGCGTTCAGCCGCGTCGATGCGCAGGCCGAGCACGGCCTGCAGGATCATGAAGGGAGCACCCGCGGCCCACGCCTGAGGCGAGCAGGCCACCGGATAGAGGGTGGGGCCTTGGTTGTCCCGGCGCGGGAAGCCGCAGAACAGCTCGGGCAAGCGGTGCAACTCCACGAACAGGCTGGCCTCGAAGAGCCTGGTCAGGATGTGCGCGGCCCATTCCCGAAAACCCGCACGCGCCAGGCCCGCGGCCACGATGGCGTTGTCGTGCGGCCAGATGGACCCGTTGTGATACGACATGGGGTTGTAGTGCTGCTCGTTGGCTGCCAGGGTGCGGATGCCCCAGCCCGAGAACATCTCCTCGGCCATCAGGGAGCCGGCTAGGCGTTGCACGCGTTGGGGCAGGGCGATGCCCGTGTACAGACAGTGGCCGGCGTTGGAGCTGCGCACGCGACAAGGCAGCTTCTTGCCGTCCAGAGCCAGGGCGTAGGTGCCCAGCTCCTCGCACCAGAAAGCGGCATCGAAGCGCTGACGCAGCTCATGCGCCTGTTGCTCCAGACGCCGGGCGCGGCCGGACTCGCCCAGCACGCGCGCGAGACGGGCCATGCCCAGGCGGGCCGCGTAGGCGTAGCCCTGCACCTCGCACAGCGCGATGGGCGCCTCGGCCATGGTGCCGTCGTGGTGGAAGACGGAATCGCGCGAGTCCTTCCAGCCCTGCTGTAGAAGTCCGTTGCGCGAGCGGCGTTGGTATTCGATGAACCCGTCACCGTCGGCGTCGCCCCACCTATCCATCCATTCCAGCGCGGAGAGCAGGCTGGGCCACAGACCGCGGATGAGGGCCAAATCGGCGGTGCGTTCGTAGTAGAGCGCCGCCAGCACCAGGTAAAGCGGGGTGGCGTCCACGCTGCCGTAGTAGCGGCCGAGCGCGATCTCACCCATGGCGGCCATTTCGCCGTCGCGCATTTCATGGATGATCTTGCCCGGTTCCGCATCCACGTCGTCGTTGCGCGCGCGGGCTTGCGTGGCGGCCAGGAAGCGCAGCACGCCGGCCGCGATCGCGGGCTTGAACCACAGCACCTGGATGGCCGTCCAGATGGCGTCGCGCCCGAACGGCGTGCTGAACCAGGGCACACCCGCATAGGGGAAGGGCCCCTCGGGCGTCTCGGTGATCATCATGCGCAGGTCGGCGCGCGAGCGATCCAGCCACTCGTCGAATTGCGGGTTGGCCGTGCACAGGCTGGTAGGCGCGCGTTCGGCCTGGCACAGCGATGCCGCGAAGGCGGCCTCGTAGGCTTGCAGGGGCCGGGGCGTCTCGCCCGCCAGGCAGGTGGTCCACACGTACACGTCACGCGTCTGCTTGACCTCCAGGTGGAGGCGGAACACGGCCTCTTGTGCGGTCAGGGATTCGGGCGCGGGCGCAAAATTCAGACGTGTGGTGCGCACCATGTTGTCGAGCCCGCGGTAGGCCAGTTGGGCCGCGCCGGCCTCCAAGTGGGCGTCGAGCAGTTCACCCCGCCGTTCGCGTCGCGTACCGCGCACCTCGAACACGTCGACGAAGTCGTTCTCGAATTCCACCCGGATGAGGGCGTCGACGGCGCGCGGGCCGTAGTTGGAGATCTGCAGCCGCTCGTAGCAGACCGCGTCGCCCAAGAATTTGGAGCGAAAGACGTGCAGTGTCCCGTAGGGCACGATCAGCGTTTGGCCGTCGTCGCCGAGCAGGTCCGGGTTGGTCAGGTCGATGGTGAAGAGCAGGTTGTCTTGCAGGACAGTCGAGCTGAGTAGGAGCAGGGGACTGCCACCCAACCACAGGCGCAGACGCGATAGAAAGCGCGTGCCCTTGTGATAGAGGCCCTGCTCGCCCAGTTGCGGGGCATGCACGTCGCCGAAGCGGTTGAACACGGCGAAGGTGTCGCCGTGCTTGAGAACGCGGACGCCACTCGTGGTGATCGAACGTGACGCGACCACATGATACGGGTCGAGCGAATCGTCAATGGTCATCAGTCCACGGCCTCCGCCAGGGCCACACTGCTGAGCAACGGCGGGGCGGCCCGCATGACCAGCGGATAGAGAGCCAGGTAGTCGCGGGCCATGCGCCGGGCCGAGAAGCGCGTCTCGAAGATGTGGCGGATGTGTCGCCGGTTCAGGGTGTCGATGCGGGCCGCGGCGGCGATGGCCTGGTCCACGGTGTCGACCACGAAACCCGTCACACCGTCGACCATGACCTCGGGCACGGACCCGCAGCGGAAGGCGATGACCGGCGTCCCGCAGGCCATCGCCTCGATCATCACCAAGCCGAACGGCTCGGGCCAATCCACCGGGAAGAGCACGGCGCGCGCCTGGCCGATGAAGGTCGCCTTCTCATCGTCGCCGATCTCGCCGATGTGCTCCACGCGCGGCGGAGCGATGAGATGGGCCACGTGCTGGTCGAAGTAGGTCTGGTCGGCCGCGTCGATCTTGGCCGCCATCTTCAGCGGGACGCCCAGGGCCGCGGCTATGGCGACCGCCCGGTCGGGACGCTTCTCCTGCGACAGGCGGCCCACGAAGGCGAAATAGTCACCCGGCTCGTCGCGAAAGGGCAGCAGGTCGAGTGGCAGGCCGTGGTACACGGTCCCCAGCCAATTGGCGTGCGGCAGCGGCCGCCGTTGCGCATCCGAGATGGAGACCACGGGCATGTCGCTGTACTCGGCGTAGAGCGGTTGCAGAGCCGGAATGTCGAGTCGACCGTGCAGGGTGCTGAGGTTCGGGACGCCCAGGTGGCGAGCCAGGGGAAAATGCAGGTAATCGGTGTGGAAATGGACGACGTCGAAGTCGGCACGTCGGGCTGCCACCCGTTCCAGAGCCGCCAGGTGGCGTGCCACGGGGTCGTCGCAGGTTCCGTCCAGGCGCAGGGCACGTGGACACAGCGGCACCAGGTGCGCCGAGGTGACCGAATCGCCCGAGGCGAACAAGGTTACCTGGTGGCCTTGGCGCACCAATTCCTCGGTGAGGTAGTGCACGATTCGCTCGGTGCCGCCGTACAGCTTGGGCGGCACGCTCTCGAAGAGCGGTGCAACCTGCGCGATGCGCATGGGCGTTAGCGACGGGTGCGGGCGGCCTTCTGCACGCGAGAGCGCACGTCGCCTTGCATCTGGTAGTCGACCAGCGTGGCGGTCATCTCCTGGGCCAACCCGGCCAGCTGATCTGCGGAGAGCTGTTCGCTGGCCATCGGGAAGGCGGCGCTCTCTTCTTCGTTGAGATGCTCCTCGACCATCGACTCCAACTCGCGAAGCTTGGGCAACAACTTGGCACTCCATTCAGGCTTCACAATTTCGGCCAGCAGTTGCTTCATCGCTTGGTGTTCCTCGAGCGAGCGGTCGATCATCTCCCGACCCTCGTCGTGGTGGAGGAGGGGATAGAAGTGCCTCTCCTCGATAACCGCATGGGCATCCAGGAGGTCGGCCAGATCGCTGACCAGCTTCTTCGTGGCAGCCGTCGATTCCTTGCCGCCGGTGATGCGGGCAAAGAGGTCCCGCACGGCGCGGTGCTGCTCCTGGAGCAGGAGCACGCCATCCATACTCTCGGGCGCGGCCTCCGCAGGACGAGCCTGGGCGCGCGCCGTGCGTCCGCTGGCCCGGCGTTCGCCGTGGCGACTGGGCCTTTCGCCCTCGGCCGCGCGCACCAGCTTGCAGAACCGACTGGTCCGCCCGCCACTCGTGCGATCCTGATGCAAAAAGGCCAGGTCCTCCTCGTCGAATTTGTCGAAGAACTCGTCCCAGCTGATTTCGCGCAATTTGCCCTCGCCCGAGTAGCCGGGGAAGTCGATGCGCAAGATGCCGGCCCCCCCGTCGCCCGTTCCTTTGACGGTGGCCGGGTGCCCACCCCGTTGTTCGACCCAGCGTTTGATGTACCCGTGGTCCTTGGTGACCTGACCTCGCGGCATGTCGCTCCTCCTACCTGGACACCTATGTCCCGTCCCAGGCCTGTCAAACCAGGGCGCAAGCCAAGCGGGCGCGCCGGATGCGATTGCGCACCAAACAAAACGGGCCGACCCGAAGGCCGGCCCGTTCAAAGGAGAGGACGGAGCGAGCTCTACAGGGGCGGGTAGGCGTTCTTCATCAGCTCCTGGAATTGGGCCGAGAACCACTGGCCCGAGATCGGAGCATCAGCCAGCGCGCCCGACATGTTGTTCTTGTTGCGGCCGTTGCCACCATAGGTCGGATCGCACATGCGATCGAACCCCTTGCCCTCATCGTTCGGGATCTCCTTGCTGGCGCCGTCCGACTCTCCCGGGGGCTTGATCCACACGTAGGCGTGGATGCCATCCTTATTCACGACCTGAGGTCGCTCTCCCAATCCGGCCCCGGCCTGGTTGCACCAGTTGCCGGCATGGATGCGCCGATCGATGCGGCTCTGGTTGACCTGCGTTTCGATGTCGCTCGAACTGCTCGCGCCCGTGGGTCGCGCGCTGCCGCCCCACCCGTTCCGGGAGGTGTCGATCAACATGCCGATCGTGGACTTGAAACCGTTGCTGACCAGCTTCTGCCGGAAGGCCTTAGCGAAGGTCAGCTCATCCACATACTGGTTGAAGTCAATCCACTTGGACTCCTTGGTCTTCTCGGTGAGCTGCAGGTAGGGCTCCGAGAGGACTGAGTAGTTGGCCGTGTTGGTGATGAAGCCGGTGACCGTGTCCACGCCGCCCTCGGCGCCCTTGGCCGTGGTGGCGAAGAGGTCGGCGGAGGGGCCGAAGCTGGTGTCCCACCCGATCCAGCCGTGGTGAGCCGCATCGATGTACGAGTAGGTGTTGCCCAGAGTGTGCAGCTTGCCGAGGGCGTACTGGATGCCCTTCACGTAGTTGCCATTGGCCTTCATGGTGTCGCACTGGGCCGTGGCTCCCGGCTGCCCTCCCGTGTTGGTGATCAGGTTGGGCAACGAATCGATCTCGATGATGTTGATGATGCGCAACTTGGCGTAGGCCTTATCGCTCATGATCTTGACGATGACGTCGATGTACTCGCTCTTGTAGCGCTCGATCTCCGTGGGGCCCAACTCGCCGTTGGACGCCAGGGCGGCGCAATCGCGGCCGGGCAGGTTGTAGATGACAATTTGGATGTAGCCCGCGTTCTGTTTGATGGCCTCGTCCAAGTGGTCGCGCAGGCCCATGCTGCCGTCGCCGCCATAGATGGCCGCGATGCGGTCCATCCACACGCCGGTGGGCGTGTTGGAGATGCGGCTGCCTTCGGGCTCGGCCTCGGCCTTGGCGCGCCACAAGGGGTTCACGTATCCGGTGGCGCCCTGATAGGGATTCTCGACGCGAGGCGCGTAGTCCGAGGAGTCCGCGGGAACGATGGCAGGGCCGGGGATCTCGCGAGGCCCGGTGCCCGTGCCCGTGTTGGTCTTCGTGCTGCCCGAACCACCGCCCGAACTTCCGGTCTCCACGGCCGTGGAGGTGAGGACCACGGTCTTGGTTTCGCTAACGGTCTCGATTCCCGTCACGGTGATTGTCACGGTGGCGGTGACGCTCTGGGTTTCGACCTGCGTCTGAGTGGCGGTGGCCGTGACGGTGTTGGTGCCGTCCATGGCGGTGACCGTGCCCGTGCCCACCGTGGTGACTGTCACGGTGAAAGACATTGTCCCGGTCTGAGTGGTGATCGCGGTGCGCGTGCTGGTCTCGACGGCGGTGCCCGTGCTGGTCGTGACGACCGTGTGCGAGTCATTGGACTTGCCACCGTCGCTGTCGCTGCCGGAACAGGCTGCCATCGGCAGGAGCAGCAACAGTCCGAGGGGTACCCAGGGTGTCCAGTGGCCGTGTCGGGTCTTTCTCATTGCGTCACTATCCTTGTGCTCAGGGGAGGGCGAGTTGCGTCGATGGACGCACCAATGGCCTCGACTCAGCTTTCCCAACACGAAGCCCGGCACTCAGGACAAAGCTGGATCAGGGCGCCTAAGCTTGGAGTCTATGTAGACATGACAGCGACAGGTGGGAGAGTGGGAACCATTGTCGATCGGAAATTCGACAAGCACTCTCGCCCAGTTACGCGGTCGAGAAGGCGTGAGGTGATCCAAGGTAGGATGACGCGGGAAGAGGTTGGCGCGCGTTGTTAGCCGTCCCGCCTGGACCCCGCCGGTTCGAGTCGCCAGTCTTCTGCCCTGCGCTCGGCCGGGGCCGGGGTCGCCCCCCTACGGGATGAGCACGACGCGCTGACACCCATACACGAAGCTGATCTGCCCATCTCGCGAGGTGTTAACGCGTTCGCAGGTCTGGGGGCACAGCACGACCTTGGTGGGCTTGTCGGGGTTGTCGTAGTACCAACCCTTGCTGCCCGCCTTGTCGCAGTCGGCCTGTTTTACGCTCACCAGAGTCTCCTTGCTGGCGTAGTCCGTGAAGGTGACGTTCACCGCGTTGAAGTCCAAGTCGCCCTTCTCGGGCGGTGGAACCGTGTAATCGCACGTCAGGGTCTGGTTGCGGATGGCATCCAGGGCGGCGATGAACTGCTTGTCCACGTCCGCGGCCGTCGAGATGAGCGTGGCCTTCGCGGTGCCGCCCGCGACGGCGATGCTATCGAGCGCGGTCAATTCGCTGCCCACGCCGATAACGTAGACGGGGACCTTGGGCGCGCCCGCGTAGGCCTGGCCGCCAGCCACGCGGCCCGCCGCCAACACGGCCTCTTCCAGCGAATTGGGCGGCGTGCTGCCGGCGCAGGTTCCGTCGGGAATGCCGTCCGTCGCCACCACGAGCACGGTGCGGTGATCGGGATGCGCCTGGGCCCACTCGGCCATGTACCTGCCCATGCCGTCCAGCGCCTGCACCAAGGGGGTGCCGCCGCTCATGCGCTGTCCGGCGAGCGACGCGCGCAAGGCATCGCCCACGCCGGGCAGCACGCCCATCTCCAGCGCGGGTTTGGTGTATCCCTCCTCGTCGCACGACAGCCGCAGGGGGAAGTACTGCAGGGCCATGGCCACGTTGGTATAGCGGGAACTCTGGGACACGATGCCCAGGGCGCCCGATACCTTGATCCACTTGTTCTCGTAGTCCATGGACGCCGACGTGTCGACGAGCAGGCCCAGGTCGAGCGGCGTGAGGTTCACCTTCTGCGTGCTGGTCGCGCACGTGTCCGCATCTCCAGGCGGTAGGCGATCTACGGTCACAATGTCGGAGGTGGCGTCCCCCGGCATGTAGCTGATCGCGTCGCTCGTGCCGGCATCGTATTTTCCGTTCTGTCCTCCCGCGCCTCCCGTCCCGCTGCCACCGCCCTCTGGCGTTCTCTTCACGCCGCCACTGCCGCACGCGGGAATTGCCAGGGCCAGCGTTAACAGAGTGGTGCGTATGCTTCGATTGACCTTCATCGCCGTCCTCAGCAGGGGCCGCAGTTCAGTGTGCTGCCGCACTTGTCGTCCACGATTCCGCACTTGCCCGCGCATGTCGCCTTGGCGCAGCCACACTCGTTGGACCTGCCGCTGCCTCCACAGGTCTCGTGAGGATTGGTGCAATCACAGGTCACGTTGACACCGCAGCCGTTGGGGAACGAGCCGCACTGGCCGGGGAAGTCGGCGCAGGTCTTGGCCGGGCAGGAGCAGGTGCCGGCAACCCCAGGCGTCGTGGAACTGCACGTGTTCCCGGTTCCGGCGCAGGGACAATCCATCGTTCCGCCGAGACCATCGGGCAGCCTGGTGCCGCACTTGCCCGCGCAGCTATTCCGGCACTTGCCGTTCACGCACTCTTGCCCGCCGGGACAGCCGATCCAGCGGGTGCCGCACTCGTTGCTCACGTTCCCGCAGGTGCCCGTGGGCGCCGTGGGCAGGGTGCAGCAGTGGCCGTCCTTGCACACCTGATTCTCGCCGGTGCAGCCGAACTCCCGGCTGCCGCAGCTGTTGGTCGCGGTGCCACACTCGGCGCCGCCCAGCGCGCTCCTGTCGGGCAAGGTGCAGCACTTGTGGTCCGGGCCGCAGCCCTGTCCGTTCGGACAGGCGAAGTCCTTGCTGGCCCCGCAATCACTTGTCACGCGGCCACACTCCCAGCCCGGGGGCAGCGAGGTAGGCGGCGCGCAGCACACGCCCACGCCGTCGTTGTCCGGATCCACGCAGTCTGCGTTGTCCTTCCAGCAGTCGAAGCAGTTCAGCTTGCCGCCACACCCGTCGGGCACGTTCCAGCCGCACACGCGCGGCGGGCCCGCGAGATCGTCGCAGGTCTTGGGTACGCACAGCTTCTCGCACTTGCCGTCGTCGTTGCACTTGAAGCCCGTGGGGCACGTGCCGCAGTCCACGCTCGACTTGCAGGCGTCGATGGCCGGGCCGCACTCGCGTCCCTCGGTGATGCACACCAAGGGGCGCGGCGGAACGTTGCAGCGGTTGGCCACACCGCCCGTGGCGCATTCCTTGCCCGAGGGGCAGTCACCGCAGTCGACGGTTTTGCCGCACCCATCGGTGACGAAGCCACACTCGTTGCCCAGGCCGGCGCAGGCCTGAGCCTTGGTCATGGGCGTGCACGTGCCACCCTCGGAGACGGGCTTCAGCTCGCAGGTGTTGAAGGCCGGGTTGCACACGCGTCCGGTGGGGCAGGCCCCGCAGTCGGTCAACTCTGTAGTCGGACCACAACCCAACCAGGCCTCGCCGCAGGCGATACCCATGGCCGAGCAGGCGCCCGCCGCCTGCGCGGGCAACGTGCACGCGACGCAGCGGTTGGTATCGGGATTACACTCCTGACCGGTGGGGCAGGTGCCGCAATCGAGCACCGTCCCACAGCTATTGCGGATGCGGCCGCACTCGGCGCCCAGATCGGCGCACACCACCTTGGGCGTCACGCAGCGGTGCAAGGTCGGATCGCACGCCAGCCCCTTGGCGCAGGTTTCACACTCGAGGGTCTGGCCCGTGCACAGATCCAGCACGCTGCCACACAGACCCGTGCAGTCGGTGTATTGGGGCGTGCAGGTCAAGCCGACCTCACCGCCGTCCGCCCAGGCATTTCCGTCGGCATCGAGCGCGGGGCCGCTGTCGACCAGCGGTTCGACCCGATCGGCCGGTTGCGTGTCGAGGGAGCGGGCGTCGGTGACCGGAACGGGAGCATCGGCGTTGCGGGTGTCGCCGGAGCGGCTGTCGCCGGGGGGCGAACGCAGATCCACGGCCGCGTCGTTGGCGTGCTTCTCGCCCGTCGGTGAGCACCCCGCTAGGAGCAGCGCGCTCAGCAGAGCCGTGGTGGCCCACCAGGGGGACGCCCAACGCCCATCTTTCACGCCGCTCGTCGGTACGGACTTCTCGTGTACGCTCGCGTTTCGCTTCGCCATAGGTCTGTTCACCTCGGTAGGCCGGACTTCATCTTTATACGGGAACGCGAACACTGCGTCGCGAAGAAACCGAGGCAGCCGGCGGTGCGCGCCCGTGCGGGAGTGCGTGTGCGCACGGGCGCGGCGTCGTCGACGAACCGAAGCCGCGGGTCCTTCGTACACATGTGGTGCGCGTGTGCGCGTGCGGCGACATGTGATGCCGTTGTCCACTTGCTGCCCGAGCGAGCGGACCCATCCTCCCAAATGGGGGTAGTGTGGCGGGCGCGGATCGCGAACCGGCAGACAACCAGGCCTTCGAGGACGTCCTCGACGAGGCCGTCTTGGCCCTCGACGGCAGCGGCTTGCGCTACGCGGTGATGGGCGGCATTGCGGCCACCGCGTTGGGCGGCTATCGCCACACCCATGACATCGATGTATTCGTGAAGCCGGATGACGCCGAGGCGACCTTGGGCACCCTGGGCCGCAGCGGATTCGCCACCGAGAGGACCGACCCTCACTGGCTGTTCAAGGCCGTCAAGCGCGACATCACCGTGGACATCATCTTCAAGTCCGCGGGGGCCGTGTACTTCGACGAGAGCATGATCGAGCGCTCGGCCAAGGTGGACTTCCGTGGCCGCAAGATCCGTGTCATCGCGCCCGAGGACCTCTTCGTCATCAAAGCGTTGGTGCTCAACGAGCACAACCTGAGCCTGGATGAGCACTGCGTCCGCCACTTGAACGATCTGCTGGCCATCGTGCGTTCGTGCTCGCTGGATTGGGACTACCTCCTGCGGCGGGCGCGCCTGGGACCGCGGCGCGTGTTGGGCCTGCTGCTCTACGCGCAGTCATTGGACCTGCTGGTCCCGGATCACCCGATCCGCGAGCTGGTCGACATGCTGCAACTGGGGAAGCGCTATGCTGAGTCAGACCGCAAAGGATGAACCGCGCTATCTGGCGCCGCGCATTCGGCAGGCTTTGGCCGACGACGCCCGCGTCAGCATGTTGGACATCAAGGTGCTGGTGAAGGACAGGGTTATCCACATCATGGGCCAGGTGGATACGGGGGAGCGGCGCGAGGCCGTGCGCGAGGTGGTGGCACAAGCAGCCCCGGGCTTCGAGGTGCGGGACGAGACCACGGAACTGGAACTGGCGCCGCCCGGGCATCCCGAGGTGATCGTTGATTAGGGTCGCTGCCATCGCAGACATGCACTTCTCGGAGACGTCCGGCGGGACGTTGCGGCGCTATTGGGCGGCCATCAACGAGGTGGCGGACGTGCTGCTCATCGCGGGCGACCTGACCACGCATGGCGAGCCCGAGCAGGCCATGGTCTTGGCCGAGGAGCTGGCCGTGGTCCAGGTCCCCATCGTCCTGGTCTTGGGCAATCACGAGTACCAGAGCGGCAAGGAGGCGGAGCTGCGCCGTCGCTTGGAGGCGCGCAAGCTGACCGTGCTCGAGGGTGAGCGCATCGAGCTGCAGATCAACGGCCATCGCCTGGCCGTGGTGGGCACCAAAGGTTTTGGCGGCGGCTTTGCGGGCGCCTGTGGCACCGCCTTCGGTGAGCCCGAGATGAAGGCGTTCATCCGCCACACCGAGAGACTGGCCGCCGTCCTGGAGGCCGAGCTCGCCGGAAGCTCCGCCGATTTCCGCGTGGCGCTGACCCACTATTCGCCCATCAAGGACACGGTCATGGGCGAGCGTCTGGAGATCTTTCCCTTCTTGGGCAGCTACCTTCTGGCCGAGGCCATCGACCGGGCGGGTGCCGATCTGGTGGTCCACGGCCACGCCCACCACGGCACGCACAAGGGCGTCACCTCGTGCGGGATCCCGGTGCGCAACGTGGCCATGCCCATGCTGCGCTCGCCCTACGTGATCTTCCACCTGACCCGCGGCGCTGCTGCGCCCTGGGCCACCCGCTGAGAAAGCCACGCGACGCTGATTCAGTCGCGTGAATCCAGGGCGTGGGCCAGGGTCCAGCCGACGGCAAACGCACCCAGCAAGAAGAGCGCGGCGTGCTCGCGGTACCAGGCCCGCCAGTCTGCAGCCTGTTGCACCTGCGAGCGTAGGCCGGCCAGGCGCTGGGCCACCCGTTCGCGCTTGGCGGCCACTTCCGCCTCAAGAGTCTGCAAGTCCTGCTCACCGGTGTTCCTCGGCATGATGTCCCCCTCCCGAGCCATGCGAACGCGGTGCCGGGTGAAGCATCTCGGAATACGCGTCGCCGATGGGGGCACGGCGCACATTGCGCACGCCTGCCTCCCGCGCGCAGAGCGCTCGCCACGATGCCACCCCGGCTTCGGTTACCGCGAGGGAACCGGCGTTACGCCAGCGTAACTCGACCCGTGCCGGTCAGCGGACAGGCTCTTGGCGTTGCCACAGGCGGCCGGCCACCTGTCGCGCAATCATTGCAGCCGCTGCGCCTCCAGCCGCCGACAGGATGCGGCCCGTTACGGTCTTCTCGCCGCTGGTCACGCGTTCGGGTTTCTCGCCGATGATGGCCAACGCCCGCGAGAAGCGACGGAAGCGACTGCTCAGCCGTGCGTGCATCCTGCGCCGGCGTGCGACGAGCGCGATGATCCCGCCCAGTGCAGAAATCACGGATGCGGCGACGACCACGATGGCCACCTTGTGGCGCTGCCACTGCAGGCGCACGTTGAAGGCCTCGTGACGGCGCCGGTCCAGATCGCCGAGCAAGCGATCCAGGTTGGACCGGATGTCCTCGATCTCATGTTCCAGCGACCCCGCACGCTCGGCGGGGGACTGGCTCTCCTCGGCACCTCCTGCGTACGTGTCGTCCGCCATCATGACACCTTCTCCTTGGTCCACGTGATGTCGTCCTTGACCGTGGTGCGTGTGCGCCGCAGGGGCTGGGTGACCCGCCTCTTCCAGCCCAACCAGAAGGTGAGCAGAGCGACCAACAGCATGGCCCCCGCCACGATCAACGATGCACCCCAGGCCGGCAGGACCTCGGCCAGGCCCATGGCCCACGCCACCATGAGCATGTTGACGAACAACAGCCCGGCCAAGGCCGAGATTCCGATGCGTTTGACCATGGCCAACTCGGACTGCATGTCGGCGCGCACTTCGGTCACCGCCAGTTGGACTTCCTTGCGCGCCAGTAACACGGCTTGATCGGCGATGTCACGGACCAGTGTGCCCAGCGGCAAATCGGACGGGCGCCCCGCCGGCGTGGGGGCTGCCGTTTTGCCCGGCGTTACATGGGTCTCCTTGTGTACCTCTGCCATTTCCCTCTCCTTCAGCTTTGCCGCTCGGGCCACCGCCGTCGTTTACTTCCGCTTGCGATTGCTCCGCTGATCGCTGCCGGTCCGCGCCTTGGGCGTGTCGTGGGGAAGGGTCTGCACGGCCTGTTTGCGCGCGCCTTGCTCCCCGCCGGTCGGGGGGGACGGCAGGCGGGCGAAGCTCTCGGTCAGCCCGATAGCGAATGCGTTGCGCAGAACGCCGACCAAGACTGGAAGGATTCGCTGATCGGGCTGGTCCAGGTTGGCGCGGATCAAAATCACATCGGCCGTGCCCTCGGCCTCCACCATGCGTTCCGAGGCTACGTCGACCGTCTGGTCCGTGACCCACGTCTTCACCTGACCCACCCACGCGCTATCCGCCGGCCTCGCGTCCACGTCTTTGAGCAGGGGCCTGATCCCGCCGCGCAGCACGCCGTCCCTGCAGGTGAACCCGACGCGCATGTCGAGAGCGCCCCGGGCGACCTGCAAATCGGCCTTGAACCCCACGAAGCCGTACAGGTCTGACAACTCCAGTCCCTGCAAGTGGCCGCGACCCGAGAAGGTGATGCCCTTGGCGGAGCGATCGACGACGACGAAGAGCGTGGCCGATCCGCTGCGCGCCACCTGGGCGCGCCCGGTCAACGTCGTGGAGGGTTGCTCTGCCCGGTCGGGGCGCTGGGCCAGGTTCGCCAGTACCAGATCCACGTCATGGATCCACAACTCGCCCGTGGCGCCGCGGCCCGGGTCCTCGTAGAGGAACTCACCGCCCTTGATGGCGACGCGATCCACGCTGACCAGTGGAAGCCGCTCGAGCAGGCGGAGCGGGCTGGCAACCTTCAGCGGCGCCTGGGGCAGGATCAGCTTGGGATCGTCGATGCGCAGCCACGCCACCAGCTTGCCGCGCAGCACATCGCGCATGTTGAAGCGAAAGTGTGCGTTCTCCAGGTAGAGCAGGGGACGTCGCCAATCACCCCCGGTGGGAACGAGCTTGAGGCGCCGGATTCGAAGGCCGGGCGGCAGCACCTGTACGTGCACGGACGCGAAGTCGCCCTCCAGAGCCCCGGAGCCCTTGAGGTACTTGCGCACGTAGTGCGCCGCTAGCGGGTCCAACACCAGGCGGACGCCGAAGACCACGGCGACGACGATGGACAGACCGAGGACCAGCCGACTGAGCCAGCGCGAGCGAAACCAGCGGCTCCGATAGCCGCCTCTCGCATGCGCAGCCTCACCGGCCATGATTCCACCTCCCTGCGCGCCCGTCGCTTCTGAGAGAACTCCCAGTCCTCGTGCCTCAAGGAGCGTGCCAGGGGCACGCGGCTCGGCCGCGGGCGCATCGGCGCGCCCAACGCGTCTGAGCCGTCACACGTCCGTAACACCGGGCTGTTCGCGTTACCAGATCGTGACCGGAACTGGCCCGGCGCACCGCCTTTATCGCAGACGTGCGATGGCATGTGGCTTGAAACGCCGAGCCCACATGGGGGAACGAGCCATGGAAAACGAAGAGACCGAGCAGAAGCTGGGGGAGGCGCAAGAAGCCGCCGACGAGGCTCGCCGGATGGCGGAGGACTGGAAGACCCGGGCCGCTGCGGCCATCCGAGAGAACCCACTGCCGTTCCTGGTAGGAGCATTCGCGGCTGGCTTCCTCATCGCGAGGGTGGCTCGTCATGTATGAGGGCAGCCTGGGCGACGCGGGCCAGACTCGCCACGAGGCTGAAGAGGCCTATTCGGAACTGCGCGATCTGGCGGCTCGCCTGCTCGCCGAGCTTCGGCGTGAAGCGGAGGACAACCCCCTGCGAACCGTCGCCATCGCCGCCGGCGCCGGCTTCGCGCTGGGCGGCGGCGTGTTCTCTTCTCTGACCGCGCGCGTGCTGGGCATCGGGCTGCGCGTGGTGTTGGGCGCGGCGGCGTTGCCCGCGGTGCTCCCCTTGGCCGCAGGCGGAATTTGGAAGTTGGTCAGGCTCCACCAACACGATTCGCAGGGCTGAAGGCGGGAGAACGAAGATGAAAGCGACCTTATTCGTAATTGGTTTGGCCATCCTCATCGGCTGCAAATCGAGCAACAACAAGAGTGACGCCAGCGCCGCAGGCGGGAGCACGGCGACGGCCACGTCGAGCGGCACGGGCACCGGCGCCACGGCCACGGCAACCGGGACGGGCACGGGAACCGCTACCGCCGTGAAAGGCGACGCCGCCGCAGATATGGGCGCCCCCGCCGATGGAGGCATGAGCGAGGACGCGGGAGCCACGGGTGGGGTGGGTAAGAAGAGCCGCTCGGCGATGCGCTCTGAGCGGGTGCACAATGAAAAGCGCGTGGTGCACAGGTAGACTGTCCGAAATGCCGGGGGGAATAGGGTGAGGACAAGGCGAATGATGTCGGGCGAACGGCAGACGGTCGCGGATGGATCAAGCGACGGGAGTGAGCCGACGGTGTGCCGTGGTGGTTTTCCACCGTCAGGATCAGCGAAGGGAACATCGGTGGGAGGGAGAATGCAAATGCGGACCTTGGGATGGCTGTGTGGTTTGGCTTTGATGGGTGTGGCCGCAACGGCCTACGGGGACGATCAATCGGGGACGGTCGCGCAAGAGCAGACTGCGGCGCCCGCGCAGACCGCACCTCCTGGTGGCGAGCCCGGCGCGACTTCGACGCAAACCTCGACCTCCACGACTCCGTGGGGGATCACTCCGTATACCGAGCGCCGGCTGATCTTGGACCAGGGAAGGGGCGCCGTGCGTGTGTTCGCCAAGATCAACATGGCGACGGACAACGTGGGCCAGCCCACGACGATCACACCCGACGTGTTCTTCGGGATAACCGACAGGATCCAGTTCGGCGTGGTTCACATCAGCCCGCTCGACTGGCAGACCCCAGGTTTCATCCCCAACGCTCTGTGTGTCACGGGCAAGGACAACAACTGCCCCAAGGTGTACAACAACACCTCGTTCGACCTGCTGGCGCTCATTGTGCCCGGGCGCTACGAGATCGCGGCGCATGTTCGCTACGATTTCAGTTCGTGGGATCCGTTGTTCATGGACCTGTTGCTTGGCTTCAAGTCCAAGTTGCGCCTGCCCTACGTGTCGGTGTTGTTCAATCCGGCGGTTCAGATAGGCCTCAACAAGCGTGACGACGTCCGCGGTCCCACGCCTGACGGCAACAAGGAGATCATCTACCTGCCGGTGGAGGTCGTCTTCCAGGCGACGCCCCTGCTGGCTATTTCGGCGCAGAGCGCGCTGTGGGCTCCGGCCAAGAACTTTGGGGATACCTTCCAGGTCCCGCTCGGTGGCGCGCTCCTCTTCACCATCAGCCCGATGGTGGACATCGGCGTGCGCTTCGCCTTCGACAACCTCGGTCGGGTGGAGACGCCTTACGGCCGTCGTGTCGCACGCAGCGACGCCCGCACGCTGACCGCCTTGGCCAATATCTACTTCTAAACCTGCGCGAGGCTTCCATGAGGGTTCCCGCCGCCGCCCCACGCGGGCAGACCGCGGGAACCCTGTGCTCGCTTGGTCAGATGGCGCCGGGTTCGTCAGCCGATCCATTCCGGCCGGCGTTGGGCCTCGTTCGCATGGCATCCGGTCAAGGCTGGGGCATGCCGCATTCGTCGATCGGCTTGTCAGGCCGCCAGCGCAGGAACGTGGGCTGGCGCAAAAGACCCTCAGCGGTCACCTCGCGGTAGCGAATCTCGCACACCAAGCGGGGCGCGACCCAGGTGCAGGGGAGGCCGCGTGGCACGGGACCGCCGCACGGCGGCTTCCGCACCGCGTCGGCGGCCAATTGGCGCGGCAGCCTCTCCAGATCCTCCTCGCTCAGTCCGCTGCCCGCGCGGCCCACGTAGACCAGGCCCGACGCGGCCGGCGCGGCGAGCAGCAAGGAGCCCAGGCCGGTACGCAGGCCGCCCGGCGCCGTGTAGCCCACCACCACGAGGTCGGCCACCCGATCGCGACGGATCTTCAGCCAGTGGCGCGAGCGCCCGGCCCGATAGGCCGCATCGGCCCGCTTGGCCATGATGCCCTCCAGGCCCATGCGGGCTACAGCCGCGAACACCTCCTCGCCGCGTGTCTCGATGTGGTCCACGTAGCGCAGGGGTCCCGTCGTGGGCAGCAGGCGCGCCAGCAGCCGCTTGCGTTCGAGCAAAGGCAGCGGCCGCACGTCGTGTCCCTCCACGCCCAGCAGATCGAAGACGAAGTACAGCGCGGGCAGGGTGGCGGCGGCTTGGGCGATCTCGGCGGGGTTGTTGAGCAGGGCGCGTCGCTGCAGGCGCTGGAAGCTGGGATGTCCGCGCTCGTCGGTGACCACGATTTCCCCATCCAACACCATGTCGACGGGCAGAGCGCGGAGTGCCACTTCCAGATCGGGATAGACCGCCGTCGCATCGCCCCCGCCCCGGTGAAAGATATGCGCGGAGGGGCCGTGTCGCTCAGCCAGGGCGCGAAAGCCGTCGTACTTGATCTCGAAGAGCCAACCGGCGCCGGTGAAGGGCCGAGCGCGCATCTCGGCCAGCATCGGTGAGGCCGCCCCGGCGCGCACCGTTGCGGAAGGTGCGCCCAGTCTCTCCAACTCGGCCGCAAGCCAGTGCGATGTGTCCGCCATGTTGGCAGCCCCGAGAATTGCCGCGCCCTGCTCGCTACATTTCGATCATGGCTCGTGCGATCGCGGGCGCCACTGTCTCGTTCGGCCTCGTGTCCATCCCTGTGAAGCTGTATCCGGCCACGCGGCGGGCCTCGGGCGTGGCGTTTCATCTCCTGCACAAGACGGACGGGTCGCGTTTGCACCAGCAGTATCTGTGTGCCAAGGACGGCGACGTGGTGCCGCGCGACGAGATGATCAAGGGCTACGAATTCGCCAAGGACCAGTACGTGACCTTCACCAACGAAGAGCTGAAGGCCATGGAGGAGAAGTCGACCCAGACCATCGAGATCGCGCAATTTGTGCCGCTCGACAAGGTAGACCCGGTGTACTTCGACCGACCCTATTACCTGGCCCCGGAAAAGGGCGGCGAGAAGGCCTATCGCCTCCTGGTCGAGGTCATGGAGATGAGCGGGCGGGCCGCGGTGGGGCGCTACGCCGCGCGCGACCGTTTGTACCTGGTCATGTTGCGGCCCGCGCCGGGCGCCCAGGGCGGCGCGCACGGCATGGTCATGCAGCAGCTCCTCTTCTCCGATGAGGTGCGGCCGTTTTCCGAGGTCCCCATCCCTGAGAGTCGGGTGAGCGAGCCCGAGCTGAAGCTGGCCCAGCAGTTGGTCGACCAGATCGCCTCGGACAGCTTCGATGCGAGCGCCTACCGCAACGAGGTGCGGGATCGCATCGAGGCCGAGATCCAACGCAAGTTGGAAGGCAAGGAGATCGCTGTCTCGCCCGCCGCGGCTCCGCCCGCCCAGGTCATCGATCTCATGGCGGCGCTCAAGGCCAGCCTGAGTGGCCAGCCCGCGGCCGCCTCGCCTTCGCCCGGCGTCCGGCGCCCGTCACGACACCGTCCGGGGGCGCGACGGACGCGCTGATCTCGAGTCCGCCCGCCTGTCGAACCTGCATCGTCAGTACCTGTAGGTCCATAGCGCGTCCAGGCTGCCCACACCCGCGTCGCCGAAAATGGTCTCCAGGATCCAGCCACGCGAAATGGTGTACTGCACGCTGGCCTCATTGGCGTTTTGCTCCGTGCTGGCGCCGAACACGTGGGCGTAGCTCAGGTAGACGCGGCTGCTGATGTACTTGCCCACCTCGAGGCGCGTGCCGGGCGTTCCCGCTGCCGCGGCTTCCACCGGCGCCGGCGCGCTCTGCACCCGCAGGACGTCCACGCCCAGGCGCGGCGCCAGCTTGTCCGCGATTTGCCCGAGCACGGCGCTGGCCACCGCGGCCTTGGGATCGAAGGCACTGTCGGCCGACGGCTGGCCACCGGCTTGCCCGGTGAGGATGAGGCTGACGATCTGGGCCTGATCGAAGGTGGGGGGATCGCTGCTCAGGCGCAGCTCGGGCTTCTGCGGTGTGCCCCTGACTTCCACGGCCACCAGGGCCTCGGGGAACAGGTGGGTCACGCGGATGTCCAGGCGGGGCTCGGTCGTGCCGTCGAAGGCCACGCGGCCGTAATCCACGTCGAAACGCTGTCCACTCACGTCGATGTGACCGCGCCGGATTTCGATGGTGCCCGCAAGGACGGTAGAGCCGCCGGCCGCCGTGCCCACGTGCAAGTTGCTGACCACGTCTATATCCAGATTCTGCCCGCGCACCTGCACGTTTTCGGCGTTGGCCTGCAGATCCAGGCGCAGGGCTGGGCCGCCGCCCGCTCGTTTGTGCTCCTCCGCCGCTGCCTTGGCCGCCTCGTCAACGAAGTGCACGTCGTCGCGAGGACCGATGGGCTGTAGCTTGCGCCCACCCAGGTCCAGCGACGGCAGCCGCAACGTGGCGCGCGGCACGTCGAGCCGGCCCGACAGCACCGATTCGTGCAGGGCCGCATCGAGGGCGAAGTCGCCGTTGAGGCGCAGGCCCGAGACCCCGCCCGTCGCGAGTGCGACCATGAAGCGACGGGCCTGGACGGTCAGCGCGATCTGCACGGGGCGCAGTCCCTCTAGCAGCACGAAGCCTTCGCCATCCAGGGTGCCGCCGGCCGATGAGGCGTGCAGAGTCTCCACGTCGATGCGACCTGGACGGAGCCGCACGTCCGCCCTCACATCGTCGAAGGTGGGTTGCCCCACCAAGCCCACGCGGCCCTCGCGCCAGGTGATGGTCCCGCGCAGTTCGGGGGCGTGCAGGGGACCGCTGGCCTGCACGTCAGCCTCGATCAGACCGTCCGCCTCCCGAAGCCGGGGCAAGAACAGACGAGCGAAACCCGGGTGCAGACGGTGGGCGCGCACGTCCGCCCGGATTCTGCGCGCCTGATCCATTTCGGCGCGGGCGTGCAGTTGGCCCCCGGCGATCTCGGCCACCTCCAAGAGCAAACGCGTGCCCTCGGGTTCCAGGCTGGCGTGGACGCGCACCGGGCCCAGGCGCAGCCGGTCCACACGGCCCGCGGTCAGGACCGCATCGATGGTGCCCAGGGGGCGATGCGGCGTGCCGCGCAGGCGGGCCGAGGCGGCCACCATCCCTCCCAAGTCAAGCAGCCGATCGTCGAGCTTCGACAGGGAGGCCAAATCAAGACGGCGGAGGTCCGCATTTAGCTCCACGGGCGCGTCTTGCACCTGGAGGCCGGCCAGCAGGGCGCCCACGGGGCGGCCGATGCGGCCCTCGGCCTGCAGGCTGGCACCGTCCCCCGTGATCATCTGCAGCCGGCCGCGCAGGCCCCCGGGCTCACTGTCGAGGGCCACCAGACCCTGCAGCCGGGGCAGGCGATGCAGGCGTGATCGGCGGCCCGGCAGGCGCAGATCCAGATCGTGCAGGCTGGCGCGGATGTGCACATCTGGGCGGGCCACGTCGCCTTGCACGCGTGCCAGCAGTTCGACGACGCCGCCTTCCACGCCGTGGGCGGTGAGTCGACGTGCGAGCAGCGGCAGACGTTCCAGGCGCGCGGCGCTGCTGGCCACGCGAATGGCCAGGGGACCGCGTCTGGCCAGGTGGGGAACAGACTGGCGGGTGAGCGGAACCTGCGCGTCGAGACGCAGGCGGGTGCATCCCGCATCGAGGTTCACGTGCAACTCGCCTTGGCCCACGCCCAGCACGGCCTGGGCCTGGCCGCTGAAGCGATCCACGCCCGGGAGCTGCACGTTGCTCGCGAGGAGCTTGGCGTGTCCGCGCGGCACGTGGCCCAATGTGAGGACGGCATCGAGTGCGAGTTGGCCGGCGTAGGTGCCCTGGCCTTGCACGCGCACTTCTTCAAGGGCAAGACGTCGGCCCGATGCCCAGCGGACGGTGGCCGGCTCAAGCAGTCGCAGGTGCTCGGCCAGATCGCGTCCTCGTAGTAAAAGCTCCAACTCGCGCACGCGCGCCACCACCTCATCCGCCTCCACGCGCCCACGGCCCGCGACCCGGATGCGAAACTGGGGCCCCTGTGCACGGGCCGACACGTCCAAGGCACGCCCGTCGCCCACCACATCGAGGAAGACGCGATCGAAATCCGGCAGCCCGCTTGCCAGGTGCATCCCCTGGGCTACCAGGGTGAGCCGGCCGCGCGGGCGATGAAGATCGCCGGCCAGCTTGCCTCGTAGCCGGAGGGCCGAGATGTGCGACTGGCGCACGGCCAGGTGGGAGCCGACGGCAGCGAGATTCACGTCGAGCGCCGAGGGAAAGCGGCCGCGCAGCCTGGCCCGCAGCACACCGTGGCCGCGGATATCGGGATGAGGGCCGTCCTCGGGTGCGCCCGCGCGGGCTTGCAACTCGGCGTTGACGTCGCGGCCTACGCCACGGCCGCGCAGGGTGATGCGCGCGCCTGCGCCCCGCAGTGAGGCTTGCCGAATGGTCCAGCTCGTACCCAAGGCCTCCGCGTCCAGGCGCAGCTCAAGGATGCGGATGCCAGCCAGGTGGAATGGCCGAGCCGTCAGGTGCGCGCGGGCGCGCGTCCCGGGCTGCAGAGGCGTGCCCGCGCCTTGCACCGCCCCTCGCGCACTGATCTGCCCCTCGGGTGCGCTGGGCGAGAACCAGCGCGGATTCACCCCCTGCAGGTCGAGCTGCAGGTCGTAGGCGACCGGCTCGCTGCGCAGGTCCACGGTCCCGCGCGCGCGCAGCGACGAGGACTGGGCAGGCACATCCATGTCCACGTGCACGGCCAGGCGGTCGCGCGGTCCCGCGGCGCGGACCCGCAGAATCACGCGCGCGCCGTCGGGGCCCGCCAGGGTGACGGGGGCCGTTTCGACATCGAGCGAATTCCGCGCAACCCGCGCCCGCCCGCGCAGGGCGAGCTGACAAGGCCGCCCGTTGACGCGCACCGCGGTTTGCAGCTCGGTGGTGCCCAGGTCGATCTCTCCGTCGCCCAGCGTCCCACTTGACGACAACCGCAGGTCCGCCACCTGGATGCGCCGCCCGCCGGCCAGGATCACGTCCGCGCGGCCCTCTCGGAGGGTGAATTCTTGCACGCGGATTCGGCCGCGCCGCTGCCCGGTTGGCCCCGCGGTCCCTGCCGTCCCCAGGTGCTGCAGGTTGAGCGATCCGTCGTCGAGCGGACGGATGACCACCGAGGGACGGACAACACTCAGCCGCACGATCTCCAGACGCCCGCGCAGGAGAGCCCCCAGGCGGTAGCGTCCCTGCACGCGCGCCACGTGCACGGCAGGCCGCCCCTGGGCATCGCGAATGGTCACGTCCTCCAGCCACAGCTCGTGCAGCACGTCGCCGCCCACCTGACCCACATGCAGGCCCGGCCAGCGGGCGCGGCCGCGCGACTCGATGATCTCCTTCAGGTGCGCGTGACCCGCGTCGGTGCGCAGGTACAGCATCAGTCCCACGATGGCCAGCCCCACGACGACCAGCGCCCCGGCCATCACCAGCCCTGCCACCTTCACCGTACGCCACAACACGTGCAGCACGACGTCTCATCGCCTCAGCGTGACTAGAATGCCTCGCCCAATGTGAAGTGTATGGTCCAACGCTGACCCGGGTCCGGGTTGGCCGGTGCCTGGTTCGGGATGACCACGCCCGACAGGCGGTTGAGGCGAATGCCTACGCCCACCCGCACAATGCCAATCACGGTTTGATAGTCGAGGTCCGCGCCGGTCGCGTAGTGCAGGTTGCCCATGTCGAGCTGATCGAAGTGCACCGTCACGTCGCCCGCGTCGAAGAAGGGCACGATGCCCAGCCAGTTTCCCGAGAGGCGAAACAGGTCCAGCCGCGCCTCGGCGGACAGCAGAACGGCCCCGTCGCCGCCCACGGGGATGAGGTTGCCGTCTTGATCCGCGATCTGGGGAGACAGCCGGCCGAAGTTGAAGCCGCGGTGGCTGGCCGGACCGCCCAGGTAGAACCGTCGCGTGACCGGACTGTTGGTGGCCGCGCCCGCGGGCCCCAGCGGACGCAGCCAGCCGACCATGCCCCGCGCGGCCAGCACGAGCCGCGGACCCAGCGGCGCGTAAAGGCGCAGATCGGGCGTGGCCTTGGTGTAGCGGAATTCACCGCCCACCGCGCGCGCCCCTTGTTCCAGCGACACCGCCGCGTAGCCGCCGTAGCTGGGCGAGAAGGGCTTGTCACGCAGGTCGAACTGCACGGTCTCCATGACGAAGGCCAGCCGGTACGGATTGGTGAAGCCGAAACCCAGCTCGGTGCGCGTCGGATCGAAGACCGCCTCGTTGATGTTGAAGAACTGCAGAAACTGCAGGTTCCACGAGGCGGCCAAGAGCAGGCGATCGCGCACGAAGAGGCGTTGGGCTCCGATTTGGCCGCGCGGGCCGTAAGCCTGGTAGCCCTCGGTGAGGAGCAACTGGAAGCCCGCCAGCCCTTGCAGCGTCATGGCTGTACCCAGGGCATCCGGTTGGGTCAATTGTACGTCCGCGTCCAGCGCGGGGCCCTTCCGTTGTGGGTTGATGACGGTGGGCACGACCACGTAGGCCGGGCGGAGGCGCACCTGCAAGCGGCGCAGCCCACCCAGAAAATCGCTCAAGGTCCACACGGCGCGCAGGCGCACCTCCTGTCGCTCGCGGTCAAGTGCCACGCCGCCGCCGAGCCGCAGTTCGTGCAGGCGACCGAGCTGAGTCTGAATGTTCACGTCGGCCACCGGCGTGGGCTGGGCCGGCAGGGTTAGGCGCACCGACGAGAAGACGCCCGTGTCGTAGAAGTGCCCTTGGGTGATAGCCAAATCATCCGGGTCGTAGCGATCGCCTGGTTTCCAGCTCACCCGCCGCTGCAGTTTCCAGGTGGGGACGCCGGGGCTGCCCTGAATGATGGCGCGGCCGAAATGCACCAACGGGCCTGGCCGGGCGCGCAGAAAGACCTGGGCCGTTCGGCGATCGCGGTCCACGTCGATGTGCGCGTCCAGTCGGGCGTAGGCAAATCCGTTCTGGCGCAAGATGTTCTGCGCCTCGGCCTTGAGCTCCGTGTATCGTCCGTAGTCGACGCGCTTGCCGGGCAGGATCTTGAGCGACCTGGCCCGGCGCTCGACGGCCTCCCGCTGGCGCGCATCGGGAAAGCCGTCCAGGTGCAGCGCCTCGATGAGGGTGGGCTGGCCCTCCGCGACGGTGACGCTCACCTCCACGGACCCATCACCGCGCTGGCGAACCCTCTGGCCCGTGACCCGCGCCTGGTAGTAGCCGCGCTCCGCGTAGAAGGCGGGAATGCGCTGCAGGTCCAACTCGAATGCGGCTGAGTCGAATGGCTGAGGCTCGGCCAGGGGCCACCAACCCGTGGGCTGCGTGGCCAGCCCGTGGCGCAACTGGCGGTCCGAGAAGGCGTGGTTGCCCTCGATGTGGAAGGAACGGACCCAGGTGGTCGGTAAGGGCTCGTGCGCGCACCCGCCCGACATCGCCAGGCAGAGCACGGCCACTCCCGGTCTCACGTGGCGCCCGACTGGCGCCCGTGGCAGGAATTTATCGAGAGGGCGCGCGGCCGGTGCGCGCGCGAAGGTGCGGGCCGGCGCGGCAAGGGAGCCCTGGGCCCCTTCGCCCAAGGCGCGTGCCCGTGCCCGGGGGCGAAAGAGGGTCATGGCAACCAGAGCAGAGCAGTTCAGGGCAGCCCAAGAGCGAACCGGTCGAGCGAGACTGCCCAACGGCGGGCACGAATCCGCAGGCAGGCGGGCGGCACGGGCCGGGCGCACCAAGGATCGTATCCCCAACCAGGCCTCGCACAACGAGGCCACGAGCGCCGGGCGCAAGAGCTCATACGAATTCGAGATCGCGCAGGGAGCGCGGCCCTCGCGCAAGTCCACACGCAAGAGCAACAACCGCCAGAAGACCGACGGCGGGCTGCGCATGACCGCCGTGAACCGCAGCAGCATGGCCAGCGCCCGCGCCCAGCGCCGGGGAGGCAATCGCGTCTGAACGGAACGGACCCGCTCCCTCTGCGGCTCGGTTTGGAAAGCGGGCCTGGGCATGGCGAGGAGAGCGGCCCATCACGCGAACGCTGGACCAGCGACCTCCCCCCAGAGGTGCCTCATCACTCGCCATGCCCCGCCCTAAAAACTGATCCGTGGCTGCCTCCGCTCACCCTTCTCCACTGTCGGTGATTTCAAAAGCGAGGCCGTTCCTCCAACCCAGTGGTCTCCGCCGAACCCCCCGGCCTATCTTCATGGTCTCCGACTGTCCATTCCCCGTCCACACGGTGCAGTCACGAATCGCCCTTAGGACATCTCAATTCTCGTGCCGGCCGCGGGCTCTCGTCCGGGCGGCGCCAAACGCGCGGAATCACAGGCGGCGTCTGCGTGGGGCCGTAACAGAGTGGCAACAGATGGCACCGGATGGAAACACGACGCGCACTTCCGTCGCGGGGACGCAGCGGGCCGGCAGATCTTTCGCTTGAGAGCGGGCAGGCGTGTGCTAGAGATTGCCGCCTCGCTCAGCCAGGAGGGTTGGAGATGATCTCGTGCAGGTCGTGCGGAGCAGGACAGGTAAACGGGACGCGCGAAGACGTTGTGCGCATGCGGGTGACGCGTATCAAGTACGCCGGCCCCCAGGTGCAGCGCACCTATCTGTGCGAGGTGTGCGGGGCAACTGAGGTCATTACGGGCCGCCTCAGATTCCCGAAGACATCTTCGCGCCGGTCGCGGGTGGAGAATTGACGAGAGGGGAAGCGAGTCGCCCAGGCGTGACCGGCTGACCCGCTCAGTGCCGGCCGCGCACCGGGACCACGAGCACGGGGCAGCGCGAGCGGTGGAGCACGCGTTCGGCCACGCTGCCCAACACGGCGTGGGCCAAGCCGCCGTGGCCGTGCGTGCCCATCACGATGATGTCAGCACCCACGGCCTGCGCACGGTTGACGATCTCCACGTGCGGGGTGCCCTCCAGCAACTGGGTCTCACACGGCACACCCGTGGCGTCGATCCTCTCCTTCTCCGCGTCGAGGCGCTCTTGCACACGGGCGTTCAACTCGGGGATGAGAGCGGGGAAGGTCGCCGTCTCGAACGGCGGCGGTAGAAGCACCACCGTCGCTGTCACGTAGAGCAACTCGATCCTGGCGTTGAAGGCCTGCGCGATGCTGACCGCCGTGCGCTCGGCTTCCGCGGCCGCGTCGGAGAAGTCGGTGGGCACCAGGATCTTGTGGATACGCTTGACATCCATTCCGCCCGTCCTTCAAGAAAGCTTGGGCCCCATCGGTGCGCATCTCAAGTGACCGTGTGCGCTGCCCGTGTGCCCCCTTGGCCCCGACGCGCTATGGTCGCGCTATGCCAACGGTTCCCCACACCGAGGAGCGTCTTTCGTCCCCGGCGCCCCACGCCGAGAAGCACTTCACCGCCAGCGAGGCCGTGCGCGACGTGGTCATCGGCATGTCCGACGGTCTGACCGTACCGTTCGCCTTGGCCGCTGGTCTGTCGGGCGCCGCCGCCGCCAATCAAATCGTCATCACGGCGGGCTTGGCTGAACTGGCGGCCGGCGCCATCGCCATGGGGCTGGGCGGTTACTTGGCCGCGCGCTCAGACCGCGAGCACTTCGAAACCGAACTGGCTCGTGAGCGCGCCGAAACCGAGGCCATTCCCGCCAAGGAGCGCGAGGAGGTGGCGCAAATCCTGATCGAGTACGGCGTCCCCCACGACAAGGTCCCCGTCATCGTGGACGCCATCAGCGCGGACCGCGATCGTTGGATCGAGTTCATGATGCGCTTCGAGCTGGGACTGGAGCGACCGGATCCCCGTCGAGCCCTGCGCAGCGCCCTGACCATCGGTCTATCATACGTGTTCGGAGGGCTCATTCCCTTGGCACCCTACATGCTCACGGAAACGGTCAGCACGGGACTGGGCATCTCGGCGGGCTTCACCGCGGCGGCGCTGCTGGTGTTTGGCATCGTGAAGGGGCGCATGACGGGCAGCACGCATCCGCTGCGCAACGGTCTACAGACTCTGGCCATCGGCGGCCTGGCGGCGAGCGCGGCCTTCATCATCGCGCGCCTCATCGGCTGACCATGAAGCGACCCGCGGTTCTCGGTGTCATTCACCTCCTCGTCGATGCGGCCTGCGTGACCGCGGTCCTGCGCGGCTCGCACGCCCAGGGCGCGGGGGGACTGGACGCCTTCCGCATGGTGGTGGGCTACGACCTGTGCGCCTTCGCTCTGCAGTTTCCACTGGGGGTGCTCGTGGATCGGCTGCGCGCGACCCGGGGAGCGGCGGTGCTGGGCGTGTTGCTGGCCGCGCTGGTCGTGTCGCCGCTGCATCTGCCCGGAGCACTGATTATGCTGGCGGCGGGCGTAGGCAACGCCCTTTATCACTTGGGCGCGGGCGGGGAGGTGTTGCAGGGCTCGGCGGGACGAGCCGCGCCGGCCGGCGTCTTCGTGGCCCCGGGCGCGCTTGGCCTCGGCCTGGGGATGTGGATGGGGCGCACCGGGATTGGCCCCGTGTGGCCCTTCTACACGGGTTTGGCCCTGGCCTTCGTCGTGTTGCTTACGCTCTCGCGTCCCATCTCCGTCGAGATTCGCCCCGAAGCCCGCGTGCGTTTGGGCGTGGCCAGTCTGGTGGGACTGGGCGTGATGCTGTTGCTCCTGCTGTCGGTCACCGTGCGTTCCTTCGTGGGCCTGAGCGGCTGTCAGGGCTGCCCGCGTGAGCTGCTGGTGACGCTGGGACTTCCCCTAGTTGGTTGCCTGGGCAAGCTGGTGGGCGGCTTCGTGGCCGACCGCGTGGGTTGGATTCTGACCAGCGTGGTCGCGCTGCTGGTGTCCACGCCGCTCCTGGCCTTGGCCGAGGGGAGTCCCGCGCTCGCCTTGCCTGGGCTTCTGCTCTTTCAGATGACCATGCCGGTCACGCTCACCGCCGTGTACCTCATGCTGCCGCGCCATCCCGCCACCGCCTTCGGGCTGCCCTGCGTGGCGCTCGTCGCGGGCGCCCTGCTCACCTTCCATCCGCAGACCGCGGGCATGTTCGGACCCCGCACCTTCTTCGCACTCATCCCGCTGTCCGCCGTGGCCGTGCTGGTGGCCCTGCGGCGGCTGCAGCATTCAGTCGGCTCGACGACGGCGAAGCCGGCGCAACACGAACAGCGGGCTTGATTTCACGGCACGCCGAATAGATGACGGGACAGCATGCCCAACCCGAAGCTGGCCGCGTTGGCGGCCAGTGAGCCCACGAGGGCCCAGCCCCTGCCGAACACGAAGCGGAAGTAGGCGGCCTCGGCCAGCCAGGCGAAGAGCTCCGCCGCCACGACCTTGCCCCAGTACCCGCCTGGCACCGCGGGGTGGAAGAACACGAACCACACCAGGGGATGGGTGATGGCGCTGGCCCCGAACGCGGCCCACACGGAGGCCCGCAGCACGCGCCGGTAGACCGGGATCTCGATGAGCTGGGTGAAGACGAAGGCGGTCAGCCAGGGGCGAAGCACGGGGCGGAACTACTTGCCACGACGGCGTCGGATGAGCATCACGGCCGCGCCAAAGAGGCCAGCCAACAACCACGGTCCCAGGCTGCGTGCCGCGCTTCCACCCACGCTGCAGCCGCTATCATCATCTTTCGTGTCCGTCGTGGTCGTTCCCGTTCCCGTTACCGTTCCCGTGGCCGTTGGCTGGGCGATGCAGACGAGGCAGTCGTACGGCACGCTGGGGGGCATGGGCGAGGCGTCCTGGTCCCAGTTGGTGTAGTCGCGGCGATAACACGTCTCGACCACGCAGGTGCCGCCGGTGCAGGGATCACCCGCCTTGCGCGACTGGCATTCCGAGGTGTCAGGCGGCGCCACGTCGGCCCACGCCGCGCTGGCGACCAGGACGAGGCATGCGCCCAGTGCGACCGGGGCCTTCATGTCTACTTGCCTCCCCGACGACGGAGCAGCGTGACGGCGGCGCCGAAGAGGCCAGCCAACAACCACGGTCCCAGGCTGCGCGCCGCGTTTCCACCCACGCTGCAGCCGCTGTCGTCCTTTCCGGTGTCCGTTCCCGTGCCCGTCGCGGTCGCAGTGGCCGCGAGGCCGCTGCTCGTGGCGGTGCCCACGTCGGTGACACTGCTGCTGGCGGAGGTCGCCGAGGTGGTTTCGGTGGCCGAGGCCACGGGGCTGGTGTTTGTGGCGACAGAGGTGGCGGAGGTGGCGGTCTCCGTGCCCGTGGCCGTGACAATCGTGCCGCTGCCCGTATCGGTGGCCGTGCTGGTGCTCACGACGGCGGTGGTTGAGCACTTGACGCAGTCGTATGCCACGCTGGGCGGGCCGGCCGAGGCGTCTCGGTCCCAGTTGGCGTAGTCGGCGCGGCTGCATGTACTGGCCACGCAAACCCCGCCCGTGCACGCGTCTCCGACCTGCCGATTCTGGCATTCGGCCACCTCTGGCGGAATGACGTCCGCGTGGGCCCGCCCCGCCGCTGAAAGGAGAACCAAGACCATCAAACCGGTGCGCTTCATTTTGCCCTCCGAAGCAAGGATCGTCGTCCGGGCGCACGCTGTCAACGCGGGCGGCCCTCCTCTCGCATGTCGGTGTGATGCCCGCTACGGGGTCATTTGCCAGGCCGGCAGGACCGTGCTTCCCAGCAGGCTGCGGCCGTTGCTGGCGATGACCTGCTTGTAGAAGTGGTACGAGTCCTTAGGGATGCGCTTCTGGCTGGGGTAGTCCACGTACACGAGGCCAAAGCGCTCGCGGAAGCCGTCGGCCCACTCGAAATTATCGAGCAGCGACCAGGCGTAGTAGCCGCGCACAGGCACGCCGTCCTTGATGGCGCGGGCCAGCTCCAGCAGCACGCGGTGCAGGTAGTCCACCCGCTGCGCATCGTGCACCTTGCCGTCGAGGAAGACGTGATCGCGGCTGGAGACGCCGTTCTCCGTGATGGCGATGGGCAGCTTGTACTTGTCGTACATGAAGCGCGGGGCCCAGTACACGGCGTCTGGCGCCAGAAGGTGCCAAAGGGTCGCGCCGCGCGGGTATCCCGCCGGGAAGGGAACCCTTTCAGGCTTGCCGTCCGCGCCCTGGCGCCAGTTTTCGCTGCCGTAGATGTTGAGGCCAAGGAAATCGACGGGCTGTTTCATCAGGTCGAGGTCCGACGACTTGAAGGCCGGCACGTCCTTGCCGTACAGGGCGAGCCCATCCTCGGGATAGCGGCCGAGCAGCACCGGATCCATCCACCAGGCGTTCATCCAGGGAGTGCGCACCGTCACCGCGTGCAGACCCCAGCGGGCGGCCTCCACGTCCTCGGGCTTGGGGCTGGCCGGGCGCGTGGTGCTGCAGGCCACGCAGTATCCCACCTGCGCGTCCTTCACGTGCGCGCGCAGGGCCTGCACCGACTTGCCATGGGCCAGGAACGCATGGTGCGCGGCGGTCAGGTATTCGCCGAAGGTCTTCTTCAGACCGGGGGCCATGCTGCCACTCAGATAGCCGTTGCCGATGAACGCCTGGGGTTCGTTCTGCGTGACCCAGAGCTTGACGCGATCGCCGTAGCGCTTGGCCAGGACCGTCGTGTATTCGGCGAACCAGTCGGCCATGTCACGGTTGAGCCAGCCGCCCCGCGCCTCCAGGGCCTGGGGCGTGTCCCAGTGATACACGGTGCACATGGGCGTGATGCCCGCCCGGTGCAACTCGTCCAGCAGGCGGTCGTAGAAATCCAAGCCCTTGGCATTGACCGCGCCCACGCCCGCGGGCAGCACGCGTGGCCAGGAGATGCTGAAGCGATAGTTCTTGAGGCGTAGGCCTCTCATGAGGGCCGCGTCGTCGCGAAAGCGATGGTAGTGGTCGCACGCCACCTCGCCCGTGTTGCCCTCCCACACGGCGCCCGGCTTCTTGCTGAACACGTCCCACACCGAGGGACCGCGCCCATCCTCCGCGGCGGCGCCCTCGACTTGGTAGGCTGCGGTCGCCGCGCCCCACTGGAAATCGTTGGGAAAGGGGCCCGGATGCGTGGCCGGGCGGGGCTTCTTGTCGGCAGCCGCGGCCCTGCGGCTCAAGCCGAACTGGCCCAGGGCGAGGCTGGCGGCACCGAGGAAGCCCCGGCGGGACAGCGAAGGATCGGAGGAGCGCTGGCTCATGGAATGTCTCCTGCGGTGGAGGGGAGTCTTCGAACCAGGCAACCCGGCCGGCGCCGGATCTGGGAATGCGGGTTTGCGCCGCGACCGCTTCCGTGGCACAAGCGGCCTGTGTCGGTCGAGATCGTCGTCGAGTCGCACCCGCTTTTGGATCTGGCCGCCTTCGTGGCGCGCTTCCCGGCCCCGCTTGCCGAGTGCGCCTGCCCTCCGTCGGTGCAACAGGGCCTTGTGCCGGGCGCGGGAGCGCCCTTGGCGGTGGACGAGCACGTGCGCACGGCCGTGCGCGATCTGTTGCGCTCGTCGGAATTCAAACCCACGGGACGCAACAAGCCCGCCTCGGAATATCTGGCGCGGGCGGTGGGCGAGGGCACCCTGGGGACCATCAACCTGGCGGTTGACGTCTGCAACCTGTGCTCATTCCATGCGGGACTGCCCATGAGCGTGGTGGACCTGGACCGCCTACAGCCGCCCCTGCGCGTGGCCTTGGCCCCGGCGGGCGCGCGCTACGCCTTCAACAGCGCAGGGCAGATCATCGAGGTGGCTGGCCTTCTGTCGCTGATCGATGCGGACGGCCCCTGCGCCAACCCCGTCAAGGATGCCCAGCGTACCAAGACCCATGCCCAGACCCGCAACGCGGTCTACGTCATCTGGGGCACCTGCGGCCTGCCCGAGCGCACGACGCGCACGGCCGCCTGGTGTCGCGACCTCCTCGCCGGCTGCAACGTGATCTGCGAGGACATCCAGCTACGGCGGTGACCGCAGCCGGCTCAGACGTCGGTGTCGTCCGCCTCGCCTGACAGCGCCAGCGCGTCGAAGGCGGCCTCGGAGATCTCCGGATCGTCGCTCGTGGTCAACTCGTGCAGCAGGCGCGCCGACTTGGTGGGCTGGATGCCGGCCAGCGCTTCGATAGCGGCCAGCCGCAGCTCCTTGTCCGTGGATTCGGAGCGCGCCAGCCCCGCCACGTGCCCCCAGGCCGCACTCAGCTCGCTCTCTCCGGCGGCCAACACGGCCTGCAGGTGAATGCGCGGATCGGGGCTGTCCAGGGCCTGCCCGATCTGGGCTTCGAAACCCACCACGTAGCGCATGCAGAAGACCGCGGTGAGCATCCAGTCCGGATCGCCCGACTGGAACGCCGCCCGCACCGCGCCCTTGTGCCAGTCCTGACCGGCACGAATGGAGGCCTCCAGGACCCGTCGGCGCACGTCCGTGGGCACGTCCGCGTCGTGATACAGGTCCGACAGCGTCTTCTGGATGCGGTGGAAGGTCGCCTCGGTGATGGGGACCTCATCCGGATCGTCGAAACCCTGGGTGTCCGCCAACTCCAGCACGGGACCCAGGGCGATGGCCGTTGCCTCACGCAGTTCTTGTGGGGTGTCGGGGTCGGCGGTCACGCCCAGCAGAACGGCCACGACCTGGTCATCCACGACGGTTGAGTCGCCGGCGAATTCTGCCGCGGTCAGCCGATCCTCCAGATTGGCCGTTCGATCGGTGACGACGTTCTGCAAGAACCTCCCGACATTCTCGGGCCATTCCCAGGGCGGCGTGAGCTTGAGTTGCTGGAGGTCCATGCCCTCTTTTGTACCGCCCTTTTCCCGTCCTGCCGAGCCCATGCCCTGTGCTAGAAGCCCGCCCATCATGAGCAAGGTAACGCGCGCGCTCGTTTCCGTGTCGGACAAGACAGGCGTGGTCGATCTGGCCCGCCGACTGGCCAAGCTGGGGATCGAGATTCTGTCGACGGGCGGCACGGCCAAGTCTCTGCGCGACGCGGGGTTGAAGGTGCGCGATGTGAGTGAGTTCACGGGTTTTCCCGAGATGCTGGATGGCCGGGTCAAGACCCTGCACCCGCGCGTGCACGGCGGCATCCTGGGCCGGCCCACGCCCGAGCATCAGAAGCAGATGAAGGAGCATGGCATCGACCCCATCGATCTGGTGGTCGTCAACCTTTATCCCTTCCGCGAGACGGTGGCCCGCGGCGCCTCGTTCGAAGAGACCATCGAGAACATCGACATCGGCGGCCCGGCCATGGTCCGCTCGTCGGCCAAAAACCACGAGCGCGTGGCCATCGTGGTTGATCCCGCGGACTACGACCGGGTGCTGACCGAGATCGAGAAGACGGGCGAGGTCCCGGCCAAGCTGCGCTTCGAGCTGTGTCGCAAGGCTTTCGCGCACACCGCGGCCTACGACGGCGCCATCGCCAGTCACCTGGGGCGGCTGTCCGACGAGGGCGTGCCGGCCGCCGATTTTCCGAGCACCATGCATCCGGCGCTCAAGCTGGAGCGCGTGCTCCGCTACGGCGAGAACCCGCACCAGAAGGCGGCCTTCTATTCGTGGGAGGCGCCGTCCGGCATGTCGCTGGCCAAGGCCGAGGTCCTGCAAGGCAAGGAGCTGTCGTACAACAACCTGCTCGACCTGGATGCGGCCATGAAGCTTTGCGCTGAGTTCGACGCGCCCGCGGCCTGCATCATCAAGCACACCAACCCGTGCGGCATCGCGGTGTCCGACAAGGGCGTGACCGAGGCCTTTCGCCTGGCCAAGGAGACCGACCCCGTGTCCGCGTTCGGCGGCATCTGCGCCTTCAACCGCGAGGTGGATGCCGATCTGGCCACGATGATGGGCGAGGGTTTTCTCGAGTGCGTGGTGGCGCCGGCCTACACGGCCGAGGCGTTGCGCGTCTTCGCGGCCAAGAAGAACCTGCGTCTGCTGCGCGCGCCGCTGGCCCTGGGTGCGGCGGGGCAGCTCGACATGCGCACCATCTCGGGCGGCGTGCTCGTGCAGTCCGTCGATGCCACGACCTGCGCCGCGGGCGCGGGCAAGGTGGTGTCGGATCGCCAGCCCACGGCGCAAGAGCTGGCCGACCTGGATTTCGGCTGGCGCGTGGGCAAGCACGTGAAGTCCAACGCCATCGTCTTCGTGGGCGGCGGCCGCACCTTGGGCGTGGGCGCGGGTCAGATGTCCCGCGTGGACTCGGTCAAGCTGGCCGTGTCCAAGGCGCGTTTGCCCCTGCGTGGCTCCGTGCTGGCCTCGGATGCGTTCTTCCCGTTCCGCGACGGCATCGATGAAGCCGCCAAGGCCGGCGTCACCGCGGTGATCCAGCCCGGCGGTTCCGTGCGCGACGCCGAGGTCATCGCCGCGGCCAACGAACACAAGATCGCGCTCGTCTTCACGGGCGAGCGTCACTTCAGACACTAATCGCAGCGGGAACCCGGTTCCCGAAACTCCCGCGAGGTGCGCGAGGCCGCGCCGGCCGACTGCCCCCGCGGGCGTGTTCAGGCTACAAACGCTTCTGGTGCAAACCATGGGACACAGAATTCTTCTCGTCGGATCAGGCGGGCGCGAGCACGCGCTGGCTTGGAAGCTGCTGCAGAGTCCGCTGTGCGATCACCTGGTGGCCGCACCGGGCAATCCGGGCATCGAAGCGCTGGGCCGCGGCCTGGGCGCGGGGCGGGTCACCTTGGCGCCCGTCGGTGCGGAGGCGGTGGCGGACCTGGTTGCCTTGGCTGAGCGCGAGCACATCGACTTCGTGGTGTGTGGGCCCGAGGCCGCCCTGACCGCGGGGCTGGGCGACGCCTTTACCGCCCGGGGCTTGCGCTTCTTCGGACCCAGCAAGGCGGCCGCGGAGATCGAGGGCTCCAAGAGGTTCGCCAAGGATCTCATGAAGGGCGCCGGCGTGCCCACCGCGGCCTACGGCAGCTTCGAAGACGTGGATGCGGCGCTGGCCTTCATCGACGCCCAAACGGGCAACGTGGTGGTCAAGGCCGACGGCCTGTGCGCGGGCAAGGGCGTGGTGGTGGCGTCGTCGAAAGACGAGGCCAAGGCCGCCGTGCGCACCATGATGGTCGACCACACCTTCGGGACGGCGGGCAACCGCGTGGTCATCGAGGAGCGGCTCACGGGGCGCGAGGTGTCCATGATGGCCCTGTGCGACGGCACGCGCTTCGTGCTGCTGGCCTCGGCCGAGGATCACAAGGCGGTTCTCGACGGTGATCGCGGGCCCAACACGGGCGGCATGGGCGCCTACTCGCCTTCACCCCTGGTGGACGCGGCGCTGACCGAGCACATCGCCAAGACCATCTTTGCGCCCACGGTGGCCGCCATGGCGGCGGCAGGGCGACCCTTCCGCGGTCTGCTGTACGGCGGGCTCATGCTCACCGAGCGCGGACCGATGGTCATCGAGTGGAACTGCCGTTTCGGCGATCCCGAGACGCAGGCCGTGCTGCCGCGCCTGGATGAGGATCTTCTGCCCTGGCTGCTCGCCGCGGCCGAGGGGCATCTGCCGGCGCGCCAGCCACGTTGGTGGCCGGGCCTGTCCGTGTGTGTGGTGCTGGCCGCCCCGGGCTACCCGGGCAAGGTCAAGACGGGCGACGAGCTCGCGGGCTTGGCCGAGGACGGGCAACTGGCCGGCGAGGGTGCGGAGCTGGTGGTCTTCCACGCGGGCACCAAGCGCGACGGGGCTCGTCTGGTCACCGCCGGCGGGCGCGTACTGGGCGTGACCGCGCGGGCCGCAGATCTGGACGCCGCACGGGCGCGAGCCTACAGCGGTATCGGGCGCATCTCGTGGCCGGGGATGCACTTCCGCAAGGACATCGGCCTGCGAGGACGAACATGAGTCAGCCCAGTGACGTCGCCATCCTGATGGGGTCCAAGTCGGACCTGGAGACCATGAAGCCCGCGGCCGAGCTGTGCAAGAGGCTCGGTCTGCGCGTGGACGTGCGTATCCTTTCGGCCCACCGCACGCCCGAGCAGACCGCGGCCTTCGTGCGCGAGGCGACGCAGACCGGCACCAAGGTCTTCATCGCCGGCGCCGGCGCCGCGGCCCACCTGGCGGGTGCCGTGGCCGCGCAGACCACGCGCCCGGTGATCGGCGTGCCTATCGCGTCGGGTAGTCTGCAGGGCATGGACGCCTTGCTGTCCACGGTGCAGATGCCGCCGGGAATGCCCGTGGCCACCGTGGCGGTGGGGGGCGCGGAGAACGCCGGCTTGTTGGCCGCCCAGATCATCGGCGTGGGCGACGCGGACCTGGCGGCCCGCGTGGCTGCCGAGCGCGCGGCACGCACGGCCAAGGTGCTGGAAGCGGACGCCGAGGTGCGGGCGAAATTCTGAGCTGACGGCCGGAAGAGCGGTGTTTCTCGCGCATGGACGCCATAGTCGATAGGGTGGCCCAAGCCGCCGCGGCGATCGCCCAGGGGCAGATCGTGGCCTACCCCACGGAGACGTTCTACGGCCTGGCCGTGGGTGCGTTCGACCTGAAGGCGCTGGCCCGGCTGCGCGAGCTCAAGGGCCGGGGCGTGGAGAAGGCCTTTTCGGTCCTGGTGGCGGATCGCCGCATGCTCGATTTGCTGTGCGCGGAGATCTCGCCCACGGCGGAGGCGTTGATGGCGCGCCATTGGCCGGGGCCTCTCACGCTGGCGTTGCCGGCGCGCCCCGGGCTGCCCGAGGCCATCGTCCTGGATGGTTGTGTGGCCGTGCGCATGTCGCCTCATCCGTTGGCGCAGGCCCTGGTCGCCGTGGCCGCGCAACCCATCACCGCCACCAGCGCCAATCCCGCGGGTGCGCCCGCTCCCACCACGGCGGCCGGCGTGGCCGCCTATTTCCCGGCCGGCTGTCATCTCCTCGACGGTGGCTCCACCCCCGGCGGTGCGGCCAGCACCCTGGCCCGGGTTCGCGAGGACCGCATCGAGATCCTGCGTCCCGGCCCGGTCCGCCTCTGAGCCGCATCCACGGCGAGCCCCACGGCCGCCGCCCGGTGCGCGCACGGATGGGCCGGGTGCCAGGCTCAGGGCAGCGGCGCTGGCAGGTGTCCCAGGGCCTGCTTGACCTTGGCCAGCAACTCCTGGCTGGTGTACGGCTTCTGCACGAAACCGGCGAGGCCCTTTCCGGCGAAGCGATTGACCACGTCTTGCTCGTTGTAGCCCGAGCTGAGCAGCACACGGACGTCGGACTTGACCTGTCTCAACTCGCGGTAGCAGGCGTCGCCGTCCAGGTGGGGCATGGTCAGATCGAGGATGACCAAGGCGATGCGGTCTCGGTCACGGCGGAAGATCTCCAGAGCCTCGCGGCCATCCCCCGCCACGAGCACCGTGAAACCAGACTTCGCCAGCATACGGCGGCCCAGGTTGCGCACCGTCTCCTCGTCGTCGGCGAGCAGGATGGGACCGCATGTCCTCCAGGGGGCCGACTCGTGTGGCGCAATGGGTTTGGCCACCTGGCGCTCGGCGATGGGGAAGAGCAGCTTGAACGTCGTGCCGCGACCAAGCTCGCTGTAGACCTTGATGGCCCCGCGGTGACCGCGCACGATGCCCAACACGGCGGCCAGGCCCAGACCACGCCCAGTGAATTTGGTCGTGAAGAAGGGATCGAAGATGCGGTCCAGGGTGACCTTGTCCATGCCCTTGCCCGTATCCGCCACTTCCAGATAGGCGAAGTCGCCCGGCGCAATGCCGTCCGCGCTGAAGCAGCCGCGCAAGTACTCCGAGTCGCAGTGAGCCAGTCCGGTGGTCACGGAGATGACGCCGCTGCGCTCGCCGATGGCCTCGGAGGCGTTCACGATGAGGTTCATGAGCACCTGGCGGAGCTGCGTGGCGTCCGCCTCCACCGGCGGCACACCTTGCGCGAAGTGATACTTGAGCACCACCTTCTTGCTGATGCTCACCGCCAGCAGGTGCCCCATCTCCTCGACCAGTTCCACGAGGTCAACGGGCTCGATGAGGAAACGTCCCTTGCCGCTGTAGGCGAGCAACTGGCGGCACAGCTCGGCGGCCCGGCGCGCGGCGGTCTCGATACCCTCCAGACTGGAGCACGCGGGCGAGAGGGGCGACAGATCGGCACGCGCCAGATCGGCGTTGCCCAGGATACCGGTGAGCAGGTTGTTGAAGTCGTGGGCGATACCGCCGGCCAGCACACCTAGGCTCTCCAGTTTCTGGCTCTGCAGCATCCGCCGTTCGAGCGCCTGTTGATCGGTGATGTCGCGAAGGACGGTGAGGACCATCCGTTCGTCGCCCAGGGGCAGGGCCAGGGCCGTGATCTGCACGTTGCGACGCTTGCCGTCCTGGCGCCGCAACTCGGCCTCCAGGCCCATCACCCGATCCTCGCGCAGAAGGGCGTCGGCCAGCGCCCGGCGCTGCTCGGGGCGGGGCAACAGGTCCAGCTCGGAGCCGCTACGGCCGATCAATTCGTCCGGGCCATAGCCGGTTGCCTCCGAGAAGGCGAGGTTGCACAGCGCGATGGTGCCGTCCGCCCGAGTGAGCGAGAGGGGCGTGGGCACCAGTTCGAAGATGCGACGAAAGCGCTCCTCGCAGGCGCGCAGCTCGCCTTCCCGGGCCGCGCGCGCGCTGACATCGCGTGCTGTGGCGAGGAACTGCCCTGCACCGGTGGGCGAGGACCGCCATTCGAGGGTTCGGTAGAGGCCATCCTGGCCGCGGACGCGGTTTGTGAACCCCCTCGCGTCGCCGTGTTGGGGCCAGCGCTGCATGGCCGTCGCGGTGGCCATGCGGTCGTCCGCGTGAACCAGGTCGAGCAACCGCCTGTTCAACAGCTCGGCCGCGGGCCAACCCAGGACGGTGGTCCAGGCTCGATTGACACGAGAAAGGTGACCGTCGGCCGCGGCCAAACAGATGAGGTCAGGCGCCAGGTCGAGCATCTTCTCTCCATCGACGCGGCCTCCGCGGGCCAGCACATCGCCGCCACCGCTGTTTCCCTCTGGTCTTGTCGCGCTCGTCGTGTCCGCCATGCTGGTGTCCGTCGCAGGCGGCCATTGTAGCCATCCTGCGCCATTTCGCGAACGCAATAGCGCAGCGCCGCGAAAGGTTGGCCCATCGCGTGGTGCCCTGTCGGCCGGTGGGCGCCGCGATCGACGCATGACCCGATTCGCCAGTCGTTGCGCTGCCTTGCCCGACGCCGCGTGGGTACAGTTTTGATGTGGATAAAAAGTATTCTAGCTTACGATGAATACTTGGGACACAATGGGGCCATGAGAGTCAGGTCAGCAGCACTCGCCGTGGTTCTGGCCCCCATCGTCTGCGCCGCTGGCCCGGCCTGGGCCTGGGAGGACTACGAGCGGGGCGAGGACGCACCGGTGGTCTCGGTGCCTGCTGCGCCCGTCAACAAGGGCGAGGGGCACCTGCCCATCTTCGGTCTGGGCGGCGACGTGGGCGTGCCCGATGGCGTGGTGGGCTCCCTGGTCGTGCGGCCCTTCTCGTGGCTGCGCCTGCAGGGTGGCCTGGGCACGAACGGCATCAGCCGTTGCTGGCGAGGGGGATTGACACTTCTGCCCTTCCGCGCCGGTCCCTCCCTGACCGCCGAATACGGCCGCTACGGCGAGGGCAACGCCAACGGGCTGGCGCGCAAGTTCGTGGGCGACGACTTCGAGGGCAGCCCGCTGCTCGAGCGCGTGGGCTACGAGTTCGGCAATCTGCACCTGGGGCTCGATTTCGGCTCGCGGCGCTTCGTCTTCTTCATCCACGGCGGCTACAGCTTCGTGCGCGGCCAGATCCGCAACGTGGACACCGCCATCGCCGACAGCGCCAACGCTGCCGGGTCCGCCGACTCGGGAACCACGGAGGTCTCGGTCCGTCAGGATCCCAAGGTCAAGGCCACGGGCACCTCGGTCAAGCTCGGGCTCATCATCTACATCTGGTGAAGCCATGAACACGCGTCGCTCGTCCATGCTGTCGGTGCTCTTCGGACTGGGCTTGTCCCAGGGCGCATGCTCGTTGGCCGTAGAGGCCGACATCCCTGATGTGGAGATCACCCAGCGTGGCGTGCGTTTCGACGGCTTCCCCCTGGGCGATAGGCTGGGTGTCTTGTCGACTTCTCGCTCGTTCGAGTTGTCGTCGTCGAACACGGCGTGGGCCAAGGAGCTCAACTCCGAGGTGCGTGCCATGTCCGTCAGCGTGCGCGCGGCGAGCGGGGTGTCCGATCTCGACTTCGTGAAGTACGCGGGCGTGAACATGTCCGACGCCGCCGAATCGGCGGCTCCCGTGCAGGTCATGGCCTACGAGCGCGCCGATGACGCGCCATCGAGCTCGATCATCGAGGTGACCATGACCGAGCCCGTCGACGTCACCGCCCTGTGGACATCCACAGGCGCCCGGCTGGAGGTGCAGGTGGCTGGCGAGCTGCCCACGCAGTCGTGGACGGCAGACATCACGCTGCGCCTCTCCGGCAAGATCAACTACGAGTACTGACCGCGCACACGAGCGGCGGCTGCCCCTCGGCCCGGCCTCGTCGAGCCGGTCTTGCGTCGGAGCGTGGGGCGGGGCAGTCTGGGCCGGCAGGAGGTCAGACATGATCGGCATCATCGGTGGAACCGGATTGGGTGACGCGCTCGGCGCCATCGGCAAGGGGCAGCGCCACGACTTGGACACGCCCTTCGGGCGCCCGTCCGCGCCCATCGTGACCACCGAGATCGACGGTGTGCCGGTGGCCCTTCTGGTTCGCCACGGCGAGGGGCATCTGTTCAACCCGTCCCTGGTCCCCTATCGGGCCAACATCTACGCCCTCAAGCAGTTGGGCGTGACCCACATCCTGGCCAGCGGCGCGGTGGGCAGTTTGCGCGAGAAGATCGCCCCGCGCGATCTGGTCCTGCCCGACCAGGTGATCGACAAGACCTACCGACGGCCGGGCACCTTCTTCGAAGGCATGGCCGTGCACGTGGAGCTATCGTCGCCCTTCTGCCCGGCCATGCGCAGCGCCCTTGCGGCGGGCGCCGTCGGGCTCCCGTACAAGGTCCACATGCAGGGCACCTACGTGTGCATGGAGGGGCCGCAGTTCTCGTCGCGCGCCGAGAGCGAGATGCACCGCCAGTGGGGCGGGGATCTCATCGGCATGACGCTCATGCCCGAGGCCAAGTTGGCCCGCGAGGCCGAGCTCTGCTACGCGCCCATCTCGCTGGCCACCGACTACGACTGCTGGCACCAGCGCCCGGCCAACACGGATCAGCTGCGCCTGCTGGAAGAGATCGTGGGCAACGTTTCGGCGGCCACTCAGAACGCCATCGGGCTCATTCGCGCCGCCCTGCCGCGGGTGGCAGCTCTGGCGGCCGAGCCGTGTCCCTGCCAGCGTGCCTTGGCCTTGGCCATCTGGAGCGATCGCAAGCGTATTCCGCTCGAGGTGCGCGAGCGTCTGGCCTTGCTCGTCGCTCGCTACGTCGACTGACGTTGCCATCGGCGCGCCGTCCACCTACAACTGACCGGCCATGAAGGTCGCCGGCGTTCCCACTCGCACCATCTTCCTGCACGACGACGGCTGGTCCGTCCAGGTCATCGATCAGACGCTCCTGCCGCACGAGTATCGACTGGCCTGCCTGACCTCACTCGGCGAGGCGGCCGACGCCATCGCGCATATGGTGGTGCGCGGGGCGCCGCTCATCGGGGCCACGGCGGCCTACGGATTGGCCCTGGGCCTGCGCGCCGACGCTACCGACGCCGGCCTTTCCCGGGCCTACGACTGCCTGCTGGCCACGCGGCCCACGGCGGTCAACCTGCGTTGGGCCCTGGACCAGGTCAGCGCGGCCGTGAAGGCCCTGCGGCCTGAAGAGCGGCCGGCCGCGGCCTACGCCTGCGCGGCCCGCATCTGCGACGAGGATGTGGCCCTCTGTTCGGCCATCGGCGATCACGGCCGGCGCATCATCGACGAGGTCTGGCAGCGCAAGGGCCGCCAGGGCGTGGTCAATGTGCTCACCCACTGCAACGCCGGCTGGCTGGCCACGGTAGATTGGGGCACGGCACTGGCCCCCGTGTACAAGGCGCACGAGGCCGGGATTCCGGTGCACGTGTGGGCCGAGGAGACGCGGCCGCGCAACCAGGGGGCCTCGCTGACCGCCTGGGAATTGGGCCAGCACGGCGTGCCCCACAAGGTCATCGTGGACAACGCGGGCGGCCACCTCATGCAGCACGGGTTGGTGGACCTATGTTTCGTGGGCACCGACCGCACCACGGCGACGGGTGACGTGTGCAACAAGATCGGCACCTACCTCAAGGCCCTGGCCGCCCACGACTGCGGCGTGCCGTTCTACGTCTGTCTGCCCGGTCCGACCATCGACTGGACGCTCACCGATGGCGTGGCCCAGATCCCCATCGAGGAGCGCGGCGCCGATGAGGTTCGCCTGGTGCGCGGGCTGGGCGCGGATGGGCGGCCCGCCTCGGTGCTGGTCACGCCGCCCCACAGCCCGGTGGCCAACCCCGGGTTCGACGTGACGCCCGGGCGATTGGTCACGGGCCTGGTCACCGAACGCGGCGTGTGTACAGCCTCGGCCGCCGGGCTGGCCAGCCTTTATCCCGAACACGCGCGATAGGCGTCAACCAGGGCGGCCCTGGACCCGTTCCCGTTGTAGAGTGCGCGGTCCATGGCACGGATAGCACCCTTTCGCGCACTCAGGTTCGACCTCGCCCGTTTCGCTGATCCCTCGGCGCTCATCGCTCCGCCCTATGACGTGATTGGCGAGGCCCAGCGCCAGGCCCTGGAGGCGGCCAGCCCGCGCAACATCGTGCGCCTGGACCTGCCGCGCGGCGAGGGCGACGCGCGCTACGAGTATGCGCGCGCCGAGTTGGAACGCTGGATCGCCGAAGGCACGTTGCGCGAGGACGCCAAGCCGGCCATCTACCGCTACGAACAGACCTTCACCTTCGCGGGCGCGGCGGGCACGAGGACGTACACGCGCAAAGGCTTCTTCTCCCTCATCGAGCTGACGCCGTTTTCCGAGCGCATCGTGCTGCCCCACGAGCACACCCTGTCCGGCCCCACGGTGGATCGCTTCAAGCTCATCAGGCGCACGCGGGCCCATTTCTCCCAGGTGTTCTCGTTGTACCGCGATCCGGCCGGCGAGGCCGAGGCGGCGCTGGACAGTGCCTGCCAGGTCGCACCCGACTTCGATGCCACCACGCCCGATGGCTGCCGCCACCGCCTGTGGGCGGTGAGCGCGCCGTCGGTGATCGCCAAGGTGGCCGCCACGCTGGCCCCGCGTCAGGTGATGATTGCTGACGGACACCACCGCTACGAGACCATGATCGCCATCCGCGATGAGCTGCGTCCGGCGGGCCTGCCCATGGGCCAGTCACTGGCCGACTGGGGCTGTATGTTCTTCGCTCGCGCCGAGGATCCGGGGCTGCTGGTGCTGCCCACCCACCGTATGGTGCATGGCCTGCCCGACGGCGCGCTGCCGGGGCTGGCCGAGCGGGCGCGTCCCTGGTTCGAGGTGTCCGTGGGACAGGAGCGCGACCCCGCGGCCCTGGAGGCGCGGCTGCGGCGCGAGGGTGAGCAGACGGTGAGCTTTGCGCTTCGTCGGGCCGGCGAGGCGAACACCACGTGGCTCAGGCTGCGCGCCGACGCGGACCTCAGCCGCCTGGGACCGCCCGCCCTGGCTCGCCTGGATGTGAGCGTGCTGCACGGCTTGCTTCTGGAGCCGCTGCTGGGTATCGGCGCCGAGGCCATGGCCAAGCAGTCCAACCTCTCTTACAGCCACGAGCTGCGCGAGACCCTGGATCGGGTCGAGGCCGGCAAGGTGCAGGGCGCGTTTTGTATGAACCCCACCAAGGTGGGGCAGGTGCTCGACGCGTGCGAGGCGGGATTCGTGCTGCCGCAGAAGTCCACCTACTTTCAGCCCAAGCTGGCCACCGGTCTGGTGATGATGCGCATCGATCCCGGCGCGCGGCCCACGCTGTCCTGACGATGAACGCTGCCGCCGACGAGGTGACGCGCGACTCGCTCCTCCGCGGGCGGGTCAAGCTGCTCCAGCCGGCGCGCGGTTTTCGGTCCAGCCTGGACCCCGTGCTCCTGGCGGGATTCGTAGGCGTGCCCTGCGGGCACTTCTTGGACATCGGCTGTGGCACAGGCGCGGTGGCCTTCCTGCTGCTGACCCGCGATCCGCAGGCCACCGGCCTGGGCGTCGAGATCCAGCCCCGTCTGGCCGGCTTGGCGGCGCGGGCCGTGGAGGAGAACGGCTTTGGCGCGCGTTTCGTTCTGCAGAACGCGGACGTGCGCGAGCCCGGGCGGGTGGCGGCCGCGTCTTTCGACTTGGTGGCCACCAATCCGCCCTTTCGTCCCGTGGGCAAGGGCGTGCTGCCGCCGCACCACGAGCGTTCGCTGGCCCACCACGAGGTGACGCTGAGCTTGGCCGAGTGGCTGGATGTGGCCCGGCTGGCGCTCAAGTCCACGGGGAGGCTGTGCGTGGTGTACCCGGCCGAGCGCCTGGCCGAATTGCAGGCCGGCCTCGCGGCACGCGGCCTTCATGCCTCGCGCGTTCGCCTGGTCGAGCCTCACGCCGGCCAGACTCCCAACCGCGTCTTGCTGGAGGCGCGCCTCGGTTCGGGCCCTACGCTGCGCGAGCCACCCCTGGTTCTGCACGAGGGCGGTACTTACAGCCCGGAGGTTCGGTCCATGCTGGGCGAGGAGACCTGATGTACCGGCTCGCCTATGTCTTGTCGATCTGGTTTGGGTGCGGCCGCTTTCCCAAGGCACCGGGGACGGCGGGGACGTTGGGTGCGATCCCGCTCTATCTCTTGCTGCGCTACCTGGGCGGCGCACCGGCGGTGGCCGCGGCGGCCCTGCTCATCACCGCGGTCGGCATCTGGTCGTCCAACCAGGTGGTGCGCAGGCTGGGCGTCAAGGATCCGCAAATCGTGTGCATCGACGAGGTGGCGGGCGTGCTCATCACCCTGGTGGCCGCGCCCGCCAACTTGACGGGCCTGGTGGTCGGGGTGGTCCTCTTCCGCGTCTTCGACCAATTCAAGCCGCCGCCCGCCCGCGCCGCCGAGCGGCTACCCGAGGGGTGGGGGGTCGTGATGGATGACGTCTTAGCCGGGCTGTGGGGCGTGGTCGTTCTGGTGATAGCCCGCGCCGTCGGGCTGCTCTGACCACCATGGGGTGCATCCTGTGCGGCGGGACCGGCGTGGGGCCGTTCTTCGCCGACCGCCGTCGCACGTTCGTGCATTGCCCGCAATGCGATTTGGTCTTCGTGCCGCGCGCGCAATTGCTTGGCCCCACCGAGGAGCGGGCCCGCTACGCCCAGCACCACAACACGGCCGCCGACCCGGCCTATCTGCGCTACATCGATGGCTGCATCGCCGAATTGCGCCGCCTGCCCCTGGAGGGCGCCCGCATCTTGGACTTCGGCTGTGGCGAGCACGCGGTCATGGCGGCTCGTCTGCGTTCTCTGGGCTTGGAGTGCACGGCCTATGATCCGTTGTACGGACTGGGCGCGCACGCCCTGGCGGGAACCTACGACGTGGTCGCCGCGGTCGAGGTGATGGAGCACCTGCGCGAGCCGCGCCAGGAAATCGAGCGGCTGGTCGCTTGTTTGGGCCTGCACGGACGTCTCTTCGTGCGCACCCTGCTGCGCAGCGAGGACGCGCCGTTCTGCACCTGGTGGTACAAGAACGACCCCACCCACGTGAACTTCTTCTCGGAGGAGACCTGGCGCCACGTGGCCCGCCGGTTCGCTCTGAGATGGGATTTTTGCGACGGCCGTCAGATCACGGTCCTGAGGGCCCAAGAAGCGCGGGTGCCCTAAGGCAGCCGGCCCACTTGCAGGGTGGCCTTCTCCTCGGCTGTTTCCAGCGCCACGCGCGCCGCGCCCCGGGCCCTCTTCCACAACAGCAGCACGGCAGGCAAAACGGCCAGCGCGGTGATGAGGCAGGTCAGCTCGCCCAACACGGCCACCAGACCGAAGAGGAACAGGCCGTGGTTCTTGGCTAGAAGCAGCGAGGAGTAGCCGATGATGGTGGTGGCCGAACAAAGGCCCACGGCGGCCCCCGTGGATTCGATGGGCCCCACGATGTCGTCGCACCCCTCCTGCACGTAGCGCGAGACCACGTTCACCGCGTAGTCCACGCCAATGCCGAAGGTGATGGGAAAGGCGATGAAGTTCACGAAGTTGATCTTCACGCCGAGCAGGAACGTGGAGGCCACCAGCCACAACACGCCCAAGGCCAGCGAGCCGGTGACCAGCAAGGTGGAGGCGCTCCAGCGGAACATGAGGATCACCATGATGGCCACCCCGCAGAAGGCGACCAGGCTGGCCATGGGACCGTCACGGCTGATGGAGGACACGATGTCGGCTGACAGCGGCAAGGTGCCGGCCACGCGGGGCGGCCGCTTGACCGAGACCGCCTCGGTCGACGTCTTGCGCACCTCATGGACGAAGGTCTGCAGCGCCTTGCCGTGCCAGATGGCCTTGGACAGGGTGGGGTAGACCAACACCGAGCGGCCCAGCGAGCCGTCGTGCTCGCGCAAGGCCGTGGTGAAGGTGGCGGGCAGATCCTGCTCACGGATGGGCGACAGGGGCTCCGTGCCGATGAGCTTGTCCACCTTGGTCAGAAGTGCCGGATCCACCTCGGCCCGGGTCACGGGCGAAAGGAGACGCCGGATCTTCTCAATCTCGGCGATCTTCTCCTCCTGATGCGGCGGAAGCACGGTGTCCAGGCTGCGCAGGTCAGAGAGCAGCGGCCCCAGGGGCGGGTGGCCCATGGCCTTGCGCAGGCTCTCGTCGACGAGGCGGGCATCTTTCGCCGAGTCGGTGAGCACGACGGTGGGGGTCAGATACTGACCCAGCACCTTGTCCATCTTGGGGCCCCAATAGCCCTCGCCACTGGTCCAGGTCTCGCGTTGGCGCAGCTTGGAGAAATTGGTCTCGATGCGCGAGGCATTCAGGCGGGGCAGGGTGGTCAGCGACGCGGCCGTGAGCAGGGCGCCTCCCAGAGCCATGGCCAGCGGGTGCGCGGCCACGAAGCGTGCGAAACGCTGCATGGGCAGGCGTCCCTGCTCGGCGCTGCGCTTGGGGCGCGGTGCCGTCTGCGGGCCTCGATCCAGCCAGGCCAGAAGGGGCGGCGTGAGCGCGAAGCTGCATATCCAACACAGCACCATGCCGAGGCCGCCAATCACGCCGAACTGCCGGAATCCGCGGAACTCGGTGAGCATGAGCGAGGCGTAGGCCGCGCCCGCCGCCAGGGCCGCCACCAGGGTGCCCAGACGTGCTCCCCACACCGCCTCGACCAGCGAGTCCTCGATGTTCTGCCCGCGCCGGCGTGCCTCCACGTAGCGCGACAGAAGCATGATGCCGAAGTTGACACCGTTGCCGATGATGATGGAGCCCAGGAAGGCCGTGTTGGAATTGAGCTCCGTGACCCGCCAGGGGGGCAGCGTGGCCACCGCGAACGAGTACATGACGGCGGTGACCAGCGGCAGGAAGAGCGCGGGAATGGCGCGCCACCAGCGGAAGTAGAGCAGGACCACCGCGATGACCGCCGCCAGGACCAGCAGCGACGCCAGCGTCAGATCCACCTCCAGCGCCGACGTCTCCTCGACGGTGATGGCCACGTCCCCCGAGAATCCTAGGCGCATGCCCGGCGCGTAGTGGGCCGTTCCGCCCAGGGCCGCGATGTCCTTCTGCACGCGTTCCAGCAGCGCGCGCGCCGCCGGCGCCCCCGTCGAGAACCCGCCCTTCTCGATGAGCAGCACGGCGGTCGCCAAGTCGGGCGAGGAGAAGCGATCGCCGGGCGCGCCCCTGCTCTTGCCCTCGTACTTGGCGACGATGTCCGAGAAATCCAGCGTCGGGGCCGGCTCGTCGTCGAGCAGGGACAGCTCCAGCTTCTTGGACATCTCCCAGCGCTTGCGCTCGCCGATGCGTTCGCGAATGGTGCGCAGATCCGAGAGATCGACGTACAGGGCCGCGTTCTTGTCGAGGAAACGCCGCTCTTCACCCGCGCCCGTGCGCACGGCCCGCACCATGTCCTTGGGATAGCCGCGGATGCGCGCCGCCAGATCGTCAAGCATGCGCTCGGCGGCCGGCAACTTGTCGCGACTGCCCGCGTCCACCACCACGCCCAAGTACTGCAGGCCGGGCATGCGCCGCCGCAGCTCGTCCACCGCCCGCACGCTGGCCGAATCGCGCGGCAGGAGCTCCTCGATATCGCTGTTGAGGTGCAGATAGAGCCGCGCCGTGGCCAGGCCCGCGGGGATGGCCAATAGCAGGGCCGCCGCCCACAGGAGGCGGCCGCGTCGGATGGTCCAGCGTACGAACCGGCGGGTCCGTGGACCGGGCTTGGAGATGGTCTTACTGATCATAAGGCTTTTGACGGGCTAGGTCCGCGACGCCTCGGCGGCCTTGGCGGCTTGCCACAGGCGATCTTGTTCCTCGGGCGAGGCGTCGGACACGCTGCGGCCCTGGGCCTCCAACGTTTGTTCCACGTGCCCGAAGCGGCGCCCAAAACGGTCCGTGGCCGCGCGCAGAGCGTTCTCCGCGTCCAGTCCCAGCTTGCGTGCGTAGTTCGTGATGGCGAAGAGCAGGTCGCCCAGTTCGTGCACCATGTGGGCCTGGTCGCCTGAGGCGCAGGCCTGGTCCAACTCGGCCAGCTCTTCGTTGATCTTCTCGCGCGGTCCGGCGGCGTCGGGCCAGTCGAAGCCCACGGCGCTGGCCTTCTCGCCGGCACGCATGGCACGCACCAGGGCGGGGGCACTGCGTGGGATGCCGTTCAGCGCACCCTTCTTGCCCTTCTTGGCCTTCTCCGCCGCCTTGACCTTGGCCCAGTTCACCAGCACCTCATCCGAGGTCTCGGCGTGCACCTCACCGAAGACGTGCGGGTGCCGCCGCACCAGCTTGGCCACGATGCCCCTGATCACGTCGTCGATGCCGAAGGTGCCCTCGCCCGATCGCAGCTCAGCCTGGAACACCACCTGCAACAGCAGGTCACCCAACTCCTCGGCGTGGTCGTGCGCGTTTCCCGAGTGGACCGCGTCCACCACCTCGTAGGTCTCCTCGACCACGTAGGGCAGCAAGGATTCCAGCGTCTGCTCTCGATCCCAGGGACATCCGCCGGGCGCCAGCAGCCGCTGCATCAGGCCCACGAGGTCGGAGAAATTGTGTCCGGTTTGCTTGCCGGGCAGCGGTGCCAAATCGAGGGCGGGGGCAGGTGTGTCCACGTGGATGTGCGAGTGTAACCGTGCTCGCCGGGGCTGCAACCGGGGTTTTTCGACGAGCGCGACGGCCCACGGCCGGCGAACCACCTGGTGGCACCTTGGGTTCCGTGGTACAGACACGGTGTACTGTTGCAGCGCCCAATCGATTCCCCACGCAGCCGAGACGACGTCGAGTCAGACCGAGTGGTCCTCGACGATAACCGCGTCGCCCTGACCCTGTTCGGGGAGAAGAACTCGAACCTGAAAAGGATTGAGCAGGAGACGGGGGCGAAGCTGCACTCCCGCGGTAACGAGCTCACGTTTCTCGGTTCGAACGACGCTATCGCGCAGGCGCGCCGGCTAGTCGAACAGCTGTACCGCATGGTGCGCAGCGGCCGTCCGGTGGGCGTGGATGACGTCACGCGCGCGGCCCACGTCCTGCGGGGCGATGCCAACGCCAACCTGCAGGAGGTGTTCTCCGACACCATCCTGGTGGGCAGCCGTGCCCGCCCCATCGCGCCCAAGGGCCTGGCCCAGAAGCGCTACGTGGATGCCATTCGCGAGCGCGACATCGTGTTCGCCATCGGTCCCGCGGGCACCGGCAAGACCTACCTGGCTATGGCCCTGGCCCTGCGTGAGCTGATGGAGAAGCGGGTCAAGCGCATCGTCCTCACCCGCCCGGCCATCGAGGCAGGCGAGCGACTGGGCTTTCTCCCCGGCAGCATGGAGGAGAAGGTCTCTCCCTACCTGCGGCCGCTGTACGACGCCCTCCACGACATGATGGATTTCGATCGGGCGCACCAGTTGGTGGAACGCGGGATGATCGAGATCGCGCCCATCGCCTTCATGCGCGGGCGCACGCTCAACGATTCCTTCGTCATTCTCGACGAGGCCCAGAACACCACGACCGAACAGATGAAGATGTTCCTCACGCGCCTGGGCTACGATTCCAAGGCGGTGATCACGGGCGACATCACGCAAATCGACTTGCCCGACCACCGGCGCTCGGGCCTGACCGAGGCCGAGTCCATCTTGCGCGGCATCGAGGGCATCGCCTTCTGCTACTTCACCGAGGTGGACGTGGTGCGCCACCCGCTGGTCAGCGAGATCATCAAGGCCTACGACCGCAAGGCCCAAGCCAACGGCAACGGTCGAGGTCCCGCTGAGCCTTCCGCCGACGGCGAGAAGTGACACCTTCGCCCGCCCTGTCCTGGCCGGACACGGAAGCGCCGATCCGTCGGCGGATGGTTCGTCTTCACCGACGCTGAGATTTGCGAGAGGGTGCCGCAACCATGCCCATCGACGTGCTCGTGCGCGGAAATGCCGGGAAGCTGCTCGACGCGGCCGGGCGAAGGGCGGTGGCCACTCGCCTGCGCGCGGCCTTGCGCCTACTCGGGCGCTCGCGCTCGTCGGCCACCCTGGTCTTCACCGACGATCAGGAGATCCGCGCGCTCAACCGCGACTACCGCCAGATCGATCGCGCCACCGACGTGCTCAGCTTCCACATGCAGGTCCTGTCCGGTGAGACCGATCCCGCCGGCGATCACGCCTTTCTCGGCGACATCGTGATCTCGGTCGAGACGCTGCTTCGGCGCAGTGGGCGATCCCGGCTGGCCCGCGATTTGGACCGGGTGGCCGTGCACGGCCTCTGCCACCTCTTCGGTCACGACCACCACCGGCCCGGCCAGGCCGTGCGCATGCGCGCCCTGGAGCGACGGCTGCTCGCCGGTACCCGTCCCTGAGCATCGGTGTTGACCCGCGCGGGGCCTGGAGGTAATCGGCACGGATTGGCCTCTCGCGCATCGGACACCCGTGATGGAAGCTGACGGACGCGTATGCGAACGGCTGGCGGCGCGGGGATCTACGCTGGCGGCCTGGCTGGCCCGGCACGCCGACGTGGTGCTGCTGTGGCTGGTGGCCTGGGCGTCGGGGATGCTCATGGGCTTCGGCGCGCAGGTCTACTGGGACAGCGCGGGTTATGTGCAGCAGGCCATCACCGGTCAGGTGGGCGGTCTGGCGTTGGGACGTCCGGTCTTCGTGTGGGTTTCGCACGGCCTCGTGGTGGCCAGCCACGCGCTGGGCGTGTCGCTGTGGCACGCGGAGAGACTGCTGCAGGTCTTCTGGATGTGCGTCTCTGCCTGCTCGGCGCCCTTGACCCTCCTGTTGGCGCGGGAGTGCGGGGCCAATCAGCGGGCAGCCCTCCTGGCGGGCCTGGCAGTGGCTGCCTCACCGGCGCTGGCCCACGTGGCCGGCGCCGTGCTGACCGATGGTCCTGCCCTGGCCGCAACTTGCTGGGGGCTGCTGCTCGCCTTGCGCGCCCTCAATCCGGCGCGCGCTGTGGTCCGTCCGGGCCTGCGGGGGCTGGCCGCCGGCCTGGTGCTGGGCTTGGCGGTGGGCATGCGCGAGCAGTCCCTCGCTCAGGGCTTGGTCTGTGCCTTGGCCCTGCTGGGCGCACCGGCCGGCCGCCGTGTGCGCTTCGCCTTCGGGTGCCTGGCAGGCCTGGTGCTCGCGGCGGGCTTGCCGGTGCTCTGGGCTGTGGTGTCCCAGCCGGAGTACGTGGATACGGTGCGGGACTGGATCCAGGCCATGCAGAGCGAGCGCGACCAGCGCCCCTACACGATATGGGATTTCCGGGTCTTCCTCATCTGGCTTGTGACGCTCGGGCCTCTCACCACCTTGGCCGGGCTTACGGCTTGGTGGGGCCAACGAGCCCGGCTGTGGCGGATCCGATCGCTGGCCTTCGCGCTCTGTGTTCCCGCGCTGCTGCAGCTCGGAATGCTGGCCTTCTATCAGGACATCTCGTACAGCCCGCGCTACCTCCTGCCCGCGCTGCCCGGCGCCCTGGCCATTCCGGCCGGACTGGCTCTGGACGACTGGTTGCGCGGCCGGCACCTTTACCGGTTGGGCCTGGTCGTTGTCCTGGCACCCGTCCTCCTGGCCGCGCCCCTGGTGGCCGACGAACAGCGCGACCTGGAGCAATCCCTGCGGGGCCTGCCGAGCCTGCTGCAGAAGGTTCCGCGACGCACTGTTTTGATCACTGGCCAGCCCTGCGAGAGCGTGCGCTTGTGGTCCGTGATCGCCGCACGCGAGCCTGCCTCCTGGCACGGACGCAGACCCGCGTGGCACATCCTGTGCCCGGGATGGGCGTGGCCTGCCGATCTGGATGCGCATCTCAACGGCAAGCTGGAAGCGGGCTACGCGCTCATCTTGGACGCACGCCAGGGTAGCTGGCAGGACGGCGACCAGCGTGAGACCATGTATGAGGTGGAAGCCTGGGCCGGTGAACACCCCCAGGCCCGCGTGCGGATCTGGCGCTGAGGCCGCCCCCGCCTTTCTGGCGATGGGCGTGGGCGAGGCGTGCGGGATCGCCGCGTGGGGACGTGGGCTCCTAAAGACTGCCATCCCATCCGACGAAGGCGTGACTGATGCTGCGGCCTAACCGTGAATTTGGGCCGAGCGCTGGCTCCCAGCGCCGCTCTGGAGAGTGCATGGGTCCCGCCCGTCGCCATTCTCGGAGGTGGGCAAGCGCGTGGGCCCTGCTCGCGGGCTTCTGGGCCATCCGGCGGGCGGCGCGCGCCGACGGCCTCGGTGATCTGGAGAGTCTGCTCAGCGAGCAAATCGTCACCTCGGCCTCCAAGCAGGCGGAGGGCGCAAGCTCGGCCCCCGCATTGTCCACCAGCCTCTCCGCCGACGATTTGCGTCGCTACGGCGTCAAGACCCTGGCCGAGGCCATCGACTTCCTCACCGTCGGCGTGAAGACCTCCGGCAACCTCAACGGACGCGAGATCGGTGCTCGGGGTGTGTTGCTGACGGGTGACCGCGGCAGCCACTTCCTGCTGCTGGTGGATGGCCACGCCGTCAACGAGCCCCTGCGCGGCAGCGCCTGGCTCGGCGTTGGTGCGGGCGTTCCCATGGAGATAATCGACCACATCGAGGTGATTGTGGGCGCCGGCTCTGTGCTCTATGGGTCGAATGCCATGCTGGGCCTCATCAATGTGGTCACCAAGCGGGCCAAGGACAACGCGGGCCTGCATCTAGTGGCCGAGTCTTCGGTCTGGACCAGCGCCCGTATGGGTGCGGGCTACACCCACAAATTCTCGCTGTTCGGCAGCGAGGCAGAGATCACCGCTCACGGCGAGTACTACCGGCAATTCGGCCCGTACATGACCTTTGGCCCGGTCAATACCGGCGTGGAACCCGATACGGGCAGCCCAGGCCGCAACAGCCGCGATGCCCTGGGCACCGGCATTTGGGGCGGAACGCAGTCGGAGAACAGCCCCTTCGCCGAGGTCCCGGCGGGTATGCTTCGCGTCAGCGTGGGCGATGTGGAGCTGAACTACCGAGAGGTGCACTACACGCACTCTGCCCCGACCGGTGTGGGCAACTACGACGATCCGGGAACCAAGCAGTGGGAAGTGCGGCGCTCCGCGGACCTCAAGTATCGCCACACGATGTCCGCCCTGCTTGACGTGTCGGCTCGCTTGTATGGCGACTACTTCTCCTATCGCAACGACCTGCTCGCCTCCCGCTTCAGCCTGTGTCCCGTGTCCTCCGACGCCGGGGCGCCGACCTGCGACCTCCTCGACAAGGGCACCGCCATGTGGGCGGGCACGGAGCTTCAGACCTCGTGGGACTGGCTCAAGGACGCTCGCCTGGTCACCATGGCCGGTGTGGACGCGCGCTGGCGTTCCATGAACACGAAGCACGATCGCCTCAACGTCACCACCGGCCTGTCGACGCTGCCAAGGACGCAGCAGATTCCAGGCATCGATAGGTCAGACATCACCGTCGGTGCCTATCTGCAGCAGACATGGACGCCCATGCCGAATCTGCGCTTCAACGGCGGCCTTCGTGTCGACCGCGACTCGCGCTTCGATCCTGTTTTGGTGAAGCGCTTGTCAGCGAACTGGGAGGCTTGGAAGAACGGTCAGCTGAAGCTGGCCTACGCCGAGGCGTTTCGCGCGCCGAGTTGGGATGAGTCGGATGACTCCGCCGCCGATCGCATCGCGGCCAATGCGGCATCGAGGCCCAACGTCGACACGCGCGGCGTGAACCTGGGGACGCCGCTGAAGCCCGAGACGGTCAAGTCTATCGAGGGCAGCATTCAGCAGAAGCTCGGAGCCCATCGCTTCCTCGTGGGCGGCTTCTACTCGCGCTGGAACAACCTGGTTCACCTGCGCCAGCTCAGCGCCGCTGAAACAAACACGGCCCGCAGCAACGGCCTGACCGCTCCCCTCGCAAACGGCGTGCTCCTGACGCAATACCAGAACGTCAGCACCATCGACAATTACGGGCTCAACGTGGGGATAGATGGCGCGGTGGGATTCGATGCCCTGCAATACGGTCTGAGCGCCACGCTCGCCGAGGCCAGGGTCAAGACGCCGGACGCGCCAGGTGCGACCACCGTGACGGCAGGAGCCCAGCGCAACGGCAATATTGCCCCCGCCGTCTTCGGCAACGCCCGTATCGCCTACATCCCCGGGGGCATGTGGCCCACCATCGCCCTGGCCGCCCAATTCATGGGCAAACAATCACCGGACCAGTACCTAGTCCTGGAGGACGGCACGAGCCTGGAGCCTCGCGTGCCTGCCCAGGTGGAGGGACGTTTGACGCTTTCGGGTGCCGTCCCGGCGGTTAAGCACCTGAGCTATCGCGTGATTGCCAACTACGCCTTGGCCGACCAGGGCCCCTATGTGGTGGGCCCGGTCATGGTCGCGAGGAGCTCGGCCCTCTATACGTTCGACCAGACTCCGCCGCGCCTCATCCCCGTCGATCGCTTTCGAGTCACGTGCGGTTTGCAGGTGGATTTCTAGTTCACGAGGGGCCAGGGGACCTATGAACCAGAAATCGACACCAGCGACGGCGCAACAAGGCGTGCCTGCCTCTTCCGGCAGCGCCGGCCGGCTGGTGTGGCCGCACAGGGCCAACCCATGGCTCGTCTGTGCCATGGTCTGGCTCTGCCTGTGTCTGTGCGGAGTGCGACAGGTGCGCGCCGACGACGTTGCCGTGCCCATTCCCATGCAGGTCCAGCTCCTCGCCAGCGTGGCCGACTACGACAAGGCGTTCGCCGAGCGTGCCAAGGGCAGCGTGAAGATTGTCCTGCTGACCTCCAAGGACCCCGACAGTGCCCGTGCGGCGGCGCAGGTCCGGGTCGCCCTACGGGGTGTCTCACAGATCGCCGGCTTGCCGCACGAAGAGTCGATCGTGCAATTCGAGTCCGCGGCCGCGCTGAGGGATCTGTGCCGCAGCAAGGGCGTCGGTGTCGTCTTCGTCATGCCTGGCTTCCAGAAAGAGGTCGCCGACATCAAGCGCAGCTTGGATGGCGTGAGTGTGCTCTCGGTCGCCACCGTCGGGGCCTACGTCCAAGAGGGCGTGGTGCTGGGATTCGACGTCATCTCCGGCAAGCCCAAGTTGCTCGTGAACCTGCCGCAGGCCCGAGCCCAGAAGGTCGCCTTCAAGGCCGAGTTGCTGAAGATGGTGAAGGTCATCGAATAGACGGACGCGGAACGAGGCGTTCGCGCGTGCGGTGACTGCTCAGAAGGATTGCCATGAATACCGATGACGAGCTCGCACAGGTCAATACGGAGCTAAGGGGTGTCTGCCAGGACATGTTCCCGGGCATCCAATGTGAACTCGGAATCGACGTGCCCGAGAAACCGGCGTCGCAGATGACCATTCTGGCCACGCTCGGCCTCAGCTCGGAAAATGTGCGCGGCGCCCTCGTGGTGTTCGGGCCGCCCGAGTTCTTTCGGGCCACGTACCCACTTGCCGGACCACGGGAGAGCGACGTCCGGGATTGGGCCGGCGAAGTCGCCAACCAGACCTTGGGGCGTCTCAACAACCGATTCGCGCGGCGGGGCTGCATCTTCTCCCACGGCATACCCGCGATTGTCTCCGGCGATGCCCTCCAACTCGCGCTCGGCGAAAATCGCCGCCGCGCCACCCTGCGTGGCCGGCTGGGGGCCCACGAGGTCGTGATGGTGTTGGACGTCCAACGCACCGACGGCACGGCTCTCTTCCATCCGGGTGAAAGGTCCGAGACGGTGAGCGAAGGAGAAGGGATTCTCTTCTAGTCCTCCGAACCCGCAGAGGAAGCACCAGATGGCACACAAGATCCTGCTCGTGGACGACTCAAGGACGGTTCGCCAACAGGTCGCCGCGGCCCTGACCGAGGCGGGATTCGCTGTCGTTGAGGCGGGAGATGGCGGCGAGGCCCTGGATCAGCTCGCCAAGAACGGCGATGTCCGGATGGTTGTCTGTGACGTCACGATGCCACGTATGTCCGGTCTGGAATTCCTGGCGGCCATGAAGGACCAGGGACGCATGGGGAGTCCGCCGGTCATCATGCTGACCACCGAGGGCAAGAGCGAAGTCATCGAGAAGGCCAAGGCATTGGGTGTGCGTGGCTGGGTGGTGAAGCCCGTCCAGGCCGCGCAGCTCGTCGCCGCCGCCAAGAAGCTGACCGACGGCTGAGGCGCGTGCCGCTCAGAACGCCTCGGGAAGGTAGCTCGCGGCGTTGGTCGCGTCGAAGGTGCGGTCGTTGTTTTTCATCACCGTGGGGATCTGCTCACCCTGGGCGTACTTGAGGATGGTGTCGAAGACCACGGGGCCGAACTTGGGGTTGCACTCAGTCAGCTCGGAGATCTTGCCCTCGATGACGTACTGGGTGGCCTTCAGCGTCCCGTCTATCGACAGCAGCATGATGTCTCTGCCGGGCTCCTTCCCCAGTTGCTGCAGGGCCGTGATGATGCCGAAAGACATACCGTCGTTGTGCGAAAAGATGACGTCGGCCGTCGGGTATTGGGGGAGGACCTCGAGGAGCAGGTCGTGCGCCTTCTGCTCGTCGAAGTCGGCGTCCTGCGAGAAGAGCAGCTTCATGCCAGGCTGGCCCGCGATTCTGCCGTCGAAGCCTTGCTTTCGTCCCACGGCGGCCGAGGAACCGACCGTGCCCTCGAATTCGATGATGTTGGCGTGGCCGCCGGTCTTTTGGATGAGCCAGTCAGCCGTCAGCTCGCCCTCCTTGACGAAGTCCGAGCCGATGTAAGTCACGTAGTCGAGCCCGGGCACGGCGATGTTGGTGTCGACGGCGCGGTCCTCGATGAACACCGGGATGCAGGCCTTGCGCGCGGCCACGACGGTCGGAGCGAGATTGGCCTCGTCGTGGGGGGCTAGCAGGATGACGTCGACTTTGGCGTCGATGAGGGCCTGCATGCGGTCCACCTGTTCGGCGGCGTCGGCGGTGGTTCCTGGGGTGTAGACCAACTCCCAACCGCGCCTGGCGGCCTCGTCGACGATGCTCTTCGTGTTGGCGTCACGCCAGGGGCCGTTGGCCTCGTAGAGCTGTGCGAATCCGACCCGGTACGTGTCTTTGAGGGCCAGGGGCGGCAGGCTGGTGCAGGTCTGGCCTTGGGCCGCGGAGTCGCTCGCGTCATTGCTGCTGCTGCAGGCCGAAAGGGTGGTGGCCACCGCGATTCCACCGATGGTCAGCCATCTTTGCAGTTGCGTCATGTTCGTGGGCCTTCGCTGCAGTTGCACCCTTCTGAGCGCCGACGTTCGGCGCGGGATGTCGCCTGCGCCGGGGCGAACTGACGTGAACCACTGCGCAGTCTTGCCTCCCGGGGGGAGGCTTCGTCACCTCGGGCCCACAGCTTTAGCGCACGTGTGAACGAGTGAGGTCGGCTTCAGATTCAGGCGGGACAGCCGAACTGGGGACGAGGGCAAAGCCGTGCCGAAGCAAGAGAGAAGACGACGGTTCCTCTCGGTGGGGACCAAGCTGGCCGTCGCCACGGTTGCCGTGATGGCCACGGCGTCGTTCTTGCTCTTCAGGGAATTGACCGAGCGCGAGCGCAGGCGACTCGTCGATGCGAAGGCGGTTGCCGGCTCGATGGTGACCGAGCTTTTCGCCGCGTCCTGTGCCGCCCCTTTGGTGTTCGCGGACGACGATGCGGTGGCGGTCGAATTGGAGAAGCTGCGCAGCAATGGGGCCATCGTCTATGCCGCCGTCTACTCGAGCAAGGAAGACAAGACGGTCAGGGAGCTCAATCCCGAGAAGAGACCTTCGTACGACTTCAAGCATGGCAAGACGGCGAGTCGCCTGCTCGAGTACGCGGACAGGATCGAGCTGGTGAAGGACATCCGAGACACCCGCGGGAAGGTGGTGGGATTCGCGGCGTTGAACTTCTCGCTGGCCGACGAGAATGCCGCCTTCCGGGTCAGCCGCCGTCGGTTGCTGTGGTTCGCGTTCCTCATCGCCGGGGGCACGGCGGGGCTGCTCATCATGCTGACGCGCAGGGTGATCGTGGCTCCGCTGGCGCGGGTCACCGAGGCCGCTCGCCGCCTTGAGCAAGGCGACTTGCACGCGCGTGCTGACGTGAAATCAAGCGACGAGGTGGGGAACCTGGCGCTCGTCTTCAACAGCATGGGCGACGCCATCGTGGATCGTGAACAGAAGCTCGTTCAGGCGCGAAAGAACCTGCAGGACCTCTTCGACAACATGCTGCAGGCCATCTTCACGGTTGGCCCAGATGGCCGCATCGATGCGGAGGTGTCTGCTTACGCCAAGCAGATCTTCGGCGACGTGCCGATCGCCGGCCAATCCGTGGTCGAGTTCTTGCGCCTCGAATCCATGGCCGAAAAGGAGGTGGTCAGCCGCATGAAGTTCTGGCTGCAGCACATCTTCGGCGCCGACGATTTTCAGTGGGAGCTCTCCGAGCCGGAGCGAATCCGCGGGCTGAACTACACGCGCACGAACGCGGATGGCGTGGCCGACGAGCGCGTGCTGGAGCTGGACTACGCGCCCCTCTACAAGGACGGGGAAATAGTGAAGATCATGTTCTTGGTGAAGGACGTGACCGAGGTGCATCGCCTGCAGGCCGAGATCGCCCGTCGCGAGGAGCAGAACAAGGAGAATCTGGCTCGCATTCGGCAGATCGCGGCCATGGAGCCCGATCTGTTCAACACGTTCATCGCGGAGGCCAAGATCGTGCTCGACGGGTGCGAGGAGGCGCTCGCCGATTTGGAGGAGCCCAGCCGACGGCAGGCTGCCGTGAACTCGTTGTTCCGCGGCATGCACACGCTCAAGGGAAATGCGCGCATGTTCAAGCTCACGGCGGTGCAGGATATCGCGCACGCCACGGAGGACTACTTCCAGCGGGTGCGAGACGGTGAGGTGGGGCTCGGCCCCGAAATCGGGCTGGCCATGCACGAGCGCATCGCGGACGTGCGAAAGTTGCTGGGCGAGTTCGAGAAGCTTGGACGGCAGGTCCTGGGCGGGGAGCAGGAGAGCCCGGGCGAAGCCGCCTTGTCCTTCCTGCGCGCCCAGGAGCGGCCCTTCGACGATGGGCAGAGCGATCTGGCTTCGCTGGGCGACCCGGACGGCGACAAGCCGGCGCGCGCGCGCCTGGTGGCAAGGGCGACCCAACTGCGGGCCGAGGCGCAGGGCCACGGCTTCGTCAACGTGACCGCGGCCTTCGACTCGGTCCTCCAGGTCCTGGGTCGCGCCGAGACCACGGCGCTGGACCTGGTGCCCTGCCTGCACGAGGTGAACCAGGCTCTGCAGCTCACCCGTTCACTGTCTGCAGAAGTGGCGACGGCCGAGCTTTGGCCGTACTTCCGCGACGAGGCCCGGGCGACCTTGCGTGCCCTGGCCGCCAAGCTCAGCGCAGGGGGAGACCGAGCCCGCGAGGCCCTCGATGTGTTCTTGCTGGCCGCAGGGGCGCGGTCCTTTGGCCTGGCCACCCTGGCCAACGTGGCGTCGGATTACCATCGGGCCATGACGGAGGACGGTGTGGATGGGCGCACCGTCCTGAACGCCCTCGAGTCGTGGGTGGTCGATGGGCACAACCTGGTGGAGATGAGGTCGAAGCCCGAAGCGGACGTGGACGTGCTGGGCCGCTTCCATGGCGAGGCGGAAGACCTGGTGGAGCGGCTCAACGGGGCGAGCGCCAGTCAGGTCCCGCTGCTGCTCCTGGCGGCCATCGCCTGCGCTCGTCGGTACCGCTTCCGGGTGGCCCAAGCCGTCCTCGAATCCCTGGCCCAAACTGGGCCCAAGGACGGTGGCGTGGTGGCCGAGGCTTTGCGTCGCGAAGTGCTTGCCTACGAGGCCATTCGGCGCGAGATGCGCGACAACGAGGCGGCGGAGCACCTGCTGCTCGTGCCGCCTGGCGAGGACGACGAAAGGGAGCTGGCGAATTGGTGGGAGGCGGCCGGGCAGGCTGGCCTCAATACGCTGCTGGCTCGCGCGCGCTCGCTGGCCGAGCCGGCTCGTCGGCATCTGCTCGACGACGTTCGTCACTTCCGCGTGTTGATGCCGGCCATGCGCGGCGCAAAGACCGGGCAGCCGATCCAGCGGGTGCTCGAAGGCCGTATCGCCGCCCTCCGCGACGCTCTGAGAGGACTGCGCCAAGCCGTGGCGCACGTGCGGGAGGATCGGCAGGCCATCTTGCCGCCGCTCAACGATCTGGAGAAGGCGGTGGTTCATCTCACCACATCATCCCTCGGTGACGTGCTGGCCCCGGTGGCCTCCACGGCGGCCGATCTGGCGCGCGAGCGCGGCAAGCCCCTCGAAGAGGTCAGTCTGGAGAACCTGGACTTCTTCTTGGAGGCCAGGGCGATGCAGAAGGTTCGGGGCGCGGTCATGCATGCCGTGCGGAACGCGGTCGATCACGGCCTGGAAACCGCCGATGCGCGTGTGAGCTCGGGCAAGGCCCCGCGTGGCCGCATCTCCATCAGCGCGCGGGAGCGCGACGGGTGGATCGACTTGACGGTCGAGGACGACGGCCGCGGTGTGGACACGGCTCGCGTGAAGCAAGTCGCTCTCAAACGCGGTCTCATCACGGCTGAGCAGGCGGCGGCGTTGTCCACTGAGGAAGCCCACGAGCTCCTTTTCCTGCCCGGATTCTCGACCGCGGCCACCGTGTCTTCCGTGTCCGGCCGGGGCGTGGGCATGGATGCCATCCGGGCCATCGCCCGCGATCTGGGCGGCGACGCCAGACTGGCCTCCGCGCCAGGGCGGGGCAGTCGGCTCACCATGCACTTCCCCGTCCGGTTCGCGGCGGAGTCGGTCAGACCCGGCAAGGTCGCGCTGGGCAGCAGCGCACATTTGCCGAACTGATCCCGATCCGCTGCGGGTCACGGAGGCGCCGGCGCGAGCGGGCCGGCCTACCAGCCGGCGTCGAGGAGCAGCGAACCTGCGCCGAAGGGATAGCCCCACGTCGCGGCCTCGTTGCCGGCGAAGCGGACGACCAAGCGGCCGAACGATGCTCCTGCGGCGAGCCGCAGCGTAAGTCTCAGCCAGCGCGTGAAGGCCAGACCCGTATCGAAACGGGCGTATCCGATCCCCATGGTGGTCGAGTCAGGAAATGCGGTCACCAGGGGCGGGGTGGCTTTGCCCTCGACACCGATATGCAGAATCCCGCCGCCCAGTCCGGCCGTGAGCGAGAGCCGCGATTCCGGCGCGCCCCAGCGTCGCAGCAGAACCAGGGCCGCCAGGGAGGGTCTCAGGCTCGCCGAGCCCTCGGGCCCGGAGGGCTTCATGCCCCGGATGGGGGCAGCCAGATCCAGGGCCACGCCCATGCGATGTCCCACCATTTGCAGTGACAGCCACATTTCCAGCGCGGCGCCCGCGCCTCCCGGGCTGGCGAGGAATCCCGCCCCGGTCTGCACACGCGCGCACCACGTACACGGCTCGCCCCTGGAACCGATCAGTTCGGGCGGCAGCGCAGGTTGCGGCGCGGCGGAGGGCGCCGAGGATGCGGCCGGGTGTGGGTCGACGAGCAGGCTGGTGCGCAGCAACTCGACGAGCTGCATGGCCACCAGGTTCTCGTCAGGACCCTCGGGGCTCTCGTCGACGATGAGTTGGCGCAACAGCGAGCGCCCCGAGGTCTCGTCGGCCATCCAGATCTCCACCCCGCGTCGGGACGGAACCAGCCGAATCGCCGCCGCGGCACGCTGCTCGCGCGCTGCCGTCTCCATCTGCTCAGGGCGTTCGGGCTCTCGCCAGGCTTGCAGGACGACGATCTTGAGTCCCATGCCCTCAATCTCGGCGCGCAGCCGATCGGCGAAGGGATCAGCCGCGCGGTCGAGGATGAACAGCACCTGCTTGGCCGGTCGCGCGTCGCCCTCTGCGGCAGCGCTGTCCGCCGGGCGGCCCGCCAGCAGGAACTGCGCTGCCAGGAGTCCGGCAAAGGCGGCCAGGACGCGACGGGGCATCAGTCTTCAGTGAGGATCGAGCGCGCTTCGCGGGCGTACGGACCTTCCGGGAAACGGCGCAGGTAGCGCTCGGCGTCCGCGCGCGCACCTCGCCTGTCGCCGGCGTAGCGACGGGATTCCATCAGTCGCCCCACTGCATCTCCCATGAGGGCTCCGCTTGGCTGCTCATCGAGGTAGGTAGAAAACCAACGTACAGCCTCATCATACCCGCCGCGCCTTTCGAAGGCGATACGGCCCAGCGCGAAGGCGGCATTGGAGGCGTCCGCCGTGTGGGCAAAACGCGAGCGCAGGACGCGCAAAGCGGTGGTCGCCCTTTGGGTGCGGCCCGAGAGCCGGGCGGCGTCGGAGATCTGGAGCAATTCCCTCGGGCTCGCGGCCTGGCACACCCGATCGAACCCCGCGCTTTCGGCGGCGCGCAAGCCCTCATTCAGGCGGCCACTGCCCAGCAGGGCGCGCCAGTTGGCCGCCGACCCGGCTTCACGGCCGAGGCGCGCCGGCTCTCCCACGCTCGGGGCCTCCCCGGGCTGTGCCGGGGCAACCGGGAGCACGCTGGCTTGAGGCTGGGGGATGGCAGTGGGGGACTCGGGACAGGACATCTGCAAGGCCTGACCGGCGGCCAGACTGCGCGGCTCCGGCATGCAGCGGCCAGACACCACGACCGAGCCCTCGCGCATCGATACGGAGAGCGTCTGGGTAGAGGCATTCCAGCCCGCGCGGAACTTCGTGCCGGTGACGAGGACCTGGAAGGGCCCCAATTCGAACTGCCAGTTGGTCCTGCGGACCTTGCGATGCACGATGGCGACGTCCACGGAGCCTGATTCGACCAGAACCCGCGCACCGCTGGCCTGCGCGGCGAGCACGCGCATGCGGCTACCCTCGCGCAATACGATCGAACTGCCCTCCGAGAAGTTGAGGGCCAGCGGGGCATCGCTCATCGCTTCGATGACGTCGCCGGTGCGCCCCGCCGTGGCCGCCCCGCCCACCTGGAAGGTCACCGGCGCGCGCAGGATCAGGGCGAGCGCACCCACGCCCAGGGCCACACCCAAGCCCGGCAGGAGCCAACCGAGCCTCAATGACCTGAGGAAGCGGGGCCGCTCCATTCGCTTTTCATTGCGGAGCGCGACCTGCTCCAGGAGCCGGCGGCGAGCCGTGCGTATCTGCTCGTTCCCGTCGAGTTCCATCGACAGCGCGTCGCGGATGGTCCTCCCGACGTCGGTTAACTGTTCTTGAGAAGGCTCCATCGCGATCCCTCCTTAAGCCATGTCGCAAGAGCCGGGCGAGCCTGGGCCCCGGCAATAAACTGCTTTTCTGCTCTAGATAGCCGCCGCTTCAGGGTGGCCAACGAAACGCCACTGGCCTCTGCCGCGTCGGGTAGTGTCATGCCCTCGATATAGCGGAGGGCAAAAGCCATTCGGTCGTTCACCGGGATCTGGTCCATGAGGCGGTACACCTCGCGGAGCGCGTTGCGCGCATCCAGACACGGCGGATCCTGCTGCGTGTTCGGTGTAGGTGAGCGCAGGCCGAGCCAGTTGCGACGCGTGCGGCGACGAATGTGAGAGCGCGCTGTGAAAATGGCAATGCTCGTCAGCCAGCCGCGCAGGCGGTCCGATTCCTTCAGTCCCCTGATGCCGTCGATGGCACGAATGAAGACTTCCTGGAGGAGGTCCGGGACATCCGCGTCCGCTCCCATCATCGACTGCAGCGTCCGGAGCACATGCGGCGCGTAGCGATCGTAGAACGCCGCCACCGCGCCCGGATGGCCGTCCGGCAGCGCGCGAATCATCGCGTGGTCATCCCCAAGAAATGTCAAAGGCGTGACCATTGTCTTCGAGAAGGTGTCCTTCTCGTCACGAAATCGGCTCATGACGAGGCGCACCTGAGGCGCGCGCCGGCCTACCCTGACGCGTTTAGTTGTGCGTGCCGACGTCGCTGTCGCCCAGCGCGTCCAGGGCGTCCACCGGAATCTGGCCCATGTACACCTTCCCGTTGATGAGGAAGCTGGGCGTTCCCTCGAGCTTAAGGCCGATGCCTTGCTGCACGTCGCGCTCCAGGGTCTCCTTGCCCTCCCCCGCCATGCAGCGGGTGAGCTGCTCGGGCTGCAGGCCCAGGTCGCGCGCCACGTCCCGGTCGGACTTGGACGCGAGGCCGTGCGTCTCTTCGAACAGGTAATCGTTGGCTTCCCAGAATCGGCCCACGCGGCCGGCGCACTCGGCGATGAGCGCGGCCCGGCAGGCGTTGTGGTGGAACGGCTGCTTGATGTCGGGGTTGCAGGCTTGGTCGAGCGGGAAGTGGCGGTGGACGACGCGCAGCTTGCTGGGGAAGGCACGGACCTTGTTGCGGAGCTGGTGATGGGCCTGTTTGCAGTAGGGGCACTCGTAGTCCGAGTACTCGTAGATGGTGAGCACGGGGTGCTCGGCCCCGATCCAGTGGCCCTCGGCAGACTCGCCGTGCGGAAGGTCGATGGGGGCCGCGGGCGCCCGTTTGCTCTCGCGCCAATAGGCGGGGAAGCCCAGGGCTACACCCAGCAGGCTGACCAGCGCCCCGCCCACCACAACCGACGAGAAAACCGGACGCTCACGCAGGGTGTGCAGGGGGGCGGCCATGGCCTTGCCGAACCCCACGCGAACGGATTGCCTCAGCGCCACCCCCACCAGCAATGCATTCACGCCATAGGTTGCCATGCACAAGACGCATATCGAGCCCACGCCCAGGGCGGAGACGATGGCCAGGCCCACGCTGGTCAGGAGATACAGGGACGTGAGGAGCACGGCCAAACCCGATGGCAGTTCGGGCTGGCGCCGCGCACGCAGGCCCCACAGGGCCAGAACCGACGAAAACAGGTAACCGAGGATGCCCCAGGCTGCTAGCGGCGCGCCGGCGATCACGGCGTGGGAGCTGCGCGCGACGGTGTCGCAGTTCAGGGTCTCGCCTTGCGCGCAGAAGCTGTGGAAGGCGGGCTCCGTGTGCACCTTGAAATGGATGCGCAGGAGGGCCACCGAAATCGCGAGCCCGACGAGCGAGATGGCCAACAGAGCCCACCACAGCGCTGGGCGCGCGCTGCGCTGAGCACGGTCGGGGGCGGCTGTGTCTTGCTGGGTCATCGGCGGCCAGAACCCTTACCACGAACCGGCCTCGACGACCGGGCATTCCGTCCATCCCCCTCGGGAGCGATTTACCCCAGGCCGTAGCTCTGGACGATCTCATGCGCCGCGCCCGTGCGGCGAAGGGTGCTGCGGTAAAGATGGAACTCACGCACGGACCAGGGCCCGGCCGCGAATTGGCCATGGTCGGCGAGGAACTGGGCTAGCTCGTCGCGCGGGCGGGTGGTGAAGCGGGCCAGCGTCAGGTGCGGTGAAAACGGCCTCTGGGCGGTCTCTGGATCAGGGCCGAGGACCGCATCCACCTGCTCCTTGAGTCTGCACAGAGGCTCGACGGGGGCGAGCCCCAGCCACAGCACGCGCGGCAACTTGCGGGGCGGAAAGACGCCCACACCGCGCAGCCCCAATTCAAAGGCCGGCGCGTGCACCGCCTCCAGCGCCCGACGGATGCGGTCGAGATCGCTCTCGGGCACGAAACCCAAGAAACGCAGGGTGACGTGCAACTGCTCGGGTTTGCTCCAGCGCGCACCCGCGATGCCCCGGCACAGGGGCACCACCATGTCGCGCGCCGTTTGGGGCAGATCCACCGCGACGAACAGCCTCAGCATGAATTCAGTATGTCGCCGCCGCCGCCAGCCAGTCGGCCACGGCGCGCAGCGAATCGAGGTTGGAGACGTCGCGGGCCAGGAGCGGCACGCGGGTGATGTTGAGTCCAGGTGCCCGGCTCGCCAAGCGCGCCAGTTCGGTGCGTTGGGCCTGGGCGATGCTGGCCAGATACGCCGCCAGCTCGCCGATGATCCGCGTCGGCTCTTGCAGGTCCCGTCCTCGCAGGGCGGGCACTCCCGCCAGGCGCGCGGCGATGTCGCCTTCCTGAATGCGCACCGGCATGTCGAGGACACGGTTCGCGATGAAGCCCGTCAGCGGTGTGCCGGCTTCGCGCAGCCGGCGCGCCAGCTCGATGGCTTCATCGATGGCCGCGACCTCAGGTGACAGCACGAGCAGGAACGCGACCTCTGGCCGGCGCAAGAGCCGTTCGATTTCCTGCGAGCGCGCCAGGAATGCGCCGAGCACACCCTGCACATCCAGAAGAAAGTCACCCAGATCGTCGAGGAATTGGCTCCCCACCAGACGTCCCATGCGGCGCATAGCCAAGGCCCCGCCGGCGCGCAGGCTCTGCCACGAGAAGCGGCCCGCGTGCGGATCGGGGCGGGCGAACCAGCGCAGGGCCGGGCTGCCGATGGCCTCCGCCAAGCGCTGCGGGGCCTGCAGAAAGTCGAGGGCGTGGGCCGCGGGCGGCGTATCCAGCACGATGATGTCGTGCGCGTGACGCCTTTGCAGCTCGAAGAGAGACAACGTGGCCGCATACTCTTGCGCGCCCGTCAGGTCGTTGGTCAGGTGGCGGTAGAGATGATTGGAGAGGATGCGTTGGCGCAGGGCCGGGTCGGCCACCTCCTCGACCAATTGGTCGAAGGCGCGCGCCGTGTCTACCCGTGCAGCCTCCAGTCGCCCCGGACCCTCGATGCCGAGCGCGCGACTGGTCTCCTGCGACACGGGGATCGGCTCGGGACCCAAGCTGTGCAACCCGAGCGCGTCGGCCAGGCGAGGCGCCGGATCGATGGTGCACACCAGGGTGCGCCGACCCGTGCGTGCCGCCAGCACGCCAAGCGCCGCTGCCGTGGTGGTCTTGCCGACCCCGCCTGGCCCCACGCAGACCAGGATCTCGCGCCGCCGAACCAGCTCTCTCACGTCAACGGACCCTCGTGCGCCAGGCCGCGGTGAGAGCGTCGTGACTCCGCCGTCCTCTCGGGCCCCGCGGGCCGGAGGCGCGGGCGAGGTGAGGCGGGCGGGGAAGAAGTGGGTGACAAATCAGGTCCTGGCCAGAGCCTGGCGCCACCGTTCGATGATCTGCGTGCGCTGGGCGGCTGGCATGCGGGGATGAAAGAGCGTGGCCTTCGAGTGTGGGGCTTGCTGGCTGTCCGTGTCCAGCCCCGCGCCCCATGCGGCCAGACGTGCCGCACCGATGGCGGTCAGCTCCACCTGCGCCGGCCGCTCGATCTCCACGTCCAGCAGGTCGGCCTGAAGCTGCATCAGCAGGTCATTGGTGGTGGCCCCGCCGTCCACCCGCAACCGGGTCAGCCTGCGGCCGCTGTCCTCCTCCATGGCGCGCACCAGGTCGAGGTTCTGCAGGGCCATGGCCTGCAGGGCGGCCCGTGCGATGTGGGCGGCCGTCGTGCCGCGGGAGAGGCCCTGGATGCTCCCGCGTGCCTCGGGCCGCCAGTGCGGCGCACCCAGGCCGGCCAGGGCGGGTACAACCGTCACGCCCCCGTCGTCCGCCACCGAAGCCGCCAGCGCCTCGCTCTCGGCCGCGCTGCCGATGATGCGCAGCCCGTCGCGCAGCCACTGCACCAGCGCGCCCGAAATGAACGAGCTGCCCTCCAGGGCAAAGGCTCGCGTCTGCGGACCTGTCCAGGCCACCGTGGCCACCAATCCATGCGAGGAGAGCACGGGCTCACCGCCCACGTTCATGAGCAGAAACGAGCCCGTGCCAAACGTGCACTTGGCATCGCCGGGGCGCAGACAGGCCTGGCCGTACAGGGCAGCCTGTTGATCGCCGGCCACACCCGATATGGGAATGCCGTCGGGAATGGGGTGGGCGCCGGCGGTGACGGCCCGTGCGCCCGCCGAGGGACAAAGGCGCGGCAGAATGGGCGCCGGTACACCGAAGAGGGTGCACAGCTCGGCGCTCCACTGGAGCTCGTGAAGGTCGAGCAGGAGCGTGCGAGAGGCGTTGGAGACGTCGGTGACGTGGCTGCTTCCGCCCGACAGTCGCCACACCAGGAAGCTGTCCACCGTACCGAAGGCGAGGTGTCCCGCCTCGGCGCGGGCGCGCAGGCCGGGCACGTGGCCGAGTAGCCAGGCGATCTTGGTGGCCGAAAAATAGGGATCCAGGAGCAGCCCGGTCCTCTTTCGCACCTCCGGCTCGTGGCCCGCTCGCCGCAGATCATCGCAGAGAGCGGCGGTGCGCCGGTCTTGCCACACGATGGCCGGCGCCACCGGCTGGCCGGTGTGACGATCCCACAGCACGGTGGTCTCGCGTTGATTGGTGATGCCGAGCGCGGCGATGGGGAGGTTGGGGACCTGCCGGCGGGCCTGGGCGAACGCCTCCAGGACCGAGGCCCAAATGGCCTCGGGATCGTGCTCGACCAGGCCAGGCGCGGGGTAGCTCTGCGGAATCTCGCAGTAGCCCCGGCCGTGCACGGCCATCGCCTGGTCGACGAGGAGGACCGTGGTGCCTGTCGTGCCCTGGTCGATGGCCAGCAGAAGGGGACCGTGTTTCATCGCCCTGATCTCCGCAAAGGGCTGCATCCTAGCAGCCTCAGCCTCGGAACATAGCGGAAAGACTCGGGTTCGTGATACGCTGGCGGTCGGGCTCCGTCTCATGAGCTCCGACTAAGCGAGTCCCCAAGCCTATGCGACGCGTTCTGGTTGTCGACGACGAAGAGAACCTTCGCCACATGCTGCAGACCCTGCTTCGGCGCGAGGGCTACGAGGCCGTCAGTACGGCCTCCGTGGATGGGGCACTGGCCGAGTTGGCCAACCGATCCTACGACATCGTGATCACTGATCTGCGCATGCCTGAGCGCAGTGGCCTGGATCTGGTCGACGAGGTACGGCGGCGCGCCCTGGACACCACGGTGGTCGTCATGACCGCGTACGGCAGCAGAGACGTGGCCATCGAGGCCATGAAGAGGGGCGCCTACGACTATTTGTCCAAGCCCTTCGAGGCGGACGAGTTGGTTCTGCTTCTGCGCAAAGCCGAGGAGCGCGAGCGCCTCTTCCGCGAGAACCAGACGCTGGCACGCCAGATTCGCTCGACGGGGCAGGAGCCTGAGAACGGCCTGGGTGATCTGGTGGGGCGTAGCCCGCAGATGACCGAGCTGTTTCGCACCCTGCGCAAGATCGCCGAGTTCAAGACCACGGTCCTCATCGGGGGTGAATCGGGCACGGGCAAGGAGCTGGTGGCGAGGGCCATTCACCGCCATTCGCCGCGCGCGGCCCATCCCTTCGTGGCGGTCAATTGCGGGGCCATTCCCGCCAATCTGCTGGAATCCGAGCTCTTCGGGCACCGCAAGGGCGCCTTCACCGACGCCACCCGCGATCGCAAGGGGCTCTTCGAAGAGGCCTCGGGCGGCACCCTGTTCCTCGACGAGATCGGCGAGCTGCCCCTTGGCCTGCAGGTCAAGTTGCTGCGCGCCCTGCAGGAGGAGGAGATCCGCCGCCTGGGTGACAGCCAGGACGTCAAGGTGGATGTGCGCGTGGTGGCGGCCACGGCGCGCGACTTGGCCGTGGAGGTCAGCCGGGGCGCCTTCCGCGAGGACCTGTACTACCGGCTCAACGTGTTCGCCTTGCGCTTGCCACCCTTGCGGGACAGGCGCGAGGACATCCCCCTGCTGGCCCAGCATTTCCTGCTGCGTATGAACGCGCGCATGGGCCTGCAGGTGATGAGCATCGGGGCCGAGGCACTGCGCCTCTTGTCGTCCTACGACTGGCCGGGCAACGTGCGCGAGCTAGAGAACACCATCGAGCGGGCCATCGTGCTGGCCGAGGGTACCGGCATTGGCCCCGAGGCCTTGCCCGAGCGCATGCGCACGACGGCCCGGCCTGCCCCCAGCGCACCCGCGGCCGATGAGGGCGACTTGTCCATCAAGCGCGCCACGCGTCGGTCTGAGGCCGACCTCATCCGACGTGCGCTCGTGCGCACCAAGGGCAACCGCACGCGCGCTGCCGAGTTGCTCGAGATCAGCCACCGCGCGCTGCTTTACAAGCTCAAGGAGTATGGAATTGTGTCCGTGAGGGATACCTCGGAGGTCCTTCCCGCACTCGATGCACGCAGTCCGACGGCACCCGTTGTCAGAACGGGCTCAACTTCGAAGCCGGAGTGAACGATGTCTGTCCCTCGGGGGCGATTTTTGATTTCTGTCGTCAATCAAGGACCATGTGACTGACATGAGGCTGGTTAGGACCCTCATCGGGAGACCCAGATGCCGAAGAACTGCATAGGGCTCGACATCGGTTCGAGTTCGGTGAAGGTCGTCCAGCTCAAGGAGACCTCGAAGGGTTTGCACCTGGTCAACTTCGGTGTCGAGCCGCTGCCCGCCCAGACCATCGTGGACGGCGCCATCATGAACCAGACCGCCGTCGTGGAGGCCATCAAGAGCTTGCGCGACAGCCTGGGAATCAAGGGCAAGGAGGTGGCCAGCGCCATCTCGGGCCATTCGGTGATCATCAAGAAGATCAAGGTGCCGCCCATGACCCCGGAGGAGCTGGAAGAACAGATCCCCTGGGAGGCCGAGCATCACATCCCGTTTTCCAAGGACGACGTGGAGATCGATCATCAGCTGGTGGGCAGCGAGGCGGGCGGACAGATGGAGCTGCTGCTCGTGGCGGCCAAGAAGGAGGTCGTCTCGGACTACAGCATGGTCATCCGCGAGGCCAAGCTGCAGCCCGTGGTGATGGACGTGGCCGCCTTCACCATCCAGAACGCCTTTGAGGCCAATTACCCGGTGGTCCCCGAGGAGGCGGTGGCGGTCATCAACGTCGGCGCCACGCTGTCCAACATCAACATCATCGCGGGGGGCACCAGCGCCTTCACCCGAGACGTCACGGTGGGCGGCAACGCCTTCACGGAGGAGATCCAGAAGCGCCTCAATGTGAGCCAGGAGGAAGCGGAGGCCTGGAAGATCGGCTCCGTCGCCGAGGGCTCGGGCGAGGTCGTGCCCCAGGAAGTGGAGGCCGTCATCGCCTCGGTGGCCGACAGCGTGGCGGGCAAGTTCCAGCGTTCGCTCGACTTCTATCTGGCCGCCTCCAGCGACGCCAGCATCACCAAGATCTACCTGTGTGGCGGGGCGGCCAAGGTGCCGGCCCTGCAGCGTGCGCTGGAGGAGAAGTCGCGCACTGCCGTGGAGGTGATGGATCCCTTCCGCAAGGTGAACGTGGACGAGCACAAATTCGACATGGCGTTCATCCAGCAGCACGCGGCCGAGGCGGCCGTGGCGGTTGGCTTGGCGTTGCGTCGACCGGGGGACAAGCAGTGATACGCATAAACCTTCTCCCCATCCGCAAGGCCAAGCGGGCGGAAGCCGGCCAGCGGCAGTTCCTGTTCATGGGCATGGCCATCCTGGCCACCATCGGCGGCTTGGTCTTCGTTCACCTGCAGGCCAGCAGCAGCTTGGACGAGGTCAATCGTCGCAACACCATTCTTTCGGCCGACGTGGCGCGCCTGAAACAAGAACTGGGCGACTACGAGAAAGTCAAAGCCCAGCGCGAGGGACTGCTGCGGCAGCGCAAGACCATTCAGGCCCTGGATGCGGGCCGCACGGGGCCCGTGTACCTGTTGCGCGAGCTGTCCGAGATCCTCAGCCCGGGCAAGGGGCCAACCTTCGACCGCATCACCTACGAGGAACAGCTTCGGCGCGATCCCAACGCGGGCTTCAACGCCAGTTGGGACACCCGTCGCGTCTGGATCGACAGCTACACCGAGACCGATCACCGGGTGAAGCTGAAGGGTGCCGCCAAATCCAACGAGGACGTGGCCGAGTTCCTCAAGCGACTCAACTCGTCGGTCTTCTTCAGCGAAGTCAATCTGGACTCCACTGCGCAGCAGTCAGGTCGCAGCGTGAAGTTCGTGTCCTTCAGCCTCTCCGCAAAAGTGGTCTACTGACATGAACGACGCTCTGCAAAAGGTCCTTCGCCTCAAGACGCCCGTCAAGATGGCCGCGACGGCGGGCGTGATGCTGGTCCTCGCCGTCCTGTACTACGTGCTCGTGTATATGGACCTTCAGGACCAACTCAAGTCCGCCCAGGTCCGCACCACGAGCCTGACCGACGAGAAGGCCACCTACGAGAAGCGCAAGAAGGAGTACCTGGCCTACCGGAACGAGTTGACGCAGCTTCAGCAAGAACAGCGCGAACTGCTCAAGGCGCTGCCCAAGAAGGCGGAGATTCCCACGTTCCTGTCCAGCATCCAGGAACAGGCCGAGTTGGCCGGGCTGGAGGTCATCAGCCTGACCATCGAGGCAGAGTCGGCCGCCGAGCTGTACGTGCGCATCCCGGTGCGCATCGAGATTCGCGGTACGTTTCACACCATCACCAAGTTCTTCAAGAACGTGGCCGAGCTGTCGCGCATCGTGAACGTCGAGGACCTGTCCCTCACCGGTGACAAGGAGCGCGGCGGCGTGGACGACGGCTCGCCGCGCATGCGCGCGAAGTTCTACGCCGTGACGTTCCGCTACCTCGACCGAGCGGGTGGCACATGAGAAGACAAGCTCTTTCGTGGATGCTCCTGGGCGCGTTGGCCGTTGTGCCCGAAGTGCACGCCGGCGCGCCCGCCAAGGCGCCGGCCCAGGTGGCCGCCAGCGCGCCGGCCACGCCCCCGGCCGCGGCTCCACCCCTGACCGGTCCCGAGGCCGCCAAGCAGCGCATGGCCATCCTGCGCCGCAAGGTGCTGCGCGACGAGGATTTCGCCGAGAACGACGAGTCCAATCGCGATCCCTTTCGTTCCTACGTCGGCATCTTCGTCGACCGGCTGACCCGCCCGGGCACGCCGGTGGTCGCCGCCATCTTCTCCAAGTTTGCGCTCGAGGAACTGACGCTCATTGCGGTCATCTCCGGCGACGCCAACCCGCGTGCCATGTTCCGCGATCCCGCGGGCCTGGGGCAGACCGTGAAGCGGGGCGACTACATCTCCAAATCCGCCGCCCGCGTGGCCAAGATACTTTCCGACCGCGTGATCCTGGAACTCTCCGAAATCACGTCGGGCGGTGAAACCCGAGCTTTGGAAAAAGCCGTCCTGGTCGATCCAGAGGGGGCCAATAAATGACCGGTCATCGAATTGCACCCAAGTTCTTTCCCGTCGTGCTCAGCGTCTGCTTGGGCGCCTTGTGGGCCGCACCTCTGACAGCCGCGCCCGGCGCGGTGCAAGTGCGGGCCATTCGGGTCAGTGAAACCGGCGGTGACACGGCCGTGGTCATCGCGGCCTCTGCCCGACCCACGTTCACGACCTGGAAGCTGGAGCAGCCGGATCGGGTGGTCGTGGATGTGAGCGGGGCTCGACTGGGTGATGTGGACGTCCCCGTCGACGCGGGCACGTACGCCGTGGGCATGGTCAGCGCCAACGTGAGCGAGGACGAGGCCAGCGGACCCCACACGCGCATCGTGCTCACGCTCCGCCAGGCCTCGGACTACCAGGTGGAGGCGCACGGCCCCGACATCGTGGTGCGCGTGCAGCCGCGCGTGCGGCCCATACCGGCCAGCGACAACTCGGCCACCCGGGCCGAGGCGGACCAGTTAAAGAAGCAACTCGAGCTCGCGCGCCAGGAGGCCGACAAGGCCCGGGCGGCGGCCAGCGCGGCGGCCGTCGCGGCCGAGCGCCACCGCAGCGAGGTCGCCCGTCTGGAGGCCCAGACGCGTGGCGAGGCGGGGGCCTCCGAAACGCAGAAGGCCGAGGCCGAGAGACTGAGGACGCAGTTGGCGGAGGCACGCCAGGAGGCGGAGAAGGCGCGCATCGCGGCCAGTGCAACCGCCGCCGAAGCCGAACGTCGGCGCGAGACGCTGGCGCGATCCGAGGTGGAGGCGAAGAAGGCGCAGCGGGAGGCCGAGCAGGCCCGCCAGCGCGCCGAGGCAGCCGAGCGCAAGACGCGGGAGACGCTGGCGCGATCTGAGGCGGAGGCGAAGAAGGCGCAGCGGGAGGCCGAGCAGGCCCGCCAGCGCGCCGAGGCAGCCGAGCGCAAGACGCGGGAGGCGCTGGCGCGATCCGAGGCGGAGGCGAAGAAGGCGCAGCGGGAGGCCGAGCAGGCCCGCCAGCGCGCCGAAGCGGCTGAGCGCAAGACACGGGAGACGTTGGCCCGCTCGGAGACCGAGGAGAGGAAGGCGCAGCGGGAGGCCGAGGAGGCCCGCCAGCGCGCCGAGGCGGCTGAGCACAAGACGCGAGAGGCGTTGGCGCGTTCGGAGGCGGAGGCGAAGAAGGCGCAGAGCGAAGCCGAGGAGGCCCGCCGCCGTGCTGAGGCTGCCGAACGCGAGACGCGCGAGGTGCAGGCGCGAGAGGCGGAGCGCAACCGAGCCTTGGCCGAGGCGGTACGGCAGATCGAGACGCGCGACCAGGCCCTGCAGGCCAACGCACGCAGCCAGGAGGATCAGCGTCGGCGCCTCAGCGAAGCGCAGCGCCTGGTGCAGACGCGAGAGGCCCAACTCGCCGCCAAGGACAAGGCCCGCGCGGCCGAAGAAGAACAGCGGCTGGCGCAGGCCCGTGCCGCGCGCGCCAAGTTGGAGGAGGAGCGCACGCGGCTCGAGGCCGAGCGCGCCGAACTCCTGCAGACACGTGACGCCCTGGCGGCCGAGGTGGCGCGACTAAAGGCCGCTGCCCAGACTGGCGAACGCGCAGTGCTGGCCCCGGCGCCCGCGCGCGCGACGTCCGCTCCGATCGCTCGCACGGAGGCGCCTCGCACCGAGATCATGCGCGTGGTGTCCGAACCTGCCGAGGCCAAGGGCGCGCATCCGCGCTCGATCACCCTGCGGGTGCCCAGCCAGATCCAGCGCGTGGCTTTCGTGGACGAGCCGACGCGCTCCTCGGTGATTATCGAGCTCAACGAGCCTTCGGACTTCTCCGTCGAACGCGCGGCCGGCAAACGGCTGAGCCTGCGCTTCGAGCACGCCGAGCTACCCCAGTCGCTGGAACGCAGTCTGGACGCCACCGAGTATCTGGGCCCCGTGCGCCTCATCAGCACGTACCGCGACCCGCGCCAGCGCGGGGCCGTGCGCGTCGACGTGGACCTGGCGGAGAACGTGCCCAGTCGCGTGCGTCGCGAGGGCACGCGCATCTTCTGGGACTTCCAAAAGGCCCCGGAAAAGTCGCCCGCCCTTCCGGCTCTCGAGTTCCCGTTGCCCAAGGTTGAGTTGATGAAGGCCCCCAAGGTGGCCTCCTTCTCGATCGACGTGGCCCAGGTGGCCGTGGTCGCGCAGACGCAGACCTTGAACCGCAAGGGGGCGACCGACCCGGCGGGGGCGGGCATCCGTCCCACCAAGAAGCGCTACGTCGGCCGCCGCATCGACCTCGATTTCAAGGGCGCCGACATTCACAACATCCTGCGCCTGCTCTCGGACGTGGGGCAGATCAACATCGTGACCTCGGACGAGGTCCGCGGTGAGGTGACGATCAAGATGCGCGACGTGCCCTGGGACCAGGCCATGGACGTGGTCCTGCGCGCCAAGGGCCTGGGTTCGGTGCGCGAGGGCAACCTGCTGCGCGTGGCGCCGTTGTCGGTCCTGGAGAAGGAGCTGGAAGAGGAGATCCATCGCCAGAAGGCCATGCAGGAGGTGTTGCCCACGGAGACGCGGTTGATTGGCGTTTCATACGCCTCGGCCTCGTCGCTGCAGGAAAAAGCCAAGGACCTGCTCTCTCCGCGCGGCAAGATCTCCGTGGATGAGCGGACGAACAACCTCATCGTGTCGGACGTGGCGCGCAACCTGCAGTTGGTCGAGGATTTGGTCCGCAACCTGGACACCCAAACGGCCCAGGTGGTCATCGAGGCGCGCATCGTGGAGGCCCGCTCCACCTTCGCGCGCCAGCTGGGTATCCAGTGGGGCGGCAACGCCTTCATGGACTCGGCGCACGGCAATTCCACCGGTCTGAGCTTCCCCTACAACATCGGCATCGGCGGCGGTGCGGACGACAGCAATTCACCTCTGAGTGGCCTAGTTCCCTCGGCGCGCACCGGCAATCCGCAGAACAGCAGCAACCCCAACTTCCTGGTCAACATGCCGGTTGCGGCCGGGCAGGGCACGGGTAGCGCCATCGGCCTCACGCTGGGCTCCGTGTCCGGGGCCTTCAACTTGAACCTACGCCTCTCGGCCAACGAGAGCACGGGTCAGGTCCGCATCCTGTCCTCGCCGCGCATCACCACCATGGACAACATCCACGCCAGCATCAGCCAGGGCGTGTCGATCCCCGTGTCGGTGGTCAGTGCCATGGGCACCCAGACCCAGTTCGTGGATGCCAAGCTCGACCTGGGCGTGAAGCCGCACGTGACAAACGAGGGCACCATCACCCTCGATTTGAGCGTGACCCGCAACGAGCCCGACTTCTCCAACACGGGCGCGCGTGGCGATCCCACCATCCTGAAGAAGGAAGCCAAGACCACCATGCTGGTGCGCGATGGCGATACGGCGGTCATCGGCGGCATCTACACGCGCAACTCGGGCCTCAGCCATGCCAAGGTGCCCTTCTTCGCGGACATCCCGGTGCTGGGCTGGTTCTTCCGAAACCGCAAGGAGAACGACGATCGAACCGAGTTCCTCGTCTTCATCACGCCGCGCATTGTTAACCGGGCTCGCTCGCTTGGCCAATGAGCACGCTTGAGCGCGAATCCTTCTTCGACCGCGCCCACGGGGGTGTCACCACCGTGGATTGCGCAACAGACTGCCCGCGACACCCTCGCGGCGCCGGGATGAGCAGGAGCAGGTCATGAGTTCACGAGCAAACAGGGGAGCAACGATGACCAGGAGAAGCCGAAGCGCATGGCGCTGGATCAGCTTGGCCGTGCCCGTGGCCGGTTTGCTGAGCACGGCATGCGTGGTGGACGACGGCCCGCACGCGCTCCTCATCGAGCAAACCCAGTCGCCCATGGAAGGCACCTGTGCCAGCCCCGCCGAGGTCGGCGAGGTGCGCCTCATCAGCGGTGTGCTCGATGTGGGGCTCAACCGCGACTACCCGTACCGCATGTACCCCGTCGTAACCAACCAATTGGCCTCCTTCCGCGCCGGCGGTCAGAGCAAGGCCGACGAGCTCAACAACGTCACGCTGACCGGCTTTCGCGTGAGCATCGAGCCCCCGCCGGGTGTGGCGTCCATCCCGTGGGCGGAGGGATGCCCGGGCGACTTCGACTACGACGTGGAAACCCACCTCCTGGCCCCTGAGGCCAGCGTGGGCTCGATCGTGGAGGCCATTCGCTACTGCCATGTCCCGGTCCTGCGCCAGCAATTCGAAAGCGGCGTGGCGGGTTTCGACCCCAATCTAAGCGCCGAGGTGGTCTTGCGCGTGACGTTAAAGGCCAAGGGGCGCCACGGCAGTGATGACCTGAGGAGCGCGCCCTTCACCTTCCCCATTCGCGTATGCGTCGGCTGCCTGCAGACCGGCTATGCGGAGCCCGGCTTCGCGCAGTACGATTTTCCCAATATCCCGGCGTGCGAGGCCCTCAGCTCCAATCCCTATCCCGGCAACGCCTGTGACCCCGGGCAGGATGGATTGATCCTCTGCTGCCGCGACCAGACCTCGCGCATCATCTGCCCGGCGGTGCCGACCGCGGCAGACACGACCTCGCCCTGACCTCGCGCCAGGCCGCGGTATTGACACCTCCAGCGCCGACCGACTAGAAGCCCGACGAAGAATGTTCCGCGACAGCCTTCAAAAGATGGTTGAGCGCCTCGACGGCGGGGTCGCCGGAATCCTGATGGGATTCGACGGCATCTCGGTCGATTCGTACACCCGTCCCGGCGAGGCCACGCTGGACATCCAAACCGTGGGCATGGAATTGGCGCATGCCATTTCCCAGGTGCGCAAGGCGACCGAGCAGTTGGACGTGGGGCCTCTCGACGAAATCACCCTGCGCGCCCAGCAGCTCGTGGTCATCGTGCACGTGCTGACCGACGAGTACTTCGTGGCCTACGCGGTCAGGCCCGGTGCCAACTTCGGAAAAGCGCGCTACCTGATGCGCCTGCTCGCTCCCCAGATCCAGGCCGAGTTGTGAGTCCTGCGTCCCTTCCGTCCGGGCGACCGGTCGTCTTGGTTATGCACGGGCCGAACCTGAATCTCCTCGGCACGCGTGAGCCGCACATCTACGGGCATACGACCCTGGCTGAGATCGACGCCGGCTTGCGGGCGCGGGGCGCGGAGGCGGGCGTGACGATCGAGACGTTCCAGTCCAACCACGAGGGCGTGCTCATCGATCGTCTGCACGAGGCGCGCGGCAAGGCGAGCGGGCTCATCATCAATGCGGGTGGTTTGACCCACACGAGTGTGGCCTTGCGAGATGCGGTGGCCGCCGCTGCCATCCCCGCCATCGAGGTCCACCTCTCCAACCTGCACACCCGCGAGGAATTCCGACACCATTCCTTCCTGACCCCGGTGTGCCTGGGTCAGATCGCCGGCTTGGGTGCCGTTGGCTATCGCCTCGCGCTCGAAGCCCTGATAGACCGGTTCTCTCACGGCGAACCGGCTCGGCCGGGCGCTCGCCGGCGCAATGAAAGCACGCCCCCCAGGCCGCGTTCGGCGGCTGTCCCCAAGAAAGGAGTCTCGACCAGATGAGCAAAGCAAAGGCCCCTGTCCGCAAGGACAAGGACGAGAAGAAGGTCTCCTCGTCTTGCAGCTGTGAGGAGCCCCTGTGCGCTCTCGGGCCCGAGGAACTCGCGACGGTCCGTGAGCTGGCCGAGATCGCCACGGAATTCGACCTGGCCGAGTTGAACGTGGATCCTTGCGGTGGCATCCGCGTGGTCCGCCGGGTGGCCGCCGTCGCGG
>JAEXQJ010000121.1 GCA_023438785.1 Pseudomonadota bacterium
GGCGCGCGTTCTACCGGGCGGGGCCGACGTCGCTCGCTGCGCCGACGAGGGGCCGCCTCGTCCGTGTCGTCTCGCGTGGCCGTCTCCGCCGCGGTGACAGGCGGTGGCGCGGCGACGGCCGGGGCCGCGGGTGCGGCGGGTGCCCTGTCCCCCCGGGGCCACAAGGCCGCGAGCAGCACCAGCCCCATCAGCGCCGCGATCCCCGCCCCGATCCACAGGCGGCGGCGCGTATGCGCGGGCGGCGTGCGCACGACCTGGGTGGGCGGAGCCAGGAAGGGCAGCAGGGCGGCGCGCACTTCCTGGGGGGTTTGAAATCGGTCGGTCGGTGCCTTGGCCATCAGCCGCAGGATCACCGACGCCAAACCCTTGGGCAGGCCCGGACCGAGGCGCGTGAGATCGGGCAGGGGGCTGCTGATGTGCTTGAGCAGAACCTCGACGTACGTGGCGCCCGTGTACGGCGGTGCGCCGGTCAGCAGGTGAAACAGCACGCAGCCCAGCGAATAGAGGTCGGCGCGCGGATCCGCGGCCTTGGAGTTGGCCGCCTGCTCGGGCGCGATGTAGTAGGGGCTGCCCATCACGACGCCCGTCTGGGTCAGGTTGAGATCGCCACCCGCTTGCTTGGCCAGACCCAAATCGGCCAGCTTGGCCACGCCCTTGCCATCGATGAGGATGTTGTCGGGCTTGATGTCGCGGTGGACGATGCGGTGCTCGAACGTCATCTCCAGCGCGTTCAGGAGCTGCAGCACCAGGCGCAGGGCCTCCTCGACGGGCAGCGAGCCGCGCGCATCAAGGAGCTTCTGCAGGCTCTGCCCCTCCACCAGCTCCATGATCAGGAACTGCAGGCCCGCCTCCTCGCCGACGTTGAGCACGCCCACGATGTTGGGATGGCGCAGGCGGGCCGCGGCGCGTGCCTCACGCAGGAGACGCTCACCCGCGTTGGGATCGATGTCCTTGATGGGCAGCATGAGCTTGAGCGCCACCGGCACATCGAGCGCGAGGTGGTGTGCTCGCCACACCGCGCCCATCCCGCCCACGCCCAGCAGGCATTCCAGGCGACAGCCGCCCACCACCGTGCCCGCCAGACTGGCAGCCGTGGGATCGATGGTCGACGCACACATGCGCCGCAGATTAGCGCAGCCGAGGGCCGAGTCCGCGACTCTCTTGCGTTGGGGTCAGCGCTGGGGGTGATGGGCGCGCACGCTCCTGATGGGTACGGTGTCCGCGTCCTCGCGGCTGCGTCTGTCGAGGATGGCCAGGTAGCCCTCCAAGGCCTGGGCACGATGACGGGCCGTGTGGCTGCTCAGGACGCGGCGACGGGCGCGCTCGCCTGCTGCCTGGGCGCGCTCCGGCGAGACGTCGCGCAGCAGACGAAGCATCTCCGCGGGCGAGTGCACCACGAAGATCTCCTCGTCCGGAGCCAGCAGATCGTCGAGCCCACACCACGGATCCGAGATGATGGCGGTCCCGCACGCCGCGGCCTCGAAGAGGCGGACGCTGGGCGAATAGCCCACGGCGCGCATGTCGGCGCGGGTCAGGTTGAGCGTGAAGCGCTGGGCGCAATAGAACGCGCGGTGCTCGGCGGGCGAGAGGTGCTGGATGCGCTGAACATTGGCCGGCCACGCGAGGTGCGCGGGATAGAGCGGGCCCACCACCGCGAAGGCGTCGTCGGGACGTTGCCGGGCCGGATCGAGCAGCAGGGTCTGCAAGCCCGGCTGCCGATCGGCGCTGTACGTGCCCATGTAACCCAGCAGCCAGCGCTGTGCGTGTGCCTCGGGATAGTAGGCGTCCTCGTCAAACGAGCAGTAGAGGGGAAAGGCGCGGCGGGCACGAAACTGGTTCTCCAGACGGCGCAGCGTAGGGCCGCCGGTGAAGGACAGGTACAGATCGAACTCGGGCACCAGCGAGCGATCCAGGTATTCGCAGCGGTCCGCCTCCAGGGCGCTCAGGGTGGCCGGCGTATCGATGTCGTAAAAGGCCGTGCGGCCACGTGCGACGGAGAGCAGCCAGCGCGCCACCGCGATGCCCTCGGGCACGAAAGAGCCCAGGATCACCAGGTCGGCGCTGGCCACCGCACGCGCGTGCCGGTCGCGCAGTTGCTGCAAGCTTGTGTACAGATCGGTCCGGCAGAAGGGCGGCTGCGGGAGATCGCGGTTCTGCGCGTACCACAAGACATCGCGTTCCAGAAAACGCACGCGGTGCCCGCGCTCGGCCAGGGCGCGCAGCAAGGCGCGATAGGTGGTGGCGTGACCGTTGCCCCATGACGAGGTGATGGACAGGCCGAGGACGACGATGTCTAGCGGGCGGCCCAGGCTCACGGCGACTCCGCGCTCAGCGCGCGCTCGCAAGCGAAGAGCGGCCGCGTGGTGCCGAGGAAGCCCAGGACGTCATCGACCTCGACGGCGCGTTGGCGGTAGGTGTGGGCGGCCAGGATGCGGCGCCGGGCTCGCGCCCCGATGCGCGCCGCCCGCTCGGGCGTGGTCTGGTCGAGCAGGTGAACCACCTCGTCACCGTCTCGCGCCACCAATAATTCGCGGCCGGGCTGTAGGAACAGCTCCAGGCCGTCGCAGGCGTCACTGAGCAGGCAAGCGCCGGCGCCCGCGGCCTCGAACAGCCGCGTGGCGGGCGAGTACCCCGTGCGCGCCATGCTCTCGCGATGGACGTTGAGCACCACGCGCACCGACGCGTTGAAGCTGTTGTGCAAGGCCGTGTACACGTGTCCCACGTAGCGCACGTTGCGCGGCAGCACCGACGCGTCCCATCCCGCGCCGCCCAGCACGAACTGCAGGTGCGGACGCAGGCGGGCGGGCTTGAAGAAGAACTCCTCGACGCGCGCCTCGCGATCGGGCAGCCGGTTGCCGATGAAGCCCAGATCGGCCATGAAGCGCGGGTTGGGCTCGGCGGGGTGATGGGTTTCCGGATCCACGGCGTTGTAGATGGGCACGCAAAGGGCCGCGCCCAATTGGTTGTAGTCCTTCACCACGGGCGGCCCGCCGCCGTAGGTGAAGACCACGTCGCTGCCCTTGATCAATCGATGCAGGGGATCCTGCGGCTCCTGCTTCAGGTGCTCGATGGTGGCGGGCGCGTCCACGTCCCAGAACGCCACCATGCGATAGGGGGTGCGCAAATCGAGAACCGCTTGCGCCAGCCAGTCGTCGAACACGCCCACGCCGCTCGCCTTGACCACCAGATCGGCGTCGGCGGCGCTGTCCATCGCCTCGGCCACCGCGCCCTGGTGGTTGCCGTAGACCACCACGCGGGCCCAACTGGGATCGGCGATGTCGCGGTGCTTTTGTCGATCGTACGCGTCGGGTTCATAGAACGTGGTCTCGTGCCCGCGCTCGGCCAGCGCCTTGAGCAGGCCCCGGTAGTAGGTGGCCGCGCCATTCCAGTAGGCGGACACCAGACTGGAACCGAAGAACGCGATCTTGAGCGGCCGACGCAGCTTGGTGTTTCGGGCCATGCCTATGCCTCCGCGTGGTGGGAGTGGGATTTGTGAACGTCGAGCGCGCGGAGCAGCCCGAGCAGCTGGTCCACCCGGTGGGCGCAGGTGTGGCGGTCCACGATGGTGCGGCGGCCTTGAATCGCCAGACGGCGCGCCTCGCTTGCATCCCCCAGCACCTTCTCCAGACAACGGCGCATCTCGCGGCTGTCGTGCGCCACCAGGAAATCGATACCGGGCGCGAAGAGGCCCTCGCTGTCGTTCCAGGGTGCGCTGATGAGGGGAATGCCGCAAGCCATGGCTTCGAAGGGACGGATGGTGGGAATGCCGTCGAGCGTTTGGGCGTAGTGGCGGCGGGGCACGTGGACCGTGACCCGCGCCGAGGCGAAGACCCGCGGTACCTCGAAGTTGGGCAGGTAGCCGCCGTATTCGATGCCGGCCCGTTGCAGGGCGCGTTGAGCCTCGGCGGGGTAGCGGACGCCGAACACCTGAGCGCGCAAGCCCAGCCGGTGCACCGGATCGATGAGAAACTCCTCCAACTCCTCGGTGCGTTCGCCGTCGCCCCAGTTGCCCACCCAGACCAGGTCGCAGGTCGGCGCGACGGGCGACACCGGGGGGTGGAACACGCGCGTGTCGGCGGCCTCGTGCCACACGAAGACGCGGCTGCACCATCCGCGCTGTTGATACACGCGGGCCAACACGCGGCCGAAGACCAGGGCGCCGTCGTAGCGCGACAGATCGAGACGCGCCAAGGACTCCGGGTCGGAAACCCCGCGGTGGTGGGTGTCGTGAAAGAACAGGCGAAAGCGATGGCGGTGTCGGTGCGCGCCGATCTCGGCGACCAGGCGCGGCTCGTTCCATTCGTGCACCAGAACCACGTCAGCGTCGGCCAGGGCTCCGTCGAGGTCCAGCTTGTCCGTCTGGTAGGTCTGGCTGCGCAGGCGCGGATAGGTGCGGGCGAAGTCCTCCAGGGCGGCAGGGCCGTGATCGGCCAGCAGGTTGCGACGACTCCAACCATCTTCGGGTTCGAAGATGGCGACTTGATGACCTCGATCGAGAAGCTCACTGGCCACGCCGCGCAGAAAGTGGGCGTTGCCATGATTCCAGTCGGAGACCAGGGAGTGATAGAACATCACGAAGCGCATTGAGATGACTCCGGGGTTGGTTGGGCTGCGGCGCCGGCCAGGAGGCTGGCGTACAGGTCGGCGTAGCGGTCCACCATGGCCGCGGCACCGTAGGAACGAGCGCGCGCGAAGGCCCGGGCGGCCCAGTTCTCCACTTCCTCGGGCGCCCGCACCAGGCTGATGAGTGTCGAACGCAGGGCGGCCTCGTCGGCCGGATCCACGAACACGGCGGCGTCGCCCCACAATTCGCGCAGGCTGGGAATGTCGCCCAGGACCAGGGCGCAACGAGACAGGGCCGCCTCGAGGACCGAGAATCCGAACGGCTCGTAGCGCGCGGGCAAGGCGTAGATGGCGGCCTCGCCATACAGCATCGCGAGGTCGGTCATGGACAGTCGCCCGAGGAGATGGACGTTGGTGCCTCGGGTGGACGGCTGACCCGGTGGGGTGCGCTGGTCGGGCAAGAGGGACAATGAGCCCGCGATCTTCACGGGCCAGGGCAGCGAGCGGCCGATGCGTGTGAGCACGCGCAGGTTCTTGGCCTCGTCCCACACGCGGCCCGCGGCCAGAATGAAAGGCCTCTTGACGCCCGGCTTGAAGAACGCGGGTGAACGGCCATTGTGAATGACCGAGTTGGGCGGCAGTGGCCCGTAATCGCTGGCCAGGGATTCCAACATCCAGCGCGTGGGGGCCGTTACGTGATGGGCCGCGCGCACCCCTGCCCCCACCTCGCGTTGGTAGATCCGCCATTCTTCGGGCGCCGTGTAGTCGTGAATGGCGCGCCACCACGAGAGCACGCACGAGTGGGCCACCACCAGCTTGGGCACCGTGAACGGTAGCTGGCCGTGGGCGTAGCCGTTGAGGTGCACCAGATCGCAGGTGTACTGCTGCTGCAGTTCGAGCAACCAGTCGCCCGACGCCTTCACGTCCTCCCAGGGTTTGGCCATCCACTCGAGGAGGAAGGGACGTGCTTCCAGGCGCAGACTGAGGCGACTGGCGGTCTCGCGTTGCGCGTCGTCGGGCTCGGGACCTAAAGACGCCAGAACCACCTCGATGCCTTTCTGGCGCAGGCCGCGTGCCAGCTCCAGGCTGAAGTCCCACACTCCACCCACCGCGTCCGTGGTCATGAGCACGCGACGAGGAAAATCGGTCGTGCTCACGCCACGGCCTCCGCCTCGAGGATCGGCAGGGGCAGGGCCCGCTCGTCCTGCAGATTGCACAGGTGCGGGTTGCGCGCGAGGTAATAGTCATGCGCCCTCTCCCAAGCGCGTCCGTCGGGCGTGCCCCAGCGCAAGCGGTAATCGGGGGAGCCCGGGTAGGGGAACGCGGGCACCGGCTCGTTGACCCAAATCGCGGCCGCCTTCATGCGCGCGCTGAAGGCGCGTACCTCGGCGGGCTGATCAAAATGCGTCTGCATGAGCGTGGCTTGTACGAAGGGCACCTTGCGCCGGGCGCGTATGAGCCGACGAACCAACTCGTCGGTGTGCAGACGGCAGTTCTTGCGCAGGGCCGTGCGACCGTCGTCGGTCACGCTCTCCACCCCGGCCTCGATGGACACACAGCCCGCACGGCCCAACTGGTCGAGGTGGGCGTCGTCCCATAGGTCGATGCGCGTCTGAATGCCGAAATGCAGATGGCGGGCGCTCAAGGCGGCCAGCAGGTGGTGATCGGGGAGGAAGATCTCGTCGATGAAGTACAGGTAGCGCACACCCAATGAGGCCAGCGCGTCGATCTCGGCGAGCAACGTGGTGAGCGGCCGGCGACGGTAGCCGTTGCGGTGGGTTTCTTTTGCACAGAACGTGCAGCTGAAGGGACAGCCGCGCGACGCCTCCACCTCGGCTCCCAGGCCGGCAGGCGCGCTGTCGAAGCGATGATGCTGATGGGTGTGGCGCGAGATCTCGGTGCGGTCCCAACGGAGCGTAGGCAGGCGATCCAGGTTCGTGAGCGCCGGGCGTACGGGGCCGTGGAGCTGGCCCGCACGCGTGACCACGTGGGGCAAGTTGGGCCAACTGGTGTGTGGCGTGGCCGCTAGCGCCTGCACGACCTCCTCGCATTCGCCCACCACCACCGCGTCCAGTCCCAATTTGCCCAAGGTGGTCTCCGGTGAGCTGCTGGCGTGGGGCCCGACGCCGACCTTGGGACAGCGTAGGTCGCGCACCTCGCGCATGGCCTCCATGGGCACCCGCAATTCGGGCGGCGGGCAACGCCAAAACAAGTAGCTGGGCGCGGTGGTCAGCACGAAGAGGTCGGGTTGCAGCTCGTTCATCCGCCGCGCCAGGGCCGGCCCATGCAACCCTTCGGCGTGCGCGTCCACCAGAGTGGCGGTGTGCCCGTCGCGTTCGAGCAGGGCACGTGCATAGCCCAGTTCGAGCGGCAGATGCGGCTCACGGCACCCGAAGTAAATGCTGCCCTCGTAGTGCCAGCGCGGATTGCACAGGACGATGCGCATGGGGGATGGCAGGGCTAGGGCACTGCCCCGACCGCCGCGGTGGGTCCGTCCTGAGTGGTTTGCTCGGTTTGGCGCAGGTACTGGTACAGACGCCGTACGCCCTCCTGAACCCCGACCGCGGGTCTCCAACCCGTCAGGCCGCTGAAGCGGGCGCAGTTGGAGACGTAGTACTTCTGGTCCGCCGGGCGCCAGTCGGCGAAGCGGACGGCCGGACATGTGCCGTGCAGGGCGCGCGCCTGGTCCAGGAGGTCGAGCAGGCTGAGCACGTTGTCGGGTCCTCCGCCGATGTTGAAGGCCAGCCCGCGCGTCTTGTCCAGGTTGACCACCGCGGCCAGCATGGCGTCCACCAGATCGTCGGCGTAGAGCGCGTCGCGCACCTGACGGCCATCGCCGAAGACGGTGAGAGGCTGTCCCTCCAAGACACGCAGAAGGAAGTGCGCCACCCAGCCCTGATCCTCGCTGCCGCGCTGATGCGGGCCGTAGATGCAGCTCATGCGAAAGACCACGGCGGGCAGGTGGTAGATCCGCGCGTAATCGAGGACGTATTGCTCGGCCGCTCCCTTGGAGCAGCCGTAGGGGCTGTGGAAGGCGAGGGGCCGCTCTTCGGAGATGCCGCTGGCGCGTAGCTCGTCGTCCTGGGGTCCGTAGCGGCCGTCTCGCAGGCTGACCGCCATATCGGAGAGCGTGCCGTAGACCTTGTTGGTCGAGGTGTAAAGCAGAGGCGGCGGCGCGGACTGGGCGCGCAGGGCCTCGAGCACGTTGAGCGTGCCACCCGCGTTGATTTCAAAGTCGGTCACCGGATCCGTCAAGCTGCTGGTCACCGCAACCTGCGCCGCCAGGTGGAAGACCGCGCTGGCCCGACCCACGGCCCGGCGCACCTTGGCCGGCTCGCGCACATCAGCCAGCACCAGTTCCAGCAGGCGACCGTGGCGCGCCGACAGCCATTCCAGATTCTGGCGCACGCCTCGTCGCGACAGGTTGTCGAAGAGCAGGACCGGCTGGCCGGCGGAGAGCAGACGGTCGGCCAAGTTCGTGCCGATGAATCCGGCGCCCCCCGTGATGAGCACCGGCTGACGGGCGTGGAAGATCATAGGGCCAACCCCCGTTCGCTGAGCTCCTCGCGCGCTTTCTCCACCTGGTCCACGGCCATCTGGCCGCGCAGCCAGTGGGCCAGCTCGTGCAGCCCGGCCTCCAGGGTCACGTGCGGTTCGAACCCCAATACCTGGCGGGCGCGCGTGATGTCGGCGAAACAGTGGCGGATGTCGCCCACGCGATAGCGGCCGGTGATCTCAGGGGCGATGGGCCTGCCCAGCACGGCGGCGATGCGTTCGGCAACCTCGCACACGGTGAACGATTCGCCGCTGCCCACGTTGAAGACCTGGCCGCAGACCTCGTGGCGCTGCATGGACAGCATGCAGGCCTGGACCACGTCGCGGACACTGACGAAGTCGCGGCGTTGCTGTCCGTCCTCGTTGATGAGCGGCGGTCGACCGTTGAGCAGGCGAGCCGAGAAGATGGCCAGCACGCCGGTGTACGGGTTGGAGAGTGCCTGCCGGGGCCCGTACACGTTGAAGAACCGCAGCGCCACCGTCGGAACGCCGTAGGCCTTGCCCACGGTCAGACACAGGTTCTCCTGATCGAACTTCGACAGCGCGTAAACGGACGCCACCTGGGCCGGCTTGCTCTCGGGGGTGGGGCGGGGCACCAGCGGACCGCCGCTCGGATCGCACGGCTCCCAATCTCCGCGGCGGCACTGCTCCACGCTGCGCTCAGCGGGTACCGTCCTGCCGTCCGCATCCACGTACAGGCCTTCACCGTAGACGCTCATGCTGGAGGCCACGATGAGTCGCTCCACGGGTTGCTGGGTGATGGCCTCGAGCAGACAGGCCGTGCCCAGGTTGTTGACGTCCGTGTAGTCGGCGATTTCGTACATGCTCTGGCCCACGCCGACCCGCGCCGCCAGATGAAAGACCACGTTCACGCCCAGCAGGGCGCGACGGCAGGTGTGCGCATCGCGAACGTCGCCCACTATCAGCTCCACGGCCGGGGCCAGGTACGGCGGGCGGGCACGCGGCGGTGTGGGGGCCGCGGTCAGCAGGTCGCCGTGGACTTGCGGCGACAGGTTGTCGAGCACGCGCACCTCGTGCCCCTCGGCCAACAAGCGATCCGCCAGATGCGAGCCGATGAAGCCCGCGCCGCCGGTGATGAGGACCCGCTTCGCCATGCCTGTCTCGTTTGCAGCCCCTATGCCACCCGCCCCCGCCATCGGATCAGGACTTGCCGATCTGGTGGTCTGCAACGCGTGCAACCGAATGCACCAGATGCAGCGGCTCGTTGGCGGGACGGCACAGGGCCAGCTCGCCAGGTACACGCGTGCGACGCCCCTTCTCTCCTCGGTATTCGCGCAGGCGGTAGTGGACGGTGCGCAGGGAGATGCCCAGCATCTCGGCGGTGCGCGCCGGGCTGCGCCCCGTGGCCTCGTAGGTGGTCAGGATGGCGTGGCGCTCGATCTCCCACAGCTTGGCGCCCGGCACGCGCGGGGCTCCATCATGGGGCGGGGTGTTGGTGGCGGCCGGGGGCGGGCCGCCCAATACGATGGGCAGGTCGGCGGGGGCGATGGTGCGGCCTTGCGAGGTGACCAGCACGCGCTCGAGGACGTTCTCCAACTCACGCACGTTGCCCGGCCAGCCGTAGGCCGCAAGGGCGGACATGGCCTCCGGGCTGACCGCCGGACAGGGCAGCCCCATCTCCATGGCCAGTCGGGGCAGGATGTGTCCGAGGAGAACGGGCAGATCGTCCAGGCGTTCGCGCAGGGGTGGGATCTGGATGGCCATCACGTTGAGCCGGTAGAACAAATCCACGCGGAACGACTTCTCGGCCACCATGCGCCGCAGGTCGCGGTTGCTGGCCGCGATGATGCGCACGTCGACGGAGATGGTCTCGTTGCCTCCCACGCGCTCGAACTGCCGCTCCTGCAGAACGCGCAACAACTTGACCTGGATGGCGGGTGAGATTTCGCCGATCTCGTCGAGAAACAGCGTCCCACCGTCGGCGGCCTTGAAGCGGCCTTCCCGCCGGCAGTGTGCCCCCGAGAATGATCCACGCTCGTGGCCGAACAGCTCGCTTTCCAGCACGGTCTCGGTGAGCGCGGCGCAGCTGAGGGCGATGAACGGCCCGGTTCGGCGCGGTGAGGACTGGTGAATGGCCTGGGCCACCCGCTCCTTACCCGTGCCCGTCTCACCCTGAAGCAGGACCGTGGTCTTGGTTGGTGCGACCAGCGCGATCTGGCGCAAGACCGCGCGCATGGCCTTGCTTTCCCCGACCAACCCGCGTCGGGCCACCAGGGCGGCCAGCCGACGTGAGCGATCGGGATCGCTGACGGCGCGCTCCCGATCCTGAATCGAGTGCACCGCCGCGAGGACCGCGGCCGCGTCGTTGGCGGGCAGATAGGTATCCGCACCCAGTTGCATGACCCGCACGGCCTCGGCCACGCTGGGGTTGGCGCTGACCGTGACCACGCGCAGGCGCGGCTGCACGCGCAGCAGGTCTTCTAGGATGGTCAGGCCCGAGGGCGGACCGACCTTCATGCCCACGACGGCCGCGATGGGTGGTGCGCTGACCAGCAGAAGCTGCGCGGCGGCTATGTCTGCCGCCTCCACCACCCGGATCTCGGCCGTGCGCAGCGCGGGTGCGTGGGTGGCGAGGAACGGTTCGTCTCCCAAAAGCAGGACGTATTCTCCGCTGGACCCAGGGCAAGCGGGAACGGCCGTTCGATGCACATTTTCTCCTTGGCATTTGTCTGTCGGTGGTGGCTGTGCCGTCACTCTTCCGCGACGGCTCGCGCGCACCTCCGTGAGATGCAGATCGGGCGCGCATGTGCCGGGTCTCAGACGAGGATCTCGTGGCACGGGCTGAGCTCTCACGCAGAACCTGCGCGCAGCCGCGCCGGTGAGGCTCGCCGTGGAATGCTCGTGTGGCACCCTCACGGCGTGGTCGTCGCAGCGGACAGCAGGCTCGGAGGGTGAACCAAAAGCGCGCCCGTCGGCGATCGGCGATGTGAGAGACGGCTACGCGGCGTCTCCTCCCCGGGACTCGCGTTTGTGTCGGCTTGCTCCGCCGGCGTGCGTGGGACACAGGGTAGGTCCTGGTGTGGCCATGGGCGGGGCTGCGCGCTGTGCCTGTGTGTTTGCGTTGAACGCGTCGCTCCGTCGACGAGCGCCGCCGGGACAGCGTCGGACGCGGCGGGGAGCCGAGGTTTCTCGCGGCCTACCACTGCGATAGTTGGCGGCTTCGTGCGGGGAGCGGCCCAAAGGTGCGGATCGCCCTCACGCCGGACCCCGGTCTGCTCCAGGCTCGCCGGGCTCCGAGACGCCGCCCGCCGGTCCGGGCCCCTGCACGCGGGGTGCCTCGGCCTGTCGCCCCACCCAGACGATGTTGTACTCTAGGACGAACAGGATGTGCCCGAGATCGTTGTCTGTCGCGCTCACACTCGCGTCGGCGTTGCTGGCGCATCCTGGTTGCGTCGACCTCACCGAGCCATGGTCGGTGGATGCGGGTTCGGATAAGCCATCCACCCCCGTCGATCAGCCGAAGACCGGGATCCTGGCCCTCTATCCATGCGACGAGGACGGGGGTGGCTTTCTCTTCGACCACTCGAACAACGGTCGCAACGCGAAGCTGGAGGGAACCTCGACCTCGATTCCGGGCAGACAGGGCAGCGCCGTAGCCTTCAACGCCGCCGGGTATGCAAGCGTGCCCGCGGGCATTCTGAACGGTGCCACCGCTCTCACCATCGCGACGTGGGTGAATCTGACCTCCAACCCGCCCGGACAGCACGTGTTCGATTTCAGCTCGGATTTACTCCACGCGTTCTCCCTGACCACCAACAGCAGCGGCGATCCGCGCGGCTTGGGTTACATGGCCCTGCGCGCCGGCATGGCGACCACGGTCATCGAGGTGGCGGGGCCGCCTGGGTCGCTGGGCGTCTGGACCCACTGGGCCGTCACCGCGGACTCCAACGCCATGTGGACCCTGTACATGGACGGATTTGCCGTGGGACAGATGGTTGGACCCTCGGTGCGAGACCTGGGCATCACCGCGGCCAACTGGATCGGGCGTTCGAATGACGACAACGATCCCTATCTCGACGGCGCCATTGACGACTTCCAAATCTACGATCACGCACTGACGCCAGAGGAAGTGCGCGATCTGGCGGAGCGCTGACGTGGCAGACGAGTCGGCTGATCTCTCCTTCGCGACCGACGCCACGTCCGGTGGCGGCCTATGGCAGAACTTTGAGAACCGGCTGCTCAAGAACCGCTACCGGATCATTGAACGCATCGCCATCGGGGGCATGGCCGAGGTCTACCTGGCGGCGCACGGTCAGTTGGCCGGCTTCCAGACACCGGTGGTCATCAAGCGCGTTCTGCCCCACCTGGCCTGCGAACCCGAATTCATCGAGATGTTCCTGGACGAGGCGCGCATCGCCGCGGCGTTGCACCACCCCAACGTGGTGAGCATCCTGGAGGTCTTCCGCGAGCGCGACGAGTACTTCCTGGTCATGGAGCTGGTGCAGGGCGAGTCGCTGGCCCGCGTGCTGCGCAAGATGAACGACGCGCACGAGCGCGTGCCGCCCATGTTGGCCGCGCACATCGCGTCCCAGGTGGCGGCCGGCCTGCACCACGCGCACACCTACTGCGATGCCAACGGTCAGCCCCTGCACATCGTCCACCGGGATGTGTCCCCGCAGAACATCCTGGTCACCTACGAAGGCACGGTGAAGGTGATCGACTTCGGCGTGGCGCGGGCCATGAATCGGCTGACCCACACCCGCACCGGCGGTTTCAAGGGCAAGCTGGGCTACTCGTCACCCGAGCAGGTGCGCCGCGATCGTGTGGACGCGCGCTCCGACCAGTTCGCGCTTGGCGTGGTGCTGTGGGAGATGCTGACCGGCCATCGTCTTTTTCACCGCGAGACGGAATTGGACACGGTCAACGCCATCTGCTCTCAGCCCACGCCGCCGATGCGCGCCTTCGCGGACGTACCGCCGGCCTTGGCCGAGGTGGTCGTGCGGGCGCTACACAAGGAACCGGCCGAGCGCTTCGAGAGCCTGCAGGAGATGGAGCTGGCGCTGACGCGCTGTCTAGTGGACACCTCGATGGCAGGACCCACCGGCTTGCGCGGCTTCATGGCGCATCACTTTCGGGAAGAGAAGAACGAGTGGCGGCGCAAGATCAAGAGCGTCCTGGAGGTGAGTACGCCAGGGCCGGAAGTCACCTTGGCCACCACGCACGAGCGGCCCGCCATCGGGCGCCCAGCCGTGCGCAGCGGATTCTGGATGCTGTGGCTGGGGCTCGGGTTGACGGTCCTGCTGTCGGGCCTGGCCCTGGGCCTTTCCTATCGCGCCTATCGCGGGGCCGAGCCGCCGCCCCCGCCTCGCGTGCCCGCGCCCGGCGTGCCCGCGCCCAGGCCACCCGAGGTCCAGCCCCTGCCCAGTCCGCCCGAGCCCACACTGGTCGAGGCGCCTCAGCCCGTCGTCACGCCGTCCTCGCCCGTGACCACCACCAAGCGGGTGCCTTCCGCGCGATCGCACAAGAAGACGCGGCCCGCCTCGGGGCAGACGCTCAAGCCCAATCCCTTCCGTAACTGACTCATGTTTCGCTTAGCCTTGGTCCTGTCGGTTCTCGTGTGGGCGCAGAGCGCCCGCGCGGATTCGTGCCCCGACGGAAGCACGCTCGACAAGGCGCAACGGCGCTCGCAGGCGGAACACTGGTTCTCGCGCGGCGAGCAGGCGATCAAGGACGAGCAGGTCCTGGATGCCCTGCGCGCATTTCAGTGCTCGTTGCGTTTGATCCCCCACGGATTCACGGCCTACAACCTGGGGCAGATCGCGGAGCGGGTCGGTGATCTGGAGCTGGCCATCAACGCCTACGAGCAATACCTGTTGCTGACGCCTGGCGCGGCCGACAAGGCGGCGATTGACGCCAAGCTGGCCGGGCTGCGGGAGCGCATGGCCAAGCTGCCGCCCGAGACGCCGCCCACCCCGGTGATCGCGCCGCCCGCCTCGCCTCCGCCGCAAGCGCCCCCACCGCCCGCCGCGCCCATCACCCCGCCTGATCGGCCGGTCGCTGCCGCCACCGATGGCCTGCGCATGGCAGGGTGGGTCTCCCTGGCCTTGGGGGGGGCGCTCACGACCACCGCCGTGGTCTTGAACCTGGGCGCCCGCGACGACATGAGCGATTGCCGCGCCCTCTACAACACCGGTGATGTGGTGGGCTCGCGCGCGTCGTGCAACAGCGCCCACCAGAAGGCCTACGCTTCCTACGCCCTCTTCGGCGTGGGCGCCGCCGCGGGCGCCACGGCTCTCGTCCTATTCCTGCTGCCGACTTCGCCCGCCACGGTGGCCGTCACCGACAGCGGCCTGTCCCTGGCCTGGCGCGGGCGGTTCTGAGCAAGAACGACGTACCGCTTTCCTGAGACGGCCAAGAGGGCGCCGCATCCAGCGGTTCCGCTTCCCACCTCACACGATTTCGCGCACCTTGGCGCTCACGATGGTTCTGATGATCTCCAAGCCCTGGCGTTGACCCTTGAGGATGGCTTCGGAAAACTTGATGAGCTGCTCGGTGGTCAGGTTGCCCGGCACGGGTGGCTCGTGCGCGTCGACCAGGGCCTCGATGAGCGCGGGGCCGCCGTGGGCCAGGGCCTGACGCAGCACGGGGCCGACGTACTCCGGACGATCCACGCTGAAGCCGGCCACGCCGCACGCGCCTGCCGCTGCCGCGAAGTCGATGGGCTGCAGCTCCACCCCGTACTGCGGGTTGCCCTCCAGGGCGATCTGCTCCCACTTGATTTGGCCGAGGACGTTGTTCTTGAGGACCACCAGCTTCACCGCCAGCTTGTGTTTGGCCAGCGTGGCCAGGTCACCCAACAACATGCCGCACGCCCCGTCGCCCACCAGCGCCACCACCTGACGGTCGGGATAGGCGAGAGCCGCGCCGATGGCGTAGGGCAGACCGCACGCCATGCTGGCCAGCGTGCCCGAGAGCGAGAACATCATCCGGCCACGGATGTCGATGTGGCGTGCGGCCCACGTGGCCGCGGTGCCGCTGTCCGCGATGATGATGGCGTCGTCGTCGAGCAGGGAGTTGAGCTGGTAGGCCACCACTTGCGGCTTCATCGGCACGTCGGTGCGTTGGCCTCGCTCGCCGATGAGGCGCCGCCAGTCAGCCATGTTCCTCTGAGCCGTCTCCAGAAAGCCCCGCTTCTCCTTGCGTTCGATGAGGGGCAGGAGAGCGTGCAAGACGTCGCGCGCCCGCCCCACCAGCCCCACCTCCACCGGGTAGCGCAGGCCGATGCGCACCGGATCGATGTCAATCTGGACGCCGTTGGCTTTACCCCTTCTGGGATAGAACTCGTTGTACGGGAAGCTGCTGCCCACGATGATGAGCGTGTCGCAGCCCTGCATGGCGTCCTGGGAAGGCGACGTGCCCAGAAGACCGATGCCGCCCGTGGTGTAGGGCGAATCGTCGGGAACCACGGCCTTGCCCAGCAGGGCCTTGATGATGGGACCGGCCACCTTGTCGGCGAGCGCCGTCAGTTCGTGGCCGCAGCCCAGGGCACCCTGACCCACCAGGATGGCCACCCTGCTGCCGCCGTTGATGAGGTCCGCCGCTTGTTGCAGCAGCGGGCTGGGCGGCAGTGGATGAGGGACCGCGAAGAGATCGGCGCTGTGTTGCGGCGGATTGGCCCGCGAGCGTCTGTCCTCGTAGAGCGGCCAGGACTGGACGTCCTTGGGAATCGTGACGTGCGCGACGCCGCGTCGGGCAAGCGCCGAACGCACCGCCTCGTCCACGGCATTCACCACGTGGGCCGGCCCCATGATGCGCTGGTTGTACACGGCCACGTCCATGTACAGCTTGTCCAAATCCACGTCCTGCTGATAGTGCGTGCCGATCACGTCGTGGAAGGTGTGGCCGGTGATGGCCAACACGGGCGCCCCGTCGAGCTTGGCGTCGTAAAGGCCATTGAGCAGGTGGATGCCGCCCGGTCCGGACGTGGCGATGCATACGCCCAGGCGGCCGGAGAACTTGGCGTACCCACAGGCCGCCAAAGCGGCCGTCTCCTCGTGGCGGACTTGGATGAAGCGCAGGCTTGCGCTGTTGGTGCGCAGGGCCTCGAAGACCCCATTGATGCCGTCGCCCGGCAGCCCGAAGACCGTGTCCACTCCCCACTCGATCAGCCGTTCAACGAGAAGGTCGCCGACGGTCTTGGCCATGCCCACACCCTCCTCGAACTGTGGCCAGGCGGTCTCGGGCTGACAAGCGCAAGAATCCTCCTCGACGGCGTAGTCAATTCGCGGGGCGCGCGTCAGGCGCCTCCGCGCATGCCGCCAATCAACGCGTCTTGGGTGGCGCGCCCAGCTTGCTGGCCGTGGCCTCGGCCGGGCTGGTCGGCTGGTATTCAGCCAACACGGCCAGACAGGCGCGGCTGAAGGCGGGGATGTCGTCGGGCTGACGGCTGAAGACCATGTTCCCGTCGCGCACCACTTCGCGATCCATGTAATGCGCGCCCGCGTTGGTGATGTCCTTGGCGATGGACTTCCAACCCGTGACAGTCCTGCCCTTCAGCACATCGGCACTGATGAGCAGCTGTGGCCCGTGGCAAAGGGCGAATACGGGCTTGCTGCTCTTGACGAACTCGCCCACGAACGCGACGGGTTCGGGATGGGCACGCAGATTGTCGGGCGAATAGCCGCCCGGAATGAAGAGCGCATCGAATTCCCCGGGCTTCACGTCGGTGAAGGCCCGGTCGACTTTTGCCCTCGACTGACCGTTCTTCCCGCTCAGTTCCTCGCCGGCCTTCAGGCCGACGACCACCAGTCGATTGCCGGCGGCGCGGAACGTCTCGGCCGGACGCTCATATTCGGAGTCCTCGTAGTCCTTGCCCAGAGCGACAGCGATGGTTGCCATGTGACCCTCCTTGCGGGCGGCCGTGGCACCGACGGAGCCAGGGCGCCGCCTCACGCCTTAACGGTGGGCCGAGAACAGGGGTGGAACAGGTCCGAAAGCTGTGGGACACGGGCGAGGCGATCTCGGGTGCCCGGACGCGGGCCGGCGGTGTCAAGCTCCATGTGGGCTCGCGCCCTCGGCCCATGTCGCCTGGGCACCGCCGGCACCGGCCCTGCGCCGTGTACATCTCGGGCGGGGACTGCTGTTCGTCTGTGTCGCTTACTCCTTCTTGGCAGGCGCGGCCTTTCCGCTTGGCTTGGCCTCCTGTGCGGCTCGCTTCACGTCTTCTTGCGCGCCTTTGGATCCCGGGGCCGCTGCGCCCATGGGCTTTTCGTAGGACTCCTTCTCGTCGACTTCCTCTTCGCCCGTGCCTTCGGCGAAGTTCGCCTCATCGTTGGCTGCTTCTTCTTCGTTCCACGGCCCCACGGGTTCCTCTTCGCCCAAGCCGGTGGCGCTCTTGCCGGTCTGCGCCTCCTTTTCTTCGCTCTTCGGGGTGACGGGCTTGTCGCTGCCAGACTGGGTGCTCTTGCCGCTTTGCTTGGTCATGGCTTGCCCTCCGCGGCCAGGACCTTCACCGTCTGTGCCAGCGGCGTCGTTGTGGCCTGCGACGCCCGCCTCCTGCGGCGCCGGCGTCACCGTCCGGTGAAGCAGGTCCGCCCCGGGTAGCGTGCGGGTTCAGACGCGCGGCAGGAGCAGAGCCCCGAGCAACAAGCCCCACAGGGCCACGCCCACCACGATCCACATCACGTATCCACCCGCGTGCCCGTCATGAGCCAAGCGCAGAACATGCAAGACAGGCCGCACGATCCTGCGCACGAGGCGCCGCAAGCCCTCAGCGGTGGGGCCTGGGGCCAGCGCCAGCGCTGCCAGAGCGATGGCCGAGGCGGTGGAGAGCAGACTCGGCCCGAGGGGGAGATGTGAGGCCGGCAACATGACCGGCGTGGGCACGCGGGCCACGCCCAGTACCGTCGCCTGGTACAGCTCGGGCGTCGCGAAGCGCGCGGCGGCGCGGGCCGCGCCTCGATCGAGGGCCGGCCACACCCCCGCGGCCACGGCGAGTAGGAGGCAAAACGTGGGCGGCAGGAGCAGAAAGCGGTGGCGATGGCCGGGCGCCGTTTCAGGCATCTCGTCTTGGGGGCCGCCCAGGTCCTCCGTCTCCTCGTGGCGCGGTCCCCATCCGCGGAACACGCGGCCCACCACGCGCAACACGGCAGCGCCGGTGAGCACGGCCACGGTCAGCGAGAGCAACGGCAACCACGCATATCCTGCCTCGCGCGCGGCCCTCTGAATGATCGCGTCCCCCGCGAAGCTTGCGAAGGGCGGCGCACCGGCCAGCGCCAGTCCGCCCAGGCCCAGGATGATCGCCACGCCGGGCAGATGGCCACCGCGGCCGTGCAAGCGCATCTCGTCGACGCTGCGCAAGCGGTGCAGCACGATCCCGGTCGCGTAGAAGAGTGCGGCCTTCGCCAGGCCATGCCCGAGTGCGTATATGGCCGTGCCGTGCAGGGCGGCGCCATCGAGCAGGCCCACGCCCGCGAGCATGATTCCCATGTGTCCCACGGTCGAGAAGGCGAGCATGCGCTTGATGTGGCGCTGGGCAAAGCACAGCACAGCGCCCACCAGGGCGGTCAGCGTACCCATGCTGATCAGCACGCAACGGAGCTGTGGACGGTGGTCCACTTGAAACGGCACGAACGCGGTCCAGGTCAGGCGTGCGACGGCAAACAGTCCGGCCACAACCATGACCCCCGAAAACAAGGTGCAGACGGGGGTGGGCGCCACCGCATGCGCATCGGCCAACCAGAAGTGGAAAGGCACGGCCGCGGCCTTGACCAGATACCCGCACACAAGCAGGAGGAACGACAACGCGGTCAGGGCATCGGCATGCAGGTTCCGGGCGCCGATCTGGGCCAGGTTCAGCGTGCCAGTGTGCGCGTACAGCAGACTCAGGCCCAGCACGACAAAGACGGCGCCCACCGTGTTGGTCACGCCGAAGTTGAAGGCGCCACCCAGGGCCGCCTCATCTTCCAGCTTGTAGCCACACAGCGCGAATGCCGAAGCGCTCATGATTTCGAAGAAGACGAAGAGGTTGAAGAGGTCGCCGGTCAGGCCGAAGCCGACCAGCGCAGCCAGGAACGCGAGCGTCAACGATTGGAAGAGCGTGCCCGTCGTCTCCAGACTGGCCGCGCCGTAGGCCAGGGCGAGCGTGGTCAGCAGGCCGCTCAGGGCTGCCAGACCCGCGCCCAGCGGCTCGACGGCGAACGCAATGCCGACGGTCACGTCCTGGCGCGGCCGCCAGCCGCCGAACCAATACACCACCGGCCCGTCCACGCTGCCCAGCACCAAGAGCAGACACAGGGCGGTCACCGTCGCGGCAACCGCGATGGCCACGGCGTTCGACAACCAACGCGGCAGGTGACCGTCGGCCGCCGCCAGGAGCGCCGCGCCCACCAAGGGACCGATGACGGGCAGGGGGACCACGGCTAGCCCCGCATCATGCGCAGGTCATCCGGGTCGAGCGAGCCGCGCCGGCGGTGGACCTGGACCACCAGCGCCAGCAGCAGCGCCACGACGGTGGCCTCGATGACCACGTCGGTGAGACACAGCGCCTGCACGACGGGATCCACGGCGGGCACCTGATGCCCGTCGAGGAACACGGGCGCCTGGGCACCGGTGCGGAAGCCGATGGCCAACAGCAGAACGTAGGTGCTGGTCTGCGTGACCGCCAGGCAGATCACCATGTGCACCAGATTGCGGCTGGAGATCAGGCCGTACAGCCCCCACAAGAGCACCCAGGCGGCCACCCCGTAGGGCAAGCGGCCCAGCACCAGGTCGATCACGTTTCGCCCTCGTCCGCGTCGTCGGCTTGGGCGGATTCGCGTGCCTTCTCCAGGAATGCGGAGAGCAGGACCAGCAGCCCACCGGACACGGCCAGCGCGGTGGCCACGTTGAGCAAAGGTATGCAGCCCGCCGAGAGCAGGAAACCAGGCTTGCCGAGTGGCAACGGGTTGGCCAGGAAGCTGCCCGCGCGGATCGAGCCCCACAGGCCGAGTCCCAGGTACGCCAAGGCTCCGCCAGCCTCGGCCGGGCGCAAGAGGGACTCAGGTGCGATGCGGCCGAGCATCCGCGGGCCCGTGGCCAGATAGGCCAGAAGCGGCGCGGTTGCCAGCAGCACGCCCCCCTGAAAACCACCGCCCGGTGTCAGGTGTCCGTGAGCCACCAAGTACAGCCCCGTGGTCACCATCACGGCGATGAAGAGCTGAGCCAAGGCGCGAACCGCATCGCTGGGGCGGGGCGGGCGGGCCAGCGCGGGCGATTGGCTGTCCGGTTTGCGGGGCCCCGAGCGGTCGCGCAGCAGGAGAAGCACCCCCAACACGGAGGAATAGAGAATGAACTCCTCACCCAGAGTGTCGAAGCCGCGGTAGTCGAAGGTGACGGCGGCGACCACGTCAGTGGCTCCGCTCTCGGCCACGGCCACGCGGTTGATGAGATCTCCCGTCAGGCTGGTGATGGAACCCGCGGCGGGCAGATCGCGGATGCCCATCGTGAGTAGGAAGAGGAGCAGGCCCGCGGCAGGCAGAAACAGACACAGGCGAAGCCCCCTGCTCATGGTCGGCCCTGTTGGTCCGTGCGGATACGCGCCAGGCTGAGGAGGATCATGAGCGGCAGCGCGATGGCCCCAACAACGATTTGGGAGAGCGCCACGTCGGGTGCCTGGTAGAGGAAGAACAAGAGCGCAAGCAGCAAGCCGTAAAGGCTGACCGTGACCGCCTGGCAGAACGTATCGCGGGTCAGGACCACGGCCGGCGCCGCCGCGGCCACGAGCAACAAGGCCAGGATTTGCAGCGCGGCGATCACGGTCTCTTCTCCCGGGACGCGTGTCGCTCGATCGCGCGGGCCGTGGCGTGGGCCACGATGGAATTGGCGGCCAACAGGGCAAAGGCGGTGAGCGCACCCTTGATGCCGGCCTGTAGATCGCTCTCGCCCAGCCACAGGGCGAGCGATACCAGACCCGCACCCGCGGTGGCCGGCGGGCTGAGGAAGTGCAGGCGTTGCAGAGGCGTGCGCATGGCCCACATGCCCAAGGCCGAAAGCAAGGTCAGCACGCCGGCCACCAGGATGGCCACATGGGCAACGCTCCTCACAGCGATTGCTCCAGGAAGCGGGCGAAGACCAGGCCGCCGCCGTAGGTCAGAAGCCCCATGCTCAAACCCAGATCCATGAAGGCAGGGCGTCCCATGGCCTCGGCCAAGACGAGCAGGAGGAGCGACTCCACCGTGCCTGCCATCTCTAGCGCCACCAGACGTTGCCCCACCGGGCCACGCAGTCCTACCGCCAGGCAGGGGATGAGCGCCAAGGCGAACAGCGCGGCGGCGACCCACCAGGCATTCACGGCAGGACCCCCAATTGGTGCACGAAGGCTGGCAGCGGTTGGCGTTGGAGCTGGTGCATGACGAGCTCGCCGTCCCCCTGCACGTCAAGCACGATGGAGTTGGGCGAAGCGGTCAGGAGGGCGACCACGAGAGCGCCGCGCGTGGCCACCTCATCGCGATCGCCGTGCACGTCGAAAGGCGCGCGCAGGAATCCCGAATGCGGGCCTCCCCGAAGACGCGTCATCAAAACCGCGAGCACGATCCCGAGGTCGCGAATCACCATGACCGGCACATGCCAGGCCTGGACCATCCAGAGCGCCCGCGGCTTGAAGTGCGCCAGGCGCGCCGTCGAAACGACGTGCAGGGCCAGGGCGCCGAGCAGGGCCGCTCCCCCGCCCGCCGTCCACTCCGCCGCGTCGGTCCTTCCGGCAAGCAGAAGCCAAAGGACCCACAGCAGGAGCACGTAAAGTCCCGCGCGCAGCAGCCGCGGACGGTGAGGCTGAGCGGTCACACCGCCAAAGTGGTTCTCGCGCCCGGCCCGGCAAGGGCACGCTTTTCGCTTACACGGGCAGTGGTGAGACTTCCTGGTGGCGGACGGCTGTCCTTGGTGGAGATCCTCCGGCGACTCTACGCGGGCGTGGACACGACTGCGGACTACGCCGCCGAGGTCGCGTTCTACCTGTTCTATTCCCTCTTCCCGTTCTTGTTCTTCCTGACCACGCTGACGGCCTACTTGCCGCTCGATCGGGCCTTGGAGGAGGGCGTGGCGCGCCTGCGGCTCCTGCTGCCACCCGAGGCGGAGTCGATCGTCGAGCAGCATTTGCGCGGGTTGCTGAAGCACGCCCGTCCCAACCTGCTGACTTTCGGATTGCTTTTCACCGTCTGGTCGGCCTCGCGCGCGGCCGCCGCCATCAGCGCCGCGCTCAATCGCGCCTACGGCGTGACAGAGCGACGGCCCTATTGGAAGGTGCAGCTCATGGCCATCAGCGTGACGGTGGTGGGTGCGTTGCTCGTGTTGATCAGCGTCGGTTTGCTCATCGCGGGCGGTGGCGTGGGCTACTGGCTGGCCAACAAGCTCGGCGTGGGCGTCATCTATCACATGGTCGTGCAGTGGCTGCGCTGGCCGGTGACCGCGCTGGTGATCATGTTCGTGGCGGCAGTCGCCTACTACTTCCTTCCCGATGTGAAGCAACGATTCAAGTACATCTCCCCCGGATCGGTGATCTCCACCCTCCTGTGGATGTTGGCCACCTGGGGCTTTGGCATGTACGTCGCCCACTTCGGCAACTACAACGCGACCTATGGGTCCATCGGCGGCGTGATCGTCATGCTGACCTGGTTGTACATCTCGGGGTTCATCTTCTTGCTGGGTGGCCAACTGAACGCGGTGTTGGAGCACGCCTCGAAGGCGGGCAAGGGGCCGGGCGAGCACGACATGTGATGCGCCCTAAACGGAGCGTCCCGTGATCAGGCGGACCACCACCGCGACCACCGCGAGCACGAGCAGGATGTGGACGAAGCCGCCCATTGTGTACGAGCTGACCAGGCCAAGCAGCCAGAGCACGGTCATCACGACTGCAATCGTCCACAGCATGTGTGACTCCTCCTGCGCAGAGCGAGGATGTCCCTCACGCGCCTGCGCCTGGTGGATCCCGATGGCAAGGCGCGGGCCATCTTGGACCTGCTCGTCGCGGGCTGCCGTCTGACGCGGTTACCCTCGGGTAATCGGCGCTGGCGTCACCGTGACGAGAGCCCCGCGTCGCCGCTGCAAGCGCGTGCCCTCGGGGCGGGCCCGGGAATTGCTGGTTGAGGCCCACAGGGAAGGAGTATGGCCATGGCATCCAAGCAACAGCGAGCCAGCGGATCGGAGCAGCAGACGCAAAAGCCGGCACAGGCCTCGCGCGCCGGCGCAAGCGCCGCCGAGGAGACCCGACAGCCCGACGAGGATTACGGCCTCATCAGCGTGCTGTATCACTCACTGCAGGGAGCGGAAACCTACTCGCAGTACATTCGCGACGCCGAGCGGGCGGGCGATGAGCTGCTGACCGACTTCTTCAAGAGTGTGCGCGACGAGGAGGTGGAACGCGCCGCCCGAGCCAAGGAGCTGCTCGCGGATCGCCTCGCGGATGACTACGCGGAGGAGGAATCGATCGAGGAGGAGGAGCTCGACGAGAACGCGGAGGAAGAGGAGAAGACCTGAGGCGGACCTGATCGCCTTCGCGTTGGAGGAACGGGCAGGCCCGCAGCCTGCCCGCGCCGCATCCGCCAGTACGTGCGGGACCCGATCTCAGTGGGCCTGCTCGGTGGTCTGCGAACGCAGGCTGCGAGCCTTGGCCGACAGGTCATTGCGCAGTTCGCGGCCCGACTTGGGCGCCAGCAGCAGCGCCGTGGCCGCGCCGACCAGCAGTCCCAAGCCGAAGAAACCGAGCGCACCGAGGAGCCACTCACCCGTGCTCGTCCTCGTCTGCAAACCCAGCTTTTCCAGAACGTCGTCCTTGCTGAATCCTCGGAGCTTCATGAGCTGTCTCCTTTCCTTGGCGCGCCAACTGCCGCTGTCGAAGCTGTGACGTTCAATCTCGGTGCCATGTCTCGGGCCGCGGGTCCGTCGCGATTTCAGCAGGCACGGCGGTGTCGTTGGCATGGGAAGCGATGAGGCTGTGCAGAACGTGCTGCATTCGGAAGCGCATTCCCAAGGCGACCAGACGTCGGGTCAGCGGAGAGAGCAGCCCGCCGCCCAGCAGGTAGCCCGCCGCCGCGGCCAGACTCACGGCCTGCCAGGGCCGCGCGTGCGCCAGTCTCGTTGCCTCTGCCCAGATCCTCGATTTGGCGGTTTGCATGTGGCCTCCCCAGCAGAGCCCCTGGCGCTGCAAGAGCCGCACCGTCAGCGCGCCATGGCCTGGCGAACCCGATCCACCGTCTCGGTCACCCCGCGCGTAGCCCGATCGAGCGGGCGAGACCGCGCCAGACGGCGCAACCCGATGAGCAGCCCCAGCGTGCCGACGATCAGATGAAATAGGCCCAGCACGAGCAGGGCACCGGGCAGGCCCATCCACGTTGACAACCAACCCGCCCCTGCCGCCACGATGAGGCCCCAGCCCAGCGCCAGCACGGGGACGCACGTCGCAACCACGGCCACGCGGCTCCCCGTGCGACGCAGCTCGGCCGTCAACTCCACCCGCACCAGCCTGAACTGCGCCACGGTGAGGTCGCCCAGGTCGACCAGCGCGGCCTGGGCCGACGCGAGCACGCCCGCCGGCCCCACCGGCTTGCGAGGCGTGCCACCGTCCCTCGGGCTCATGATCTCAATGTGGCAGAGGCGCATCGGCGGCGCTGTGGCGCATGCGTTGCCCGTAACTGCGCAGGTGTTCCATCAGAACCCGCCGTGTTTCGCGGCCCGACTTTGGTGCGAGCAACAGGGCCACGGCCGCGCCGGCCAGGGCCCCGAGCGCGAGCTCGCCCAGCATGCCGGCCAGGCGCCCCGAAGTCGATCCCTTCATCTGCAGCCCCAGAGCGTCAAAGAGGTCTTCCTTCGATACGTTTCGGATGTCCCGTATTTTCATCGTTGTTCCTCTCTGCAGCGGCACGAGCAGAATTCGCAAGACAGGTGCCAGCGCTTGATGTGCCGAATGGCGTGACCTTTCGTAAACGTCAGTTACCAGCTCGTAACCGCCCGCTCAGGCTGGCGGAGGCACGGGCGCGCTTGCCGGCCACAGCTCGTGGCGCATGCGTGCGGTGATTTGGGCGGCGATGACCAAGGGCACGGCCAGGATGGCGCCGACCACACCGGCGAATTCGGCCATGAACAGGATGGCCACCAGCATGAGCAAGGGATTGACGTGCACGGTGTGCCGCAGGATCAGCGGCGCCAGCACGTGGCCCTCCAGTTGGCCATAGGCGATGAAGTAGGCGGCGATGATGAGCCCGTGACCCACGCCCACCGTGGCGCCCGCGACGACCGAGATGAAGGTGCCGGTGACCAACGGTCCCGCGTAGGGCACCAGGCTGGACAGACCGCTGAGCAGACCCAGAGGGACGAAGAAGCTGGGCGCAAACAGACCCAGGAACGTGGTGGTGATGACGGCGTTGATGCCGCACACCAGGCTCAGCCCCGCCAGGTATCCGCCGATGCCGACGTAGATCTGCGACAGCATCGAGGCCAGCGCGGCTCGCCGCTCGGGGCGAAACCAATTCAAGAGCGAGCGCAGCAGGGGTGGGCCGAAACCCAACATGAACACGGTCAGGATGATCGTGGTGAGCACGGTGGCGGCGAATGACAGAACGGTGCCCAGCGCCGCCAGGGCGGGACTGGCCGCCCCGGCGATGAGCTGCGCTATCTGTGTGTCCACGTTGGTCGCGTGTGGGAACACACGGCGCACCCACGAGGAGCCGAGCAGCGCATGCAGCGTTTCGGGCAGGGCGGCGAGCAGGTTCTTGGTTTGGGTCGCGATGATGGGTTCCAGGAAGAACACCAACCCGGTGAGCAGCCCGCCCAGACCCAAGGCCACGACGAGAATGGCGACCCAGCGGGGCAGCTTGAGCCGCTGCACGATCGCCACCAGGTGATTCGCGGCCGCCGCCGTCACCAACGAAATGAGCGTGGTGGTCACGGCGAAGGGACAACTCTGTAGCACAAAGACCACCGCGGCGACCGCGGCGACCGCCGCACAGATGGTGAGCACGGTTCGCATACTCACCGCCGACCGTTCGTTGCGGGCCGGCTGCCACATCACTTCCTCCCCGCGAAGACTGCCCACCATCCAATAGATGCTGGCGTAAGGCGAAGAGGTTCGCTCCTACGCCTCGGGCATGGCGGAGAAAGGCGGCCTGGCGCTGGGGCCGCGGCGAACCCTACTTCTCGAACAACGGATCGCCGTTCTGGTCGCAGGAATAGAAGGAGTTGTATAGGCCGTCGGCCTTGAGGCCCTTGCCGGTCACGTTGTCCTGCCACGAGCAGGTCGGCTTACAGCAGTCTTGCATGGTGGTCGTGGAGAAGTGCTTGCCGTTGGCCGCCATCTCTCTAAAGGACGAGTCTGCATCGGCCGCGGTCTTGACCTTGGGATCCACGGCGGGAAGGCCCTGGGGTGCCAGTCTGCAACCGGTGACGTCGGTCAGGCGTTTGGGGCACTCGACCTTCTTCGCGTGAACGTACCAGTTCATGTGGTAGTAGGTCTCGGGCCGATTGGACTTGATGCAACTCTGGATGGTCTCGTCGGTCATGTGCTGTGAGGTGGACTCGACGTTCTTGCAGGCGGCGGCCACCTTGTCCTGACACCCCGAGGACGACAGCGACGCTTCCGTCACCCACTGCTGGTTGGTCTTGCACGAGCTGCCGTTGCCGAACGTGCCCGCGGCGTTGATGCCGCCCGGGCTGCCGTCGTCGGCGAACTTGGTGTACTGGTACTTGCCCGAGGCGGACTTCATCGAGTAGTCGGGCCGGCAGGCGTTGTTGCCGCCGTAGCCGCCGATGCCCATGAACACGTCGAAATCGTCAGGCCCGTTGGTGGCCGTGTTGAAGCTCTGCACGATGAGAGGCGGCGGCAGGGGAATGGCCGAGGGTCCCGTCGGGCTGGCGTCGACGCAGGCCTGATTCTCCGCCGGGTAGTCGTAGACCAGTTGGTAGCACTGGCAGCAGGTGCTCTTGGCGTCGCCATCGATGCCACCGGTATCCATGTCGTGGCCGATCACGGCGTAGTGGAAGCCGTCGTTGCCGTCTTCTTTGGCCGCCTGTTCCATCTCGTCGCTGAACAGCATCCAGGACGGGCAGGCGAAGGTGACGTTGGCGCCTTCCTTCTGGCCGGTGGCCGCCTCCTGGCAGGCATTGACCGACGAGCACACGCCGCCGCAGGCCGAGCTGGTGTCTCCCTTGATGCAGCCCTGGGCCCAGAACTGGTTGTCGCACTGACGCGGCGGCGGTCCGCCCAGCGTGAGGGGGCCTGAGCCCCCCGAGCCAGCGCTGCCACCCGAACCGGCGCTGCCTCCCGAGCCGGCGCCGCCGCTCGCGTCGCCCCCCGAGCCGGCGCCGCCGGCGGAGCCCGCGTTGCCGCCCGTCTTACCCGCCGCGCCCCCGTGGCC
>JAEXQJ010000358.1 GCA_023438785.1 Pseudomonadota bacterium
GGGCTCGCGAGCTGGGCGTCTCGCGGCGGCCGCCCCGCGACCCGGCCAAGACGATGCTCGTGGTGAAAGCACAGTCGCTGGCAAGGATAGATGTCACCCGCCGGATCCACCGCCAGGAAGGTGCCCAAGCAATCGCGGAACGTGCACACCTTCCCTTCGTTCGCCGCCACCCCTTGACAGAGCTGATCCAGCGAGCTGATGCGCAGGCCGTGCCGTGCCTCTATGTAGGCATCGAGCAGCCGGACGTGCATCTCGGCGTACGACTCCGGCGCAAGCGCGAAGGGTGACTTCGGCCTGCCCAACGCAGGCACCGCGCCATGCACGCTGAAGTCGATGCGCTCTGAACGGAAGAAGTCCATCGACTCGCGCCAGCGGCCGGCGGTTGCGGGCGTGAACGTGGCGATACAACGCGGCCGTAGTCCGCGCTCGCGTGCCCGCCTGACCCCTGCCATCGTCCGCCCGAAGTACCCGTTGCCCCGCTGCCCATCTGTGATGTCTTCAGGGCCGTCGAGGCTGGTGCCGATGCCAACCCTGTGCTTCACAAAAAGATCGCAGTAGGCATCGTCGAGCAGCCACAGGTTGCTCTGGATCGAGAGCTCGCAGTTGGCACCCAGGCGGGCGTGCAATCCTTCCAGTACTCGCTGGCAGAGGGCGTGACCCGCGAGCAGCGGCTCGCCACCGTGCAGAGTCACGTGCGCCTTCCGGCTGCCAGCTATCGACGCGATGAAGTTCAGAGTCGCGTCGAGCGTGGGGACGTCCATGATCTGCCCGCGGTGCGGGCCGAAGCAATACGAACACTCAGCTGGACAGGCTGAGGAGAGCACCAGCATGAATTGCGGGGGAAGGGCGGGCTCTGATACCAAGTCAGGCATCGAATAGCGTCGATACTACAACGGTGAAGACGAGCACACCGCCCGGGTGGTATCGCGCTGGACGCTCGTGCATTGTTTCGGCTAGCATCAATTGAAGCGCCAATCACGGGAGAAACGAGCATGAGGCTCTGTCTCGCATTGATGTTCGTAGCGGCCATCGCTGGCTGCGGGAGTGACCCAGGTGCGCACGAGGCGTCGCACGATGGGCGAGTGGACTCCGCGGCGCCTGCGTCGAACGAAGAGGCGGACGGCGGCGGCGCGGCCCTGGCTCAGGGGATCAGTCTGGTGGGCGCCTATGTTGCGGCATTCGAAACCTACCTGGCGCAGGATCCAGAGCTGGCCGCTGGCGTGGAATTCATCGCCATCGACTGCAGCACGCTCCAATCCCTTTCGGACCAGGAGAAGCAAGAGGTGCTGTCGCACTTCGCGAAGCCCGGCCTTCAGGTCATGGACGCCTCGATGGACACCCTGATTCAGCGAGGACTCGCCACCCCCTCGAGCATCCCGAGCGGATTGCTCTTCTGGGTGGCTTCCGTCCAGGTCCTCTCACCAAATTCGGTTGCCATTGAGGGCAGCGAGTTTCGTGGCGGCACGGGTGCAGTCGGGGCCAGATGTGTCGCGGCCCACCAGAATGGGGTTTGGGCGATTGCGTCCGTGGATGGGTGGTGGGTGTCGTAAAAGGGGCGGTACTGCCCCAGGAGAGAAGTCACGCCGGACGTTTTCGCCAACGTGGACAGGTTCGCCGAACCCCGGCACGGCGGCCAGTCAAGGCCGGCGCCGGCGCATCTTGCATTGTCCGTTCGCTCGCCCCTCCTCTGCTGTCTAGTTAGGAAAGCCGATCGTCGAGCGCCTGAACCGATACGGTCCGCTCATCTTCCCAGACCAGGACACCAGCTTTCACGGCGCCCCTTCGGCCGGGAGAAGAACACCGCATTGCAGACGTGCGTGCTGTACCGGGCCCCGTTGGCTCAAGTCCCCGACCGCTACCTCATCCCCCCTCATGCCCGGGATTCCCTCATGCGGCCCTCCGGGCAAAAAGAAAGCCATGGGGTTACCAGGGCTCTTGGGGCGGGCGGAGGGACTTGAACCCTCGACGTTCACCTTGGCAAGGTGACAACGGGGATCGTGATTCCAATAAGTTCGCGGACTTACGGGACGTGAAAGGACCTGGGAGGACTTCTCAGGACGTGCCGGATTACCTCATGGCTACCTCATACGTGAGGGAGTTGCCTCATGCGGTCGCGTCCGGAGAGTGCCGTCAGCGCCAAGCCCGTCCTCGGCGGACTCCACAACGAAGACGCCATCGGCCTGGCCGCCTGAGCGGGCCGGCGAGATCGGTCTGCAAGCCAGGACACCACGCGACACGTGTATCTCGCGCCGACCATCACCGTGTCGGAGCGCCACTCGCACACATCACAACCGCGGCGACCGACGCCGGTCGGGCGTCCCGATGGGTCCGATTGAGGTCTTTGGGGCAGCCGACCGCGACGAGATCTCTCGGATCGAGTATTTGCAGCGCACAGCCACCCAGCCCAATCCGGTGCTGCTGGCAAAGCAGTCACAATGCCCTGACATTCCCGTCGGCCACGTCTACAATGCCTCGCGCCGCTATCACTCCATCGCACGCCGGGCGGCAGCAGGGATCGTAGACGTGCCGACGAGGATGGTCTGATGAAGAAGGCTCTGGTTTCGGTTGCCGTTGTGCTGTGCGGGCTCTGCGCCGGGCGCGCCTGGGCCCAACACGATGACGTCCCCGATTTAGGCGACGACAGCGAGATACCTCGCCATGCCGTCACCATCAACCCGCTCGGCATTCTCTTCGGCAGTCTAGATATAGAAATCGAAAGTGCCCTGCGTCCCAACAGTGCCTGGTTCTGGGGACCCAGCTTCGCATACGCGAGCTCGTCGGATGGCGGCACGTCGAACAAGCTTTACGGAGCGGGGGCCACGGTCGGCGTGCGAGGCTTCTCGGGCAAACGCGCCCCCGCCGGGTTCTGGGGCGGGCCTCAGGCCAGCCTGATGTGGATCACAGGCGACGTCGGTTCAGAGGCCTCGGCCAGCGCAGTGGCGTGGAGTCTCGGGGCGCTGGTCGGCTACACCTGGATCTTCGACAACGGCTTCGTGCTGTCCCTGGGCGGCGGCATGCAGTACATCCACATGCAGCTCGAAGCTAGAGAGCCTGGCTACGACGACTACTACACAATGACCATAGGTCCGGAAGGCATTCTCCCCACCGTTCGCCTAGCCCTGGGTCTCGCGAACTAACGAATTCGCCACAGCCAAGCCGTGGGCGAATTGGGCTTGATCCGCTTTCGTGTACGGTGTTCCCCACCGCCAGGTTGACACATCGAAGGGCGGAAAATGCCCTGCGGGATGGGTAGGAAGACAGACCTGGAGATGAAGAAACCGACCCGAGTAATGGAGCAACACCTAGCCGAGAAGTGAAGTGGACCCCGTTGTTAGGACCACTGGCGGCGGTTTTGTAGGTACGCCCACGCCGTTCGAGACAGCTCACCAGTAGCCAGAATCGCTTGCACTTGTCATCAGCTTTCCGCGCGTCGCTCGATCTTTTGTATCCGTTCGGTCCGACCCGTCCGTGATCGCGTAGCGCCGTGGTGTACAAGCCTGGTCCGACGAGATGCGGACCATGAAGAGCCGGGAACAGTTCTGGGCCGAGCACATTGCGGGCTGGCGCGAAAGCGGGCTGACGGCTCGCGACTACGCGGCGACGGCCGGAATCAACCCGCTGACTTTGAAGTACATGAAGTGCGTCCTCAAGAAGCAGGCACAGGACCGGGCGCGGGTGACGTCGCCGCGACCGGCGGCGCTGCCGCTGATTGAGGTGCGCACCTCGGCGCAGGACGAGCGCTTCGAAATCGGATTCGCGGATGGCAAGAGGCTGCGGGTGCCGGCCGTGTTCGAGCCCGGGGGCCCTCCAGCGGCTGCTCGGTTTGCTCGAGAGGGTGGCGTGATCCCGGCGGAGGTTCGCATCTTCGTGTGCACCGAGCCGGTGGACATGCGCTACGGGTTCGACCGGCTCGTGCAGATCGCCCGCGAGCGCGTCGGGCAAGATCCCGTCGAGGGCGGCGCGCTCTTCGTGTTCGGCGGTCGCAAGGCGACGCGGCTGAAGTTGCTGTGGTTCGAGCGCAATGGGCTCTGCCTGCTCTACAAGCGACTGCACCGTGCAGTGTTCGAAGTGCCGGTGGGCACCGATGGTGCGCGCTCGATTCGCATTGATGGTGTCGCGCTGGCGCGGATGCTTGCGGGCGTGGCACGCCCCAATGAGAAAGGAGAGAAAATTCTCGGACGAGAAGCGCGTGCAGGCTTGACAGGTCGATCTCGCCCCTGCATTTCTCGATGCCGTGAGCGAGGCGCTCAACATCGAGCAGCGACTGGTGAAGCTGGAGGCGAATCTCGCCACGGTCACTGCCGAGCGCGATGAATATCGCAAGCTCGTGCTTCATCTGCGCGAGGGAGAACGAGCGCCTGCGCCGCGGGCTGCTCGGGCACAAGGCGGAGCGCCTGCCCAACAACGACGCGCAGTTGTCCCTCGCCATCCTGGAGATGGCATTCGGCAGCCAGCCTGGCGGCGCGGCGACCGCCAAGCAGCTGATTCCTGCACACGAGCGTCGGCGGCCCGCGCGCAAACCGCTGCCTGCCGACCTGCCGCGCGTGACCATCGAGGTCAATCCGCCCGAGGTCGAGCGCGAAGGGCTCGATGCCTTCGTGTGCATCGACAAGGAGCGCCGCGAAGTGCTCGAGCGTCGTCCGGCGTCCAGCGTGGTGGTCGAGTTGGTCTACCCGAAGTACGTGCGCAAGGCCCGCGACCGCAAGGACGCACCGGTGCTGATGGCCGAGGCCGCGGAGTTGCCCATTCCGCGCGGCACCGCCGGGCCGGGCATGTTGGCCGACACGATCGTGCGCCGCTGGTGGGATCACCAGCCGTTGCATCGCCTCGAAGGCATCTACGGTCGGGAGGGGCTGGACATCGCGCGCTCGACGATTTGCACGTGGCACGAGCGACTGGCCGAGTTGGCCCGCCCCCTGCTCGCGGCCATGTTTGCCGATGCGCTCACGCAACGATACCTGTGCGTGGACGCGACCGGCGTCCTGGTGCAGGCGCCCGAGAAATGCCGCAACGGTCACTTCTGGGTCGTCGTCGCGCCCGAGCGCCACGTGCTGTACCGGTTTTCGCGCCACCACGACAAGGACGCGGTGGACAAGCTCCTGCCCAACTACAAGGGCTATCTGGTCGCCGACGCGCACGCCGTCTACGACCACCTGTACGCCGCGAACGTGGTCGAGGTCGGCTGCTGGGCTCATTATCCCGAGTTGAGGATTATCCGGAGCTGGCCGGCGGCATCGGGCGTGGACGCGCGTTTTCGAGGGGGCGGCGACGGAGTGACTCCAGATAATGGCTGGCCCTCATAGGGATTCCAGGAATGCCAGGAGACTGGGCGATGGGCGGCAGCGTGGAGCGAGGCGATGGTCGAGGCCCGCCTTCGACCAGAAGGCCTGAAGGACGTCACGCTTCATCTGGAGATTGGTGGTGACGTATCGACTGGTGGTCGCGATGCTGGCGTGACCGAGGTAGTCGCGGATCACGCAGACGTCGACGCCCGCCTGGAGCAAGGCGACCGCACAACTATGACGGAGCACGTGGGGAGTGACCCTCTGGCGACGAAGGGTCGGGCGCCGCTCGGCCGCGCGAGTCACGTACTTCCTGATGATGTAGGCCACGCCGTCGCGCGTGAGCGTGGTCCCGCGAGCGTTGCGGAAGAGAGGCTTGTCGGGGGCCCCGTTTTGGAGAAGCGTTCGGAGGCTTGCGATGGTCTCGGCCCACAGCGGGCAGATTCTGTGCTTCCCGCCCTTGCCCAGCAGGCGAACCTGGTGTGGCCGTTCCATCTGCAGGTCGGAGCCACGGAGGGCGAGCGCCTCGCTAACCCGGGCGCCAGAGTTGTAGAGGAAGAGGAGAAGAGCCCGGTCGCGGCGATGTATGGCGGTTGGTCCGTCAGCGGCAGCGATCACCGCGCGCACGTCCTCCGGCTCAAGGTAGGGGACGACGCGAATCGGGCCCCGCTTCGCTGGAAGTGCGAGGATTCGCCCGTACTGCTGGGCCCGCGTGAGGTCGTGGCGTAGAAGATGGTCAGCGAAGCTGCGAAGCGCCGCCAACCGGCAGTTACGAGTGGCGATGGTATTTCCACGCTGGGACTCGAGTTGCTGCAGGAACGCCAGCACAGCTTCGGCGGAGACGTCGTCCAAGCGGAGATCGGCGATGGAGTGCCCCCGGTTGTGGGCGAGGAAACCGAAGAAGAGCCTAAGGGAATCTCGGTAGGCACGGACGGTGTGCTCACTGGCCCCCCGCACCCGGCGAAGATGGTCCAGAAAGAAGCTTTGGACGAGCGGCAGGACTGAGCTGGACGAAGAGCGCTTCATCGTGGCCTCCGTGTGCACGAGTAGCGGCGGCGAAAACGCTCGGCTGTGATCGCGAGCAATTGGGGCGTGGCCTGCAAATACGCCTCGGTCCCGATCAGGTTGACGTGCCCGAGGTAGGCGGACAGCCAAGGCAGGCGCCCGTGAAGATCCGCGCCCTGTCGATACCAGCGGGTGAGCCGGTGGACAGCAAAGGTGTGACGGAGATCGTATGGGCGAGGGCCAGCGCGACCGCGGGCGGGCTTCATACCTGCCATTCGAAAGAGACTGGAGATCGTCCGCCACGCGGTGCTGATCGGTAGGTCACGTCGATTGCAGCCGACAAACAACCGATCATCTTGGTCCGGGCCGACGCCAATGAAGGCTTCTCGCTCCCGGAGATATCGCTCCAATTCCGCGGTTAGCGTGGGGTGGAACGGGACCCAGCGAGAACGACCCTTCGAGTTGGCCACGAATAGAGTGCGACGTCGGAGGTCCAGGTCTCGTATTCGCAGGCGCAGCGCTTCGCCGAAGCGAAGCCCGGTGCAATACAGAGCCAGGAAGAGAGCCCGATAGAGGGCCCGGCGGAAGCGGGAGCCGTCCAGTCGCTGAATGAGGCCCAGGAGGCAGCGCACTTGCGCAGCTGAGAGGACATACGCCCTGAAATCCGATTTGGCGGGCAGATGGGGCCAACGCGGCCCATGGGCAAAGCGCTTGGGGTCCTGCCGTCGCAGGTATTTCCAGAACTCTCGAACTACGTAGAGATACATGGCGACGCTGACCGGCTTGCGATCGCAGCCGCAGCCTAGCCAGGCCAGGATCGCCTCATCGAGGCGCCAGGTCCGCCGCTGCCGAGTGAAGTTCGCCAGGAAGCGGTCGAAGTTGCGAAGCGCGAATTCACTGCGCGTGTAGCCATATCCACGAGCCCGCTTGAAAGAGAGGAAGGCCGTCAATTCCGCGGCCAGCGGGCCGTTGAAGATCCCCGTCATCGTGGCACCGGCAGGGCCACAGTCCGCAGACGCTCGACGGCCAAGCGCACGTACACGGAGGTTGACGCTGGCCGTTTGTGGCCAAGAATGTCGCTGATTATCTTCGGAGGCACGCCCGCCTCCACCTGGCGGGTGGCGAGGCTGTGGCGGAAGACGTGGGTACCGATCACGTCAGCGACAAGCCCCACCCTGCCAGCGTACCGACGGACGACGTGGCGAAGCGCGCCAGTGGAAAGGGCCTGATGGGGAAGCCCCTTACGCAGGAATACCTCCCTCGCTGGAGAGTCCTGCGGCCGCGCACCCCGCAGGTACGCCACGATCGCGCGGAAGACATTCGGAAGAAGCGGGAGTGCCAGAGGTACATCCGTCTTCGCACGCCGGGTACGCAGAACCCGTCCACGCCAGTCGAGATCGTCGAGTCTGAGCCGCACGACCTCACTCGCCCCCAGTCCGTAGGTCGCCATGAGCAACAGCATCGCGAAGTCACGCCTGCCCTCGGCCTGATCGCGCGGGATGGCGCGCAGAATCCGCCGGATGACATTCCACGGCAGGGCGCGAGGCGGCCTCTCGTCGAGACGGAAGCGCGGTGCCACGACGGTCGAGGCAACGTCGACACGAATGCGTCCGCTGACATGAAGAAAGCGAAGGAAGCAGCGCAGACTGCTACATAGCCCGGCCACGGTCCGTCTGCTGAGCCTCGCCGACAGAGTCTCGACGAAGTGGTCGACGTCGCAGACGCGTACGTCGAAGACGCGCCGGTCCCGTGCCCTCAGCATCTTCAGGAACGCGGAGGCCGTGGTCATGTCGCGAACCAGCGACCCGTCGGCGACGCCGCAGTGAGCCCGGCGGTACTCCCTAAACTCCTGGATGAGCGGTGACGGCCGCTTGCTCAGCGGTGGTGGCCGCCACGGAGGAACGCTCAGTCCCAGCGACCGCAACGCGCACGCCCAGGCATGAAGAGCGTTGCTGGCGCCAAGCCGACTGGACTCTTGAGCCGGGCGCCGACATCGGGGGCCCACGTACCCTCTGGCAAAAGCCAACACGTCCCGCAGGCGCAAGCGTCCGACCTCATCAGCAGCACGGCTGGCCCAGCGTGCACGCCAACGCCGAACCCAGTGCAAGTACACGCCAATCGAGCTGTCCCGGAGGCCACCCGCCCGCCATACCCGAATGACCTCTCGCTCGCGATCATCCCGTGGAGTCAGAGTCGGCAACCTGGGCACCATGCGGGGTGAAACGCACGCAGCTCACGAAAGATCTTATCCCAAGCACCCGCAGCCCATTTCCGACGGAGACTTGGGCCAGCTCCGGATAATTCCCGACTCGGGATAATGGGCATTATGCCAAGCTCCGCATAATGCCCATGCGAGGCGCTACTTCTTCAAGGCCATGCCCTCCGACCCCGAGCGCGCCAAGGTCGCGCTGACCCACATCGGCGCGCTCTTCGCGATCGAGCGCAGCCTGATCGGGTCCCCGCGCAAGAAGAAGGGCGAGGCTCGGCTGGAGAAGTCGAAGCCCGTGCTCGATGCCGTCTTCGCGTGGTGCGATGTGGAGGCCGGGCGTGTGCTCGATGAGTCGCCGATCTCCGACGGCATCCGCTACGCGCGCAACCAGCGGGAGGCCCTGTATCGCTTTCTGGAAGATCCCGATCTGCCCATCCACAACAACACCAGCGAGCTGAACCTCCGTCGTCAGGTCGTCGGTCGCCGGAACTGGCTCTTCGTCGGCAGCGACGACGGCGCCGAGGCAAACACCATCTTCGTCTCGCTGCTGGCCAGCTGCCGCATGCACCGAATCGAGCCGCTGGCCTACATCCGCGATCTCCTGTGCCTGCTGCCCCGCTGGTCCAACGACCGGGTCCTGGAACTGGCCCCGGTCAACTGGAAGC
>JAEXQJ010000363.1 GCA_023438785.1 Pseudomonadota bacterium
TTCCGAGGACGAGGGTCGGGTCGGCTCCCATAGATTCCTCACGTGCGTTGCTGCCGAGGGAGCGGCGCTCGCCGAGTACCTCTGCTTCTACTTCCTGACCGATGAGGGGCTCGCCGCGCTTGGCGAGGCCTCGCCAGGAGGTGCCGGTCGGAATCGTACCTTGGGGTTGCAGGCGCTCGCAGCAATCGAGGTGCCCGTCCCGCCGATCCTCGACCAGCAGCTTCTAGTCGAAATGCTCCACTTGCGTGATGAGGCCCGTGCGCGTCATGAGGCCGCGCACGCTCGATGCGAGGAGCTGGTACCCGAGCTGCTGCGCTCCGTGTTCGGCGCTGCCTTCGGTGTGCCCCGAGCGTGACCAGAGCCACTACCAGCCCCACGCCGCCGCCGCGGGCGGCCACGTGGGCCACGACGGCGGCCTCACGCGCGGCCTCGCGCTGCCTTCCGGCTGTGAACCAGGCGGCCCGCAGCGCGACGCCCGTGGTCGCAGCCCGGATACCTACGCTTGGTGAGCAGCAATCCGGCCGCCCCTGATAACCGCGCTCTTCACCTGTTCAGCGCTCTCTGGCGCTCTCTCCCCGGAGCGCTCTGGAGAGAGCTCCGAGGGGTGAGGTGCATCGGACATCTGGGGTCCCACTGCTGATTCGAACCGAGAGTTAACAGCGAACATTCTGAAAACAGGCCGAAGCCGTTAACCACTCTCTTCACCCGTTAACCGCTCTCACCCGCTCTCTCCCCGAAGACGCCTTCAGAGAGCCCCACCGCCCCGTCTCTCACCACTGACCGAATCTCACGTGCTCTCTCAGAGATCGCGCCTCGCTCACGACGATCGCGCACAACGCCGGAATCTCTTTGGATTCCGCCTACCCTGCGCCCGTGGGACTTTGTCAACCAGCGGGGCGCGAAAATGGGTGAGCCTGGGGTTTGGCTCCGGAGGAGAGATTCGAACTCCCGACCCGGCGGTTAACAGCCGCCTGCTCTGCCAACTGAGCTACTCCGGAATGTGGAAGGCGATGATTATGTGAAGCGGGGATGGTCCGTCAAGGAGTTCTGATGAAATTGCGCACGATCTGAACGACGCGGCAACTCAGGGGGCGGGCGGCGCGGGGACGGCGGCCTGGGTCGGTCGGGGCGGCATGACGACGGGGCCGGGCGGCGGGCGCCACTTGAGCACGCGCGCGGCGTTCTCGAAGTACAGCTTGCGCAAGATCTTTTCGGGAAGGCCCACGCCGTCGATCTTCCAGCGGCCCTGGATAGGGGTGGGCGATTCGAACTGGCGGTCGCGCGTCTCGAAGTAGCGCCAGGTGGACTTGAAGTAGCGCTCCTCGTCGGCCAGAGTGGGCGGCAGCGGGCCGTTCGACCCGTACATCATGCCGTCCTGCTCGGCGCTCACGCCCAGGTCGGTGCCGAAGAGCACGCGGTCCTGGTACTTCTCGTAAAAGCGCCGCATCTTCTCAGGGTCGTGGCGGCCGATCTCGGGCACGCGCGCGGCCGTGTCGATGTAGAGGTTGGGGTGCTCGTCGAGCATCTGGCCGACGCGATCCGGATCCTCCGGATCGTTGCCGAAGTGCACGCCGATGAAGGTGGTCTTGGGGTGACGGGCCACCCGCGCCTCGAAGGCGGCGTGAAGCTCCTCCCATGACGGCACCGGCTGGCCGTGGAAGGACCACTCGGGATGGGCCTTCAGCTCGTCCCAACGCTCGTTCTTCTCGTCGGCGGGCAACCAGAAGGCCTTGGGATCGCCGGTGTGCATCGCCACCGGCATGCCCAACTCGCCCGCCTTCTCGAAGAGCGGATCCAGGTTGGGATCGTCCACTGGCAAAGGCCGCTTCAGATCGGGGGTCGGGTAGCCCAGCCCGAGCGCCTTGTAAATCTTGAGCCCGATGGCCCCCAACCGCTTGGCCTCCGCCAACTCCTCGGCCAGAACGTTGCCGTAGTCGGCGCGCACGCCCATGGCGGCCATGCGCAGGGCCTTCATGAAGTTGACGGTGGTGAACACGGCGATTCGCCCGCCCGAGGCTTTGGCCACCTCGAGCTGCTTCTCCAACAGGTACTGAGGCGGCCCGAGGCTCATGCCCGAGAAGTTGACGAAGCCATCGATGCCCCACGTCTGCATGACCTTGAGCGCGCGCTCCAAGCCGTCCGGGTCGACGTGCGTGTGCGCGTCCAGGCGTGGCAGATGCGCTGCTGGTCGCGGCTTGGCAGGGGATCGCGAGCGACGCACCACGCCCGCGGCCACGGCCCCGCCCGCCAACACGAGCACGGCGCCCAACGCGACCACGCGCCGGGCGCGGCGCGGGCCCGGAGCACTAGATCTTGCCAGGCTCATTCGGATCGGATGCCGGGGTGGGGTCGCTCGGCACCGCGGGCTCCTCGACCTTGATCTTGGCCAGCTTGGCCGAGACGGTCAGGACGGCCTCCTCGCCCTTGACGATCCAGCTGTCGGACGCGCTGATAGTGCGCTCGTACGGCTCGTAGCCTGGCCTGCGGATGACCACCGTGTGCGGCTTGCTGGTGTCCAGGATGCGGCGCTGGAACGGCGTGGGGCCCATCCGCTCACCGTCGATGAGCACATCGCCGCCGGGGGGAATGGACCTCACCTTGAGGATGTACTTCACCTCACCGATTGGGGCGGGGCCGGGCTCGGGGCTCTTGGCCGCGGCCTTCTTGCCCGCCAGGGGGCGCGCCACGGGCGGAGTCTCGGCCGCCACAACCGGCTTGGGCGCGGACGCGGGGCTCTTAGCCGCCGCCAGCTTGGCTTGCTCTGAGGCAGCGGCTGAAGCGGGCTTGGCCTCGATGGCCGCCGCGGGCTTCGTCTCGGTCGAGATCGCGGGTTCGGTGGCGGCCGGCTTGGCCGCGGCAGGCGCGGGGACAGGCTCGGCTGGCGGCGCCACTGCCTCGACACGCTGGGCGGGCGCTGGGGCCAAAGCCGGTGTTCCTGATGCGGGCGCAGAGGGCGATGAAGTCTCACCGGCCGTCCGCCAAGGCTTGGCCTGCATGAGGTAGACGCCAGCGAAGGCGCCCACCGCGGCCAGAAGTCCCACCAGCACCAGCACCCTGCCCTGACTCCGCTTGGGCTTATCGACCAGGGCACCCGCGCCGGCGGAGACCGCCTCCGCCTCCACATCCGCCTCCGCAGGGGCGGCGGCCATGTCGTCCCGGGTCTGCGACGGCGCCCCCACGTCACCCGCGGTGCCATCGGTGCGTTCGATGGGCATCTCCTCGTGAGCAGAGGCCACCTGATCCGTCTTCTCGTCGGGCGCTTCCACGGGCACGGCTTCATCCGGCCCGCCGTGAATGGCCTCGATGGCGCTCGAATCCAGCGTCAGCGGCTGGGTGGGCACGGACTCGGAGAACGCCCCGCTGTCGGGCAGGGACGGCGTTCCCTCGTCTCCCAGCGGAAGGTCGAGCAAGGCCGCGTGGGGCAGAGGGTGTGATGGCTTCGGCGGCTCAGTCTGGGTCTCGCCCGTCTGCATGAGCACGTCTTCCATCGGCGCCATCGGCGAATCAGGACTGGGCGGCTCGCCTTGCGCCTGGCCCATCCAGGCCAGGTCCAGCGAGTTGGCAGCGACGGTGGGAGGATCGAGCCCCTGGGCGTCGGTCTGCCAATTCTCGAGCGGGGCGCGAGGTGCGGCGGCGTCCGGAGCCGTCTCCGCGGCCGCACGCGCCTTCTCCGCGGCTTCGAAGAAGTAACTCGGCGGGTGGTTCGCGATCTCGGTCTTGCCGCCCGCATCGAACTCCTCCAGCGCCCCCATCGTGTCCGCGGATGCGGCGGTCACGGCGGGCGCGGGCGGCGTGGTCGTGGACAGCGGCGAGGCACCCGCTCGAGTCGACTCCTTGTTCGCGCCGGCCCCCGACTTGGGTGGCGCGCCGGACCTGCCATCGCGACGAGCCTTCTGCGCCAGCAACTGCTGGTGCACGCCCTGGCCCTCGGGACTGAGCTGGTCGAAGCGCAAGCCCATGCCGGGGACGCTGGAGGGGCGGGCCGGATCTGGCTCGCGCAGCCAGACCACCGTGCCCAGCCCCGACATCAGCAGGCTCGAATCCGCCAGGCTGAACTCGAAATTGAGCAAGGTGCCTACGGCCAACGGCTGCTTGGTGCGGATGAAGATGCCACCTGCACTTACATCGGCCCCGTACTTGGCCACGAAGTCATCCAGCGATTCGCTCTTGAACTTGATGCGCAGGGTGATCGCGCCAGCTTCAGTGCTTGACGGTTCGTCCATGGGGGTCTTCTCTGCGAAGCGGGAAAAGGTTACGCCGGAGGTGGAATTCCTTCAAATGATGAATGTCCGAATCCTGAGTGCCGGCATCTTGTTGCTGGGCCTGGTCCCCGCGGCTGGCGCGGCCCGCCCCGGCCCGGCCAGGCACGCCTCGCACGGCCTGGTGGCCTCCGATTCCGCGTTGGCGTCCGGCATCGGGGCGCGGGTTCTGGCGGGCGGGGGCAACGCGGTGGACGCGGCCTGCGCAACGGCGCTCGCCCTGGGCGTGGTGCATCCCTTCGCCTCGGGACTGGGCGGGGGTGGCATGGCTCTCGTCTACCAGGCCTCCACCGGTCAGGTCTTCGCGCTGGATTTCCGCGAGACCGCGCCGGCCGCCCTGCGCCCCGAGTCGTTCACGCGCGCCGGTCGCGCGCAGCCCAGCCTGTCCGTGCGCGGCGGGTTGGCGGTGGGCGTGCCCGGCGAGCCGGCCGGTTTGGCAGAGCTGGTGCGGCGTTGGGGCAAGCGGCCTTTTGCCGAGTGTGTGCGGCCCGCCGAGCGTCTGGCGCACGGATTCCCCGCCTCGCCTTGGCTGGTCGAGCACGTGAAGCAGCAGTTGAGCCGCGATCCGCACGAAATGGACTTCCTGGTGCAGGCGCTGGAGAGCCCGGCGCCCCAGTTGCGCCGGCTGCGGCCCGGTCAGCTTCTTCATCGGACCAACCTGGCCGCGACCCTGACTCAGCTGCGCCGAGCGGGGGCGGCGGCCTTCTACGAGGGGCCGGTGGCGCGCCAGATCGTGGCGGCGGTGACGGCGGGCGGGGGAGCCATGACCCTCGACGACCTGGCCCGCTACCGCGCCGTGGAGCGCACACCCCTGGTCACGCGGTTTCGCGGCCGCCAAATCTACCTGATGCCGCCGCCCTCCTCGGGCGGTGTGCTCATGGCCCAGGCCCTGGGCATCCTGGCCCGACGGCGCGAGCCCTGGGACGCGGCGCCCTCCTCGCCCACGTATCTGCACCTCTTGACCGAGGCGCTCAAGCACGGCTTTGCGGATCGCAGTCGCCACCTGGGCGACCCGGGTTTCGTCACGGTCCCTGTGCAGCGCCTCCTGGATGGCGCCTATCTGGATGAGCTGGCGGCGCGCATTCAGCCCGATCGCGTGCTGCCGCAAGAGCTCTACGGCTCGGACCACGAACGACCCGCGGCACCGGCGCAAGATGCGGGCACGGCGCACATCTCCGTCGTCGATGCGGATGGCAACGCGGTGGCCCTGACCACAACCATCAATCTGGAATTTGGGGCGCATGTGATGGCCGGTCGCACGGGCGTGGTCCTCAACGACGAGATGGATGACTTCGCCACCTCTGCCAAACCCGACGCTTTCGGGCTGCAGACCGGCCTGGCTAACGCGGTCGCGCCTGGCAAGCGCCCGCTGTCATCCATGTCACCCACCATCGCCGTGGGCCCCCGGGGCGTGGAGGTGGTGGTGGGCGCCGCCGGGGGACCCACCATCATCAGCAGCACGCTGCAGGTGCTGCTGGATGTCTTGGTCTTCCACATGGACGCCCGCGCGGCGGTGAATGCCCCTCGCATCCATCACCAGTGGTCGCCCCCGCTGCTGCACCATGAACCCCAACTGCCCGCCCCGACGCTGGCCGGGCTGCGCGCCAAGGGCCAACAGCTCGTGGTCCGCGAGAAGATCGGCAAAGTGAACCTGATCGTGCGCGGCTCCGCGGGCCTGGATGCCACTGGCGAGCCGCGCAGTGGCGGAGCGCCCGCGGGGTACTGACCCCGCCTCGTGCGAGGAGGTCGCGTGCCGCGAGGTGCTGACTGCACCGGCCAGCGCTGCAACCAGGCGGGGCCGCTAACGCGCCCGGCCCGCGCGGATTCCCCAAAAGCGTGCGGCGAAACCATGGCGAAATTTCCACCGCGGAATGCTGCCTGCGCGTTGACCTTCACCGGGGGAGAGTTGTAGGGTCTGCTCCGCCATGGCCAATGCCGAGCAGTCAGCAACTGCCGAGGCGGTTGCCTCCCCGCAGCTCACCAGTCTCCTTGGCCGTGGCCGTGAGTTCGAAGGCAAGCTGTCTTTCGAAGGCACCAGAGGCGCCGTCGACCCTGCTCACCAGCTGAAAACGAGGCTGTAACCTGTGATGTCGTTTCGCTGTCTCCTCGAAGCCGCCCCTGCCCAGGCCGCTGATCAGCAGCTCATGGACATCGACGGCACGGTGTTCGTCATGCTGGGGCTGTTCTTGGTCCTGGCCTTCATCTTGACCCAGTGGCTGTGGAAGCCCTACCTGCGCGTCCGCGACGAGCGAGTCAAGCGCGTGGAAGGGGCACGCGGCGACGCCGAGCGGCTGCAGGCCGAGGCGGCTGACCGTCTGGCCCGCATCGAGGCGCAGGTGGAGGAGGCACGCCGAGGCGCCAGCGCCGAACGGACCAAGGCCAGGGCCGAGGCGCAGCTAAAAGAGCAACAGATCATCGGCGATGCCCAGGCCGCGGCCCATGTCATGTTGACCGACGCGAGGGTCAAGCTGGACGCGACCCTGGCCAAAGAGCGCAGCAACCTGGCCATCAGCGCCAGCAAGCTGGGGCGAGAGATCGCCGAGAAGGCCCTGGGCAGGAGGTTGGCGTCGTGAGGCGGCTGATTTCCACCCTGGCTGTTGCGACCCTCCTTCTCGGCGCCGGCGCGGCGCGGGCCCAGGAGCCCCCGCAGGGTGACCAGCCCACCGCCACCGAGCCGGTGCCGGGCGCGGTCGCCCAGGTGCAGCACGAGGCACCGCAAGGCGAGGTCGCCCCCGCTGAAGGGACCGCGCACGGCGAGGCCGCGGCCCATGGTGAGGCAGCCGGCCACGGCGAGGCGGCCGGCCACGGCGGGCACGGCGGCATCAATGCCAAGCAACTGGCCCTCCAGTTCCTGAATTTCGGCGTGTTGCTCTTCCTGCTGATTTGGTTCGGCGGTCGGGCGATGAACAAGGCCCTGCGCGCGCGCCACGACCAACTCAAGGCTGAGGTCGAAGA
>JAEXQJ010000394.1 GCA_023438785.1 Pseudomonadota bacterium
GTCGGCGGTAGTGGCGGGAGCGCGGGGACCGGCGGCGCCGGTGGGACGACCGTCGTCACAGACGGCCTTCCTGGAGATGTGGCCAAGGCCGCGGGCACGCCCTTCGTGGCCGCTCACGCGATGACCCGCGTCCTGTTCGCGTCCTATAAGGGGCCTCTGTTCAAAGCCCTGCGCGATTCGGACAAGCAGGAGAAAGACATTGGAATCGTCGCCTCGACAGGGATCGTGGACATGGCAGCCCTGGACTCCTTCTGTTCGGGCACGACCTGCAAGGTCACCACGCTTTATGACCAGTCCGGCAACGGCAACGACATGTGGAGAGGGGACACCGCCGCGAATGCCCCGATGGACAACGGTGAACCCGCCAAGCTCTGCGACCTGATGGCCATCGACTACATGCAGCTGTCGGACGGATCAAAGCTGCCCATTGCCATCGAGACTGGCGCCATGTGGAAGTCGAAGTCTCAGTGCCTGAGGAACCGAGACAAGACCAAGAACATGCCCATCAATGCCGATCCCCAAACGACGTACGCTATCTTCCACTCGAAGTACTTGAACAACAACTGTTGCTTCAACTACGGCAACACCGGAAAGCGGATCCACTACACGGGACCGGGTACGCTCAGCGCTCTCAACTTCTCGAAGATCGAATTCTGGTCCAAGGGCACGGGAAGCGGTCCGTGGGTCATGGCGGACTGGGAGCAGGGCGTGTATGCCGGGAATATCGCCAAGTGTGGCTCCGGGGCTGCTCCCAGCGCCGAGTGTACGACGACCGGCGAGAACCCCAATCCATCCATCACGTTCGATGTGGTCACGGCGCTTCTCAAGCACGATGGGGTCAAGCACTGGGCGCTCAAGGCCGGAAACGCGAAATCGGGGAGTCTCGCGGTCAGCATCGACCTGCCGACTCTGCCAGCGGGATACTCGCCCCTCAAACAAGAGGGCGGACTGGGACTGGGCGAAGGTGGCGCGGGCGACACCAACGGCACCGGCGGCTTTTCCGAAGGCGCCGTCATCGCGGGCGAGACCACCGACGCAGTCGACAACGCGATCCAGAAGAGCATCGTGAGCGTGTACGGCAAGTAGTCGTTCTCCCGAATCCCGAAAGAACCAGCGAAGAGGACCTCATGGCAGAACAGTGTCGGACAAGCGTGAACGTTCGGCCCTCGAGACGCGCGACGTGGCTCGTCACGCTGCTGGCGATGCTGCTCATCGCCGAGGGTTGTGAGAAATGGAGTTCCGGCTCGTCCAACGGGTCAGGTTCGGGCGGCTCAACGCGATCAGGCGGCGCACCCGCGATCGGGGGGGCGAGTGGAGCAGGCGGCACAGGCACGCGGACAGGGGGCGGAGGTTCGACCAACTCAGGCGGGACGGGCACCACCGGCGGCTCAATTGGTGCCAGCACAGGTGGAAGCAGTGGCACAAGCGGCGGAGGCGCGTCGAGTGGTGGTAACAGCGGCCAGGCAGGCGGGGCAGGCGGGTCCGGCACCGCGTCGGGCGGGAGCGCAGCCGGTGGCACCGTCGCAGGTGGGACTACCGGTGGATCCGGCGGCGATGCGAAGCGAGACGCGTCGGCTGCCGATTCGGGTACGGCCGGCGGAGATTCCGGCGCGGAGAATCGCAAGGGCCCCTGCGACATCTATCGAGACGGAAATACGCCCTGCGTTGCCGCGCACAGCACGGTGCGGGCCCTCTACGCCGCATATGACGGCAAGCTCTACCAGGTGCGGCGAGCGGACAAGGCCGTGCAAGACATCGGCGTCCTCTCGCCTGGCGGAATCGCCGACGCGTCTGTGCAGGAGACCTTCTGTGCCAACTCCAAGTGCACCATCTCCAAGATCTACGATCAGTCGCCCAAGAAGAACGACCTGACTCTGACGTCGGGCGGTTGGATCGGAGACCGCGCCAAGGAGGTTGATGCCTTCGGTGTCAAGACCAAGATAGGCGGCAAGACCGTCTACGGCATCCACATCACCGGTGAGACCAACATGACCGGTAACGGCTACCGCAACAACGCGGCCGTGGGCACCGCCAAAGGCGACGAACCGGAATCGATGTACATGGTCGCGAACGGCAAGAACTTCAACGACAAGTGCTGCTTCGACTATGGGAACGCGGAGACGAACAGTCTGAACAACGGCCCCGCCACCATGGAGGCGATCTATTTCGGTAGCTGCACCTCGTGGGGCAGGGGTGAGGGTAGTGGGCCCTGGGTCATGGCGGATCTGGAGGAGGGCCTGTTCACGGGCAGGAATCCTGGGCTCAATGCGGGGGTCAAGCCGATCACGGCCGACTACGTGACTGCCATGTTGAAGGGCAAGCCCCACACCTTGGCCATCAAGGTCGGTGATTCCCAGGCGGGCTCATTGACGACGGTCTATGAGGGCGCGTACCCCAGCGGCTACGATCCCATGAAGAAGGAGGGCGCGATTGTCCTCGGCACCGGAGGGGACAACAGCTTTGCGGCCGTGGGCGACTTCTTCGAGGGCGCGATGACCGCTGGCTACGCGACCGACGAAGCTGACGCTGCGGTTCAAGCCAACATCGTGGCAGCGGGCTACGGGCGCTGACTCGCCTTGGCCTTCTCCGCTACAGACTCTCGGGTCATCTAGTCGAGTCGTTTCGGCCCCGGCGGCGAGATTGTCGGGGCTGCCGCCCTCCTGCCTTTCCCGGAGGATGCCTGAGTCGGACGCGTTCCGGGCGGATCTTCTTCGCGACGGGGTCCCTCTTCATGAGTCGCCCGCCGCGACGAGAAGCCGGTATCCTGTCTCGCGTGTCTTTTGCCCGCGAGAGGGGCTGAAGGAAAGGAACGCACGGGGTATGCGCACCACGAGCTCTCGACGGCGCGGCCGATGGTCTTTCAGGTCACCGGCGCTGAGGGACTTTGTCCCTGTGTTGGCGGCGGCAGTGGTGGCGATGGCGGCCGGATGTGATGAGCCGTCTTCCGGCCCGGTCAGCGCAGGCGACGCCGCCACGTCGGGGGCGGACACGCGCACAGGCGGTGCGGACACGGGGCGAAATGCCGATGCCATCGGCACGCCCGATGCGCGGGCAACGGCTGAGGGCGGCCCAGGACGAGACGCGGGGGCCGCCCTCGGGCGCTCAGCGGATGCGGACGCGACCGACAGCCGCGGTGGGGCGGACAGAGGGCGAGGCGGCGACACGGGCGGCAGTCCCGATGCCAAGATCACGGCGGATGGTGGCTTGCCCCCGGAGGACGCGGGCGCTGACGGCTCGGGAACCAATCCCGACCCCTGCGCCGGCGGAACCACTCTCGCGGACAGCACCACGACCAGGGTCGAGGACTACGGGTGGGTGCGACTCCTCGTCCCGACCGACAACCAAATCGTCGAGCTCACCACGACCATGGTTGTGCCGGACAAGCCGCCCGCCTCCGGGACGCTCTTCCTGTGGCCGGGACTGCAACCGCTGCGCGGGGCTGCCAATTTCTCGGCCCTCGATAACGGCGTCTTGCAGCCGGTGCTCACCTGGGGCCCCACCTGCGCGCCGTACGCACCCGCCCAGTCGTACGCGTCGTGGTGGATCTCGGGCGAGTACGTGAACACGAACATCTCCACCTCGTCCCCGAACTATGCGGCCTATCACGACTGCCACGGCGGCCCGGGCATGAATGTCACGCCCGGCGATACGCTCGACATGCGCTTCGCGCTCAACGGAACGGACTGGACCCAGACCGTGATCAACCGGCGCAACGCCCAGTCGGTTTCGTACACCATCAATATGCTGGGCCAGGCCCAGGCCAGCGCGGAGTTCGTCATCGAGGAATACGACTCCAAGCCCTTGGCCGACGTGATCTTCACCTCATCCGTCATCACCTTCGCGTCGCCCGCCAAGTCGGCCTGCCAACCGTACCAGCGCGGCGCCAACGACTACTTCACCTCTCCCCGCGTGTCGGCCGACGGCCTCCGCTGCTGCATCGACAAAGTCACCCTCAGATCCCAAGGCGTCGCGGCCACCACGGCCAACTCGCCCTAGGGCCCGAAATCAGTCCGTGGATCCGCGGCGCGGCCCCGCCTATCCTGGAGCCATGGCTTTGGCGCGCCCCGCGGCTTCTCGTGGCGTGGCCCTGCTCAGGCAGCGGCGCGCAAGCTGGTCCGTGCGACTGGCGACCGCCTGGGAGAGTCATCCTGTGCTCTCCCTTCTGCGCTTGCGCCGCCGCTTGGCTTTTGCGCGCCAGATGTTGGCCGTGGTGAAGTCCGGCCTGCCTCTCGCCTCGTCCTTCGAGGATTTGCGTCGAGACCGTTCGTCCCGGTTCCGACGGGTCTCTCAATCACTGCGCGACGGCGCCTCACTCGGCAATGCGTTGCAGCCGCTGGGCGAGCTCGTCGATCCGCTGACTCGCGTCTTGCTGAGCGGTGCCGAGGAGACTGGCCGCCTGGAACAAGTCCTGACCGCCCGGGTGCAGCAACTCGAAGACATCAAGCGCGGGGTGGGGCGCCTGCTCGCGGTTTCGATCTATCCGCTCTATCTGCTGGCGGGGTTGGTCTTCGTGGGCCCGTTGCTTGCGCTGCCCGGCTCCCTCGCTGGGGGCGCGTGTGCCGGCAGCATGGGCCAACTCTACGCGCGTGGTCTTGCGCAGAATCTGGCGCTGGTCCTCGGAACCATGTCGACTCTGTTCTGCATGCCCCTTCTGTCAGCGTTGTGGGGGATCGATGCCGCCGTCGATCGCGTGGTGCTGCGCCTTCCGGTGTGGGGGCGCCTCTGCCGGAGTCTCTATGGCGCGCGATTGGCAGCGGCGTTGGGCTCGGGCCTGGGAGCCGGCTTGGAGGTGCGCCGGGTTCTGCAACTCGGCGCCCAGGCCATGGCCAGCCCCTCCCGTTCCCCGCTCGTCGCGGCGGCCCTGGATCGTCTGGACCGCGGTGAAAGCTTGGACTCCGCGCTGGCTGCTTTCGCCCTGTTCGAGGTGGAGATCCTGGGCCAGGTGGCGACGGGCGAGCGTACGGGAACCTTGGAAGGCACGTTTGTCCAGATCTCCACCGACCAGTGGGAGTCGGTGGTCAGCCGTGCCCGCGTCGCAGCGTTCATGATGATAGGGCTGGTGGTGACCGGTGCGCTCGCCTCGGCGGTCATCAAGATGCTGGGTGTGATTCTGGGGACGGTGAATCAGGCCTATTCGTTCCCCGAGAACCTCTGAGCGTCGACGGCTCTGAGTCGGCCCCGGCTTGACGCCATGCTGGCGCCTGTACCGGTGCACGCCCCTTCAGGCCGCGGTTGCCACGCGGCGGCCGGCCACGTATTTTCGCGGCATGAGAGAGCACACGAAGCGGATTCTGGTGGCATCAGGGGCCGTGCTGTTGATGGCGGCTTGCTCGGGCAAGCGCAAGGAGGTACCGGCGCCGGCGGCTCCGCCCGCTGTCCCGTCCCGTCCCGCTGCCGCGCCGGCAGCCCCTGAGCCGGCGGCGAAGAGCATCGCGCTCGACTGCGCCAAGCTGATTCCGGAGGACGTGCAGAAAAAGCACGGGCTGACGCTCTCGGGGTCGAAGCCGGGTGCCCCCATGACCGTGGCCGGCGCGACCTGCGATTTGATGAAGGATCGAAGCCCGGCGGCCTACACCGTCACTTGTCCGCGCTGGAGCGAGGAGACCTTCCGCCACACGATGGAGATCGGGCGCAAGAGCGCCCAAAAGGGCGAGGGATTCAAGGATCTGGCGATCGGGCGCATGGCGTACATCTGGGCCCCCGGTAAGAAGATGGTCATGTCGCAAGTCTGGGACGACGACACCATGTGCTTCGCGACCATCATGACCCCGACGGCCGATTCGACCCAGGACCTGACCAAGGACTT
>JAEXQJ010000396.1 GCA_023438785.1 Pseudomonadota bacterium
GATCTGCTAAGGTCAGCCCCATGCTGCGCATCTGTTCATCTGGCGATCCCGACTTCCAGACCAGGCTCACGCGCCTGGAGGCTCGTGCCGCTGCATTGCCCGACGCCATCGAGAGCGCAGTCCGAGCCATCGTGGCCGATGTGCGCACCCGCGGCGACGCGGCCTTGCGGGAATACACGCAGCGCTTCGAACGCCGCGAGTTCGCCAGCGTCGAGCTCAGCCGGGCCGAGTGGCAAGCTGAGGCATCTCGCGTCAGTCCGCGCGTGCAAGAGGCGCTGGTGCGCGCCGCCGAGCGGATTCGTGCCTTTCACGTCCGCCAGGTGCCCGAATCCTACGAGCTCGACGAGCCCGGCGTTCGCCTGGGCTGCCGCGTAACCCCGCTGGCGCGCGTGGGCCTCTACGTGCCGGGTGGCACGGCCTGCCTGGCCTCCACCGTCCTCATGACCGCGGTGCCCGCCAAGGTGGCAGGTGTGCCCGAGATTGTCATGACCACGCCCGGCCCCTCGCCGGAAACCCTGGCCGCGGCTCTGGTGGCCGGCGTCGATCGCGTGTTCCTGGTGGGCGGGGCGCAGGCCATCGCGGCCCTCGCCTATGGAACCGAGAGTGTCCCGCGCGTGGACAAGATCGCGGGCCCCGGGAACGCCTATGTCACCGCGGCCAAACGCCTGGTCTACGGTGACGTGGGGATCGACATGGTGGCTGGGCCCACGGAGGTGGTGATCGCGGCCGACGACAGCGCCAACCCGGCCTGGGTGGCCGCCGACCTGCTGGCCCAGGCCGAGCACGACGCGGTGGCGGTGCCGGTTCTCGTCGCCGTGGGGCGAGCCATCGCCGAGCGCGTCGCCACCGAGGTCGAGCGCCAGTTGGCCGTCCTGCCGCGCGCCGACATCGCCCGCAAGGCTTTGGACGGCCAGGGCGTGGCCTTCGTGGTCGCGGACGCCCAACAGGCTATCGCCATGGTCAATCGGCTGGCTCCGGAGCACGCTGGGCTGGCCCTGGCCGATGCCCACTCCTTGGCGCCGCAGGTCACCGCCGCCGGCGCGGTCTTCGTGGGTGAGCACGCCTCGGAGGCGGTGGGCGACTACTTCGCGGGCCCCAGCCACGTCCTGCCCACCAGCGGCAGCGCGCGCTACGCGTCCCCGCTGGGCGTGGCGGACTTCGTCAAGCGCACGTCGTTCATCGAATACCAAGCCTCCGCCCTCGCCGACCAGGCGGAGGACATCGCGTGCTTGGCCGAGGTGGAAGGCCTGCTGGGCCACGGGCGATCGGTGATGATTCGGGCCAGGAAAGGCTGAGGCATCGCCACGACTCTTGACAGATGCACAAACTCCACTAGATTACGCCGCTCGCTCGGGAGCTTGAAACATGTACGCCGTCATTGAAACCGGAGGAAAGCAATACCGCGTCGCCGAAGGGGAGACCCTTCGCGTCGAAAAACTCGCGGCCTCGCCGGGGGACAAACTGTCCTTCAGTCCGCTGCTCTTCGCTGACGATGGCGGCAACGTTCAGGTAGGCCAGCCTCAGGTCTCGGGCATTAGCGTCGAGGCCGAGGTCGTCGAGCAGGGGCTCAACAAGAAGGTCGTCATCTTCAAGTACAAGCGCCGCAAGTCCTACCGTCGCAAGGCAGGACACCGTCAGCCTTTCACGGCTCTGAAGATCACGGCCATCAAGGCAGGAGCGTAGAGCCATGGCTCACAAGAAAGGTCAAGGCAGCTCTCGAAACGGCCGCGACTCGCAGTCGCAGCGCCGCGGCGTCAAGCGCTTCGCGGGACAAGAGGTTCTGGCCGGCAACATCCTGGTGCGCCAGGTGGGTACCGTCTTCCACCCCGGCAACAACGTGGGCATGGGCCGTGATTTCACCCTGTTCGCGCTGAAGACCGGCAAGGTGAAGTTCAGCCAGTCCGGCACCCGCAAGCTGGTCAGCATCGAGGCGTAGGGCAGTCCCGGCCCGTGCCGGGATCGCCAGAGAGGCCCCATGACCGCCTTCATCGACGAGGCGCGCTTAGAGCTGCGTGCCGGCGACGGCGGCGATGGTGCCATCGCGTGGCGTCGCGAGAAGTTCGTCCCCAAGGGCGGTCCCGCCGGCGGTGACGGCGGCGACGGCGGCAACGTGGTCCTCCTGGTGGACGAGGGGCTGTCCACGCTGCTCGACTACCGCTACCGACATGAGTACACCGCTCCCTCAGGGGAGAAGGGCGGGAACAAGGACAAGTACGGGCGGAAGGGCGATGACCTCGTCTTGCGCGTCCCCGCGGGGACCGAGGTCTACGACGATGAGAGCGGAACCCTCATTGCCGATTTGCGCGAACATGCTCGGCGCTTCGTGGTGGCCCGCGGCGGAAAGGGGGGCCGCGGCAATATCCACTTCGCCACCGCCACCAACCAGGCCCCTCGCCATGCCGAGCCCGGGACTCCCGGCCAGCAGCGGGTCATCCGTCTCGAGCTGAAGCTCCTCGCCGACGTGGGTTTGGTGGGCTTCCCCAACGTGGGCAAGTCGTCGCTCATCGCCCGCATCTCCGCGGCCCGTCCCAAGATCGCCGACTACCCTTTCACCACCCTGGTGCCCAACCTAGGCATGGTCAGGCTGTCGGGCGAGCGGTCCTTCGTGGTGGCGGACGTGCCCGGTTTGATCGAAGGCGCGCACCAGGGCGCGGGCCTGGGGCAGCGCTTCTTACGCCACCTCGAACGCACGCGGGTCCTGGTCCACCTGCTCGATGCGGCTGACCTGCCCGATCGCGCCCCCTGGCGTGACTACACGGCCCTACGCCGGGAGTTGGAGCTCTACGACCCCGCCATGGCGTCCCGGGGGGAAATCGTGGTGGTCAACAAGCTGGACCTCCCGGACACGCGCGAAAAGCTCGCCGCCCTCAAGAAGACCTTCGGCCGACACCAGATTCGCCTCCTTGGAATCAGCGCGGTAACCGGGGAAGGCGTGACCGAGCTTCTGGAAGAGATCTGGCGCCTACTGGCGGCCGCGAATTCCGCCGACGTATCGCGGAAGTAGCCGGAATCAGGGCCGTCGCGCCCGATCCGGGGATCTGATAGGATGGCCGACCTGTACGCCAACGGGCCCGCACCTCACACTATGCTTGAAGCCGGTTGTCACAGAGGGATACTTCTCGCCGCCAGTGCGGAGGCGGTTCGTCCAACTCGAACGATCGAAAGCTCGGAAGGAGCTGCGAGATGAAGAGTCGAAGAAGCTGGGGGTTTTTGGGCACCCTACTTGTGTTCGGGGTTTGCCTGAGCACGCCGACGTGGGGGGCGGAGGGTACACAGGAGGCGGCCAAAGAGGCTCCTAGTGCGGCGGCGGCTCCGCTTCCAGCCGCCAGCACCTCCACCGTGGCGGATGGCGGGGCCTACACGGTTCGGCTGAAGGCCTTGGAACGCAACGTGAATGAGCTCAAGGAGCAGGTCTTCAGGACTCGCGCGCGCCTAAACCTGCTCAAGGAGACCGTCCTCGGTGGCGTGATCGGCGCGTCTCGTTGCGTGATCAAGCACAAGAACGACATGGGCGCGACGTTCAGGCTCATTAAGGCGATCTACGCCCTCGATGGCGTCCAGATCTTCAACAAGGCGGACGATACGGGGCGCCTGTCCGAGATGACCGAGTTCGACATCTACAACGGCGCCATCCAGCCGGGAAACCACACCATCACCGTGCAGTTCGTGTACCAGGGCCACGGGTTCGGTGTGTTCAGCTACCTCAAGGGCTACAAGTTCAAGACCAGCTCAAGCCACACCTTCGTGGCGGCCGACGGCAAGGCCACCGTGCTGACCGTGGTGGGCTACGAAAAGGGCGGCGTCTCGACCAGCATGGAGGACAAGCCGGCGGTGGACTTCCGCGTGAACTTGGTCGCGCCCGAAGCCGGCGGCGCTTCTGCCTCGAAGTAGGCCCTGCTCCGAAGGACGCCATGATGCCTCTCTCTCAGTCTGGCCGTACACCGTGGCTCGCTCGGTGGGGCGGTTTCGGGCGCACGGCGGGTCTGACCATGACCGCGGCGGCCCTCTGGCTGGCGCTGCCCTGCGGACGCGCTTGGGCCGGCGACGTGGAAGACGCCAATGGCCGGCTCATGGACCTGGAGGAGCGGGTCCGCAGCATGTCCGCGCAATTCCAGGATGCGCCGCTTACCGACCCCAACGTGGCTGACCGGCGCGTCCTCGACGCCGAGATGCTCTTCAACCTGAAGAACTACGACGAGGCGGCCACCGTTCTCCTCGACGTCATCGAGCGGTACCCCAATTCGCGCGCCTATGACGACGCCATCGTTCTTCTGGGCGACTCGCTCTATCAGAACCGCGACCTCTACTCGGCCCGGCGCTACCTCCGCCAGGCGGTCGAGAAGAAGACCGGCTCGCGCCAAGAGCAGAAGGCCCTTCAGCGCCTGATCGAAATAGCCCTGCACACGGGCGACTACGACGGCGTCGACGATTATCTGAAGCGTCTAGAGGCCATACCGCCGCAGTCCCTGGAGCCCTCGGTCCCCTACGTGCGCGGCAAGTACGCCTACTTTCGCGATCGTTTCGACGAGGCGGTGACGGCCTTTCGGTCTATTCCCGCCGACAGCCCCTATCACCTGCAGGCTCGCTATTTCCTGGCCACCCTGCTGGTCCAGAACGGCGACCTGGGATCGGCCGTCGTCGGCTTCGACGCGGTCACGCGCCTTCAGCCCCGCAACGATGCGGACAAGGAGGTGCAGGACCTGGCCCGCCTGGCCCTCGGCCGCCTCCACTACGAGCGGGGCGAGTTCGACAAGGCCAAAGCCGCTTACAACGCCATTCCCCGCGACTCGAAGCATTTTCAAGAGGCGATGGATGAGTTGGCGTGGACGGCTATCAAGGCCAACGATTTCCAGTCCGCCTATCGCGCTCTGGATTTGATGCTCCTGCAGAACGAGGACAGCCCGAAGGCGCCCGAGTTGCGCCTGCTCATGGGCAATCTGCACGTTCGTCTGGCCAACTTCTCGCTGGCCAACGACGCGTTTCTCAAGTCGCGCGACCAGTTCGAACCCATCCACCGCCAACTTCGCCTGACCCTCGACAAGTGCGAAGCCGATCCCAAGTACTTCGAGTCGCTCATCGGCAAGGGCATGGAGAGGTTCGACGTCGCCCTGTTCGTGCCCAAGGACGCGGTCAAGTACGTCAGGTCCGACCCCGAGGTGGCGCGCGTGGTGGCGCTGACCGAGGATGTGGGTGAGCTGCAACGCAGCCTGAAGGCCTCCGCCGAGACGCTCAATCGACTGGAGATGGCGGTGGGCGGTCGACTCAAGGTGGGCATCTTCCCCGACCTGGCCCAGGCCCGAGCGCAGTCGAGCGAAGTGCTCAACCAGATCGTCGACATTCGCACCAAATTCATCGCCAAGCTGCAGTCCCTGACCGCGGGCGCCCTCTCGGCCGAGGACAAGGCCCGCTTGGATCGTTTGGCCAAGGAGCGAGCCGCCCTGGAGGCGGAGCTCAAGGATCTGCCAATGACGGTCAGCGGCCTCAAGGACCGGGAAAAACACGCCCGCTCCGATCTCGAGCGTCTGGACGGCGAGGCCTCTGAGTTCAACGTCGAGATTCAGGGCATGGAAGCCGAGCTGGTGGCCATCGAGCAGTACTTCATCAAGTCGCGGGCCGAGCAGAAGATCAACCCAGATGACCTCACCAAGCCGGTGGAGGGCCTGCGCGAGGCCATCGCCGAACTGCGCGGCGCCAACGAGCAGGTGCGCAACCAGATCGCCGAGGCGACCCGCGAGGCCACCGTCGCGGCGGCCACCGGCGACAGCGACCGTGGGGCCATCGCCCAGCTCCTGGATGTGATGCGGCGGGAGCGCGAGATTTACCAGCGCGCCCGCCCGCGACTGAGCGGCGGCGACCAGGCCGACTTCGATGGCATGGCCAACATCCTGGGCCGCGCCGACGCCGTCCAACAGAAGCTGACGGAGCTCGACCACCGGGTCGATGCGGCCGCGCAGAAGCGCGTGGTGGTCCTCAGGGAAAACCTCGCGGCGGAGAAGGGCGAGCTCGAAGGCGCCACAGGCAAACTCGACGCGCTTCTCAACGAGTCCCGCAGCCTGGGTGGCGGCTTGGCCTTCGCCATGCTGGGGAAGATCACCGATCGCTTCTACGAGATCGTTGTTCAATCCGACGTGGGCCTGGTCGACGTGGCCTGGGGCCTCAAGGATCAGCGCACGAGCACACTCTCCAAACTGATTAACCAGCAGAAGATGGAGCTCAAGAGCGCAGAGGAAGACTTCCGCGCCTTGCTGGAGGATGACAAGTGAGGCGGACGGGTCTGAGTTGTGTGGCCGCCCTCGCCGTTGCGTTGCCGGCGCTCGGCGCTTGGGCCGCACCGAGGAAGCCGGCCTTCGTTCCCGACCCCAAGGTCCTGGATGAGCTGGCGGAGGACATGACCCGTTTTTCCGAGGCGGTGACGGGTTTTCGCGGGGCAGCCACGGGCGTCATCAAGCGCGCCTACGTGGAGCGCATGCGGGCCATCCGCTCCAAATACGAGCCGCAAATTGCCCTGCACGAGGAAGAGGAGAAGGCCCGGCGGATCGACGCCATCGCCGCCCTCGAAGGCTTCCTGCGCAAGTACCCCTCCGATCGCAAGTGGACGCCGGACGTGATGTTCCGTCTGGCCGAGCTGTATTACGAACGATCAGCCGACGAGTTCCTCACGGCGCAAGAGAGCTACCAGAAGGCGCTCGACTCGGACAATCCGCCAACCACGCCGTCGCCCAAGCCCGACTACACGCCGACCGTGAACCTCTACCGGCGGCTTCTGGTCGAGTTCCCCAACTACCGCCTGCTGGACGCGACCTACTACCTCCTCGGCTTCTGCCTGGGTGAGATGGGGCAAGAGCCGGAGGCCAAGCAGGCCTTGCTGGCCCTGGTGTGCGGCAATCGTTATCGCCCGCTCGACCCGCCGCCCAAGGTCGCCCCGTCCACGGGGATGGCCAAGGGGCCCGTCTCGGACGAGTACAACGAGTGCACACCCATCAAGAAGGATTCCAAGTTCCTCCCCGAGGCTTGGACCCGCGTGGGCGAAATGCACTTCGACGCGGGCGAGTTGGCGCTGGCCATCTCGGCCTACAGCCGCGTGCTCGATTTCAGGGATTCGTCCTACTACGACAAGGCCATCTACAAGCTGGCCTGGTCGTACTACCGCGACAACCGCTTCTTGGACGCCATTCGTCAGTTCGACAACCTGGTGAAGTGGGCCGACAGCAAGAAGGCCTCAGGCGACAAATTCGGCTCGGACCTACGGCCGGAAGCGATCCAGTACCTGGGCATCAGCTTCTCGGAACCCGACTGGGACGGCGACACGCTCCCCGATCCCGAGACCGGCTTGCAGCGCGCCCAGAGCTTCTACCGGGGCCGCGAGAACGAGCCGCACGTCAAGGAGGTCTTCCAGCGGCTCGGCGACATGTACTTCGACACCACCAAGTACAACGAGGCCATCGCGGTCTACAAAATCATCCTGCAGAACTGGCCGTATTTCGCCGAGGCGCCCACGCTGCAGGAGAAGATCGTCAAGGCCTACGAGCGTGACCGCAACCTGCTCGCCGCGGCCAAGGAGCGCGAGGTCCTCGGACGCACGTACTCCAAGGGCACCGCCTGGTACAACGCCAACAAGGACAACCCCGATGCCGTGGCCGTGGCGGCGCAGTTGGCCGAGGACGCGCTGCTGACCGCTGCCACCAACGTCCACGCGGCCGCCCAGGCGTGCAAGGACAAGTGGGCACAGAACAAGTCCGACCTCAAAAAGCTGGACGAGTGCCAGCAGACCTATCGCACGGCCGCCGAGTTGTACGAGCGCTACCTGGCCGCCTATCCGAACTCGAAGCGCGCCTACGAGTTCGGCGCCTTCTATGCCGACGCTCTCTACTACGGCGGCCGGGTCAAGGAGGCCATTCCCGCCTACATCGCCGTGCGCGACTCGAACGTCGATAACAAGTATCAGAAGGACGCGGCCCTCCAGGTCATCAAGGCCTACGAAGAGCTCATCGACGCGATGAAGGCGGCGCGCACCATCGAAGATCCGCCCATTCCCGACGAGAAGAACACCAAGCCGCCGGTCACGGCCCTGCCCATGCACGACATGTACACCAAGTACATGGAGGCGATGGACTGGTACGCCACCAACTTCCCCGACGACCGCACGCCGGACCTGCGCTACGCGGCCGCGGTCATCCTCCTCAAGCACCGCATGTGGCCCGAGGCGCGCGCCCGGCTCAGTGACATCACCGACGCCTACTGCGCGACCAAGCCCGAGGTGGGCTTCAAGGCCTACGACGCCATCCTGACCAGCTACTTCATCGACTTCAACATCGAGGACGAGGAGGCTAAGGACTGCGCCCTGGGTCGCCTGATCCTGGTCACCGACAAATTCAGTGACTCCGCCTGCAGCAAGTCCCCCAAGGCCAAGCCGTACCTGGCGCGCATCCAGGAGATCAAGGCTTCGGTCAAGACCAACATCATCACCAAGCGTCTGCAGATCGCCCTCGAGAACGAAGAGAAGGGCACGGACAAGCAGCTCGTTCAGTGCCGCGAGGGCGCGGGCGGTATCGCCATCGTGACCGGGGCGGCCAGGCCCGACCAGGTCGCCACCGCCGCCAAGCCCGCCGCCGGAGCCGCGGCCGGCCAGCGAAGCAAGCTCGGTACGGAACTCGACGAGGGCCTGGCCCTCGACCTCATGGACCTTATCAACGCCAACCCCAAGGACCAGGACGCGGCCAGCAACCTCAACAACGCCTGCGTCATCTACGAAAAGATGTTCAAGTACGGCGAGGCGACCCGCTGCTACGAGCGCCTGGGGCGCGACTACCCCGATTCGGCCCTGGCCAAGGACGCCACCTGGAACGCGGCCCGCAACCAGTACCGCTTCTTCGAATTCGAGAAGGCGGTCAACGGCTACCTGAGGATCGCCACGGACCCCAAGTTCGCCACCTACGAGCACCGCAAAGAAGCCATGGGCATCGCGGCCCAGTTGCTCGACAACGACCAGCAGTACGCCCGGGCGGCTGAGCTCTACAAGAAGTACGCCGAGACCCTCACCGACAAGCCATCCGATTCGGCCCAGGCCTACTCGTTCGCCTGCAACGCCTACGAAAAGACCAAGGACACGGCCAAGCACTCGGCTTGTCTTCGCGAGCTGATCCGCCGCTACGGCAAGCAGCCGCAGGCCGGCGAGTACGTCGTGGGAGCGTACCTGAAACTGGCCAGTATCGCCGAGCGCGGCAAGGACAAGCGCGCCACCCTGGCCGCCTACAAGCAGGTGCGAGAGGAGTTCATCGCCCGCCGCCTGCCCGCCGCCTCGCCCGCCGCTGCCGCCGCCGCCAAGGCCGACTTCCTCATCCTCGAGGAGGAGTTCAAGGCCTTCCAGGCCAAGACGCTGCACTTCACCAGCGACCCCAAGCAGGTGCGTCGAACCTTCGAAACCTTCACCGCCGAGGCCAAGGCCCTGCAGGAACAGTACGCCAAGATCTGGGACTACAAGGACGCCACCTGGACCTTGGCCTCCTTCCTTCGGCGCGGCGACATCTTCTACGAGTTCGCGCAGAAGCTCATCAAGGCCGCGGACAACCCCCCTGATGAGGTCAAGAAGCTGAGCAAGAAGGCCTGCAAGGTGGACCCCGGCCTGTGCGGCGTGGCCGAGGCGGAGTACAAAGACGCCATTTACCAGTTCGTCACCCCGGTGGAGGACGAGGCCAAGCGGCAGTGGAAGTCCACGCTGGAGAGGGCGGCCGTGCTGGGCGTGACCAACGCCTACGTCAAGAAGGCGCGCGAGAATCTCTCCAAGTACCTGCCGGATGAGTTCCCGTTCATCAAGGATGAGCGCGTAGCGGTGGAGCAGCCATGACGGGGCGATCGGGTCTTCTCGGAGTGTTCCTCGCCCTGACGCTGGTCGGGCCCGGCCAGACAGCCGTGCAGGCGGCGTCCGCGACCGGCGCGCCCCCCGCCGCGGGTGCCCGCAAGCGACGCGAGCCCCCGCCCGCCGTCATCCCCACCGCCGAGGTCACCGCGGCGGACCGCTACTACCGGGCGCAGAACTATCAAGCCGCGGTCAGCCAGGCCAAGGCCGCTCTCAACAAAAACGAGCGCTACACGCCGGCCATGCTCATCATGGCCAAGGCCTACTTCAAGCTGGGCAAGTACGAGTGGGTGAAGACCCTGGGCGACATGATGAAGAACGCGGGGGCCAGTGAGGCCGAGCGCGCGGACATCTACCAGATGCTCGCCTTCATGGAGATCGAGAAGCAGAACACGCCCGGCGCCATCGAGATGCTCAAGAAGGCGACCGCGGCCCGCGGCGACGACGCGGTCTTCTGGAACAACCTCGGTGCGCAGTACCTCATTGCCAAGAACTACCGCGAGGCCGTGCCGGCGCTGGAGAAGGCCACCCAGCTTCAACCGACCTTCGCCAAGGCCCATCTCAACCTGGGCAGCGCGTACCGCGGCACCCGGCAGTACGAAAAGGCGCAGGCCGAATACCAACGCGCCTTGCAGCTCTTTCCGCGCTACGCGGACGCCATCTTCAATCTCGGCATTCTGTACCTCGACGCCGACAAGATGCCGAACGCGGACACCACGGCCAAGCTGAACGCCGCCGTGGGTTACTTGGAGCAGTACAAGCAGATGCTGGCCAGCGTCGGCCAGTCGGCCCCGCCCGAGGTGGATGCCTACATTCTGGAAGCTCAGGAAGGCATCAAGAAGGAACAGAAACGCATCGAGCGTCAGAAGAAACAGGAAGAGCGGGAGAGGCAGCGCGCGGACCAGAAGGCCGCCGGTGATGCCCGCAAGCCTGCCGCGGCCGGTGCCGCACCCGGTGCTCCGCCGTCCGCCAGCTCACCCCCTGCCGGGAAAAAGGCGCCATGATCGCAACCCGCGCATTTCTCCTCTTTGCTGCAATCGGCCTGGCGGCCGCGCCTGTCCAAGCCAAGGGCAAGGCCGGCGCGGCCAAGCCCGCCGACACCGCCGCAGCCGCATCCGGACAGACCGACGCCACGGAGACCAAGGTCAAGGTCGAGCGTGGCGCGGGTGGCAAGAAGATCTACAAAATCGAGGGCGAAATCGTGATCGAAGGCAAGATCCAGAAGCCCGAAGCCTTCTACGTGCTCCAGAAGTCCAGCATCAATTACGACTGGCACGAGCTCAAGCAAGACTTCGTGCCCAGGATCCTGGACAGCGTGAACAAAGCGCCCTTCTAATGAGACTAACCATTTAGGGGACCATTCAATGGCGATGCAGGCAGCGGCGAGTTCTCCTCAAGCGGGCAAAAGCACCGCCCCCGCACACAGATCCCGGATCCTGCGTATCGGCATCGTGCAGGGCGGTCGGATCGTCGAGGAGCGCCTCATCCGCAAGCGAGAGAGCGTCTCCCTCGGGTGGTCCAGCAAGAGCACCTTCGCGGTTCCCTCCGAGGCATTGCCCAAGCAGTGGATGCTCTTCGAGCTCACGCCCAAGGGCTACGTGGCGCGCTTCGCGGAGGGCATGGACGCGCGCATCGCCGTGGCCAACGAGGTGGTCTCGCTGAGTCAGCTCAAGCAGGCCAACCGGGCGCGGCGCCACGGGGCCGCCTGGGTGCTCGCACTCGACGAGCGCTCACGCGGCAAGATCACGGTCGGCGATCTGACCATTCTCTTCCAGTTCGTCGTCCCGCCTCCGCCCCAGCCCAGGCCGCAGCTTCCCGCCTCGGTGCGCGGCTCGTGGTCCACGGGCCTGGACTGGGCCTTCACGGCCATCGGCGCGACCTCGTTCCTCGTCCACCTGGCCATGGTGGTCTACCTGCGTAGTGTTGACTGGCCGCGCAAGCCGGACCTGGAAGAGATTCCGGACCGCTTCGTGCAGATGGTCGTCAAGGCCAAGCCGCCCGAGCCGCCCAAGCAGCAGGTCACCAAGGAGGAGAAGGGCGACGAGAAGAAGCCAGAGAAGAAGGTCGCCAGCGCCAGCTCGGCAAGCAAGGCCCCCAAGAAGGAGATCTCCGCCGAGGAGAAGGCGCGCCTGGATGCCGAACGCCGCGCGCGCTTGGCCGAGCAGGTCCGCAACACCGGTATCCTGAAGCTCCTGGGCGCCAAGGCCGATGGTTCCGGATCCATCGCCGACGTCCTCGGCAAGGGCGACGTGGACCGTGACCAGGAGAAGGCCTTCCAGGGGGTCGGCGGCCTCACGGTGGCGACCGGCGATGCCGCCCTCCGCGGCGTCAAGTCAGGCACCGGCGGGACCGGCAAGGTGGCCAGCATCTCCGGTCTGCGCGGGGCCGGATCCATCGCCGGCGCCGACACGGGCGCGGGCGCGGGCGAGCGCAAGGTCCGCGGCGTGGTGAAGAGCGAGGCCCCCGCGGTGGACGGCGAGCTCGATCCTTCCCTGGTTTCCAAAGAGGTCCGCGCCCGCATCGGTGCCGTCAAGGCCTGCTACGAGCGCGCCCTCAAGCGCAACCCCAACCTGAGCGGAAAGGTCAAGGTCCGCTGGACCATCACGCCCGCGGGTACGGTCACGGGGATCGAGATTGATGAGGATAGTCTCGGTGACACGGAGGTCTCCAGTTGCATCAAAGGCCTAGTGGCCCGGTGGCGTTTCCCTGCTCCGTCCGGCGGGGCGGTGGAGGTTGTCTTCCCCTTCGTGTTCCAGGCGTCGCAATAGGCTGGTTTGACAGTGCAACCCCGCAAGCTCATTATGTCCCACACACAGCCCCGCGGCGTTCTGCGTCATTCGTAGGTGAGAGGCTCACATGCTGAGAGGACTAAAACTAGCAGGACTCGCAGTTCTTCTGGGCTCGACGGCCTTCGCCGAGCCGAGCCCCGTGCCGACGCCTGCGCCGGCCGCGGGCCCGCCGGCCCCGGCTGACATCTCGGTGGGCCAGCAGGCCACACTCAGCGGATCGGACATGCTGACCCGTGCCCGCGTCTACCGAGCGGCTGCCGATCCCATTGTCCAGCGCATCACCGGTCTGCTGGAGCAGGCGACGAAGGACAAGGACATCATCCGGGTCAACTGCCTCAAGGACAAGCTCAGCCAACTCAAGGCCGCGACCGACATGATGGATCGCGAGATCCAGAACCTGTCGGACGCCGTGGCCCGCAACATCGAAGGAGACGCCCACCACTCCTACACGCGGGTGGCGATCCTCAATCAGAAGATCAAGACCGTCGAGGCCGCGGCCGAGGAGTGTGTTGGCCAGGCCCTGAACTACGTCGGTGCCACGAAGGTCGAGGTGGAGACGCCGCCTGGTCTCACCGAGCTCGACGTGACGCAGCCGGCGCCCACCGAGGCGGAGCCGGTGATTCCTCCTCCTCCTCCGCCTTCGAGCCCGTGGCAGTAGCTTGAGGCCACTAGAGAACTCCAAACCTCGGCTGCCCGAACGGACCATGCGGAACCGACCACAATGTCCCTAAGACTGCGCCTCCTCGTCCTAGCGTGCGGAGCTTTGTACGCGGTCGCCACCCCTGCCCGGGCCGAGGTGGCTATGGCGAGTACCGCCTCGGGCGGGGTGAACATCGAGAGCCTCTCCTACGGTCCCTCGGTGCGCAGGCTGCAGAGCAATCAGCGCGGCATCAGGCTCGACGAGAGCGCGCTCCTGCACGTGGGCCTCAACGCGGCGGTGGGCTACGACACGAACGTCTTCTACTCCAACGATGCGCGCTCGGCGCCCATGGTGGTCGTCACCCCCGCCTTCAGCCTCAGCAACGCGGAGCGTGGGGGCGCGCGGCCCGCGGGTGTGTACTACGACCTGAGCGCCGCCCTTCAGTACCGTGAGTACCTGTCCAGCGACGACTACGTGAAGGGCCAACGCGCGATCAATCCGGCCGCGGGCGGCACGATCGAGTTCTCGTCGGGACAGACGCTCAGCCTCAGCCTCACCGACACCTACGCCCGGCTCAAGGACGCCCCCTATCAGCCCGCGCCTGACGGCATTGTGCGCGACCACAACCTGGCGGGTGTGCAACTCAAGGTGGCGCCGAACGGGGGCCGCTTCCAGATCATTGGGCGCTACGCCAACGTCCTGGACCTCTACGAGGACGAGCCCTACAGCACCAACAACAACATGGGCAACGAGCTGGTGCTCGACGTGAGCTGGCGCTGGCTGCCCAAGACCGCGCTCTACGTCCAGGTCGCCCAGGGCATGGTGACTTACCTGGAGAGCGCCAGCACGCAGCCCAACTCCTTTCCCTTCAAGGCCATCGCGGGTTTGCGCGGCCTCGTGACGCCAAAGCTGGCCCTCAACCTGGCGGGCGGTTACACGAACGGCTTCTATGGTTCCGGCGGAACCAACCCCTCGGGCTTTGGTACCGTCGCCCTGGCCGCGGAGATGATGTACACGGTCTCCGCGCTCAATCAGGCGGGCATCGGGTACCGACACGACTTCCGCAACTCGCCGCAGTTGGGCGACTTCTACAACGTCGACGCCGTCTATCTGGCCTTCAACCAGGTCATCGCGCGTCGGGTGTCCGCGTCGCTCTACGGCCGGTTCGAGAACCGCGCGTTCCATGGCGGGGCCGCGGAGGGCCGCGTGGACCAGTACTACCTGGCCGGCGTCGCGGCTGACTACTTCCTGACCGAGATCTTCTACTTCGGTGTCTATGGCAGTTTGGACGCCAACCACAGCAACCGTTCGGCGACCGATCCCGCGCCCGGCGTCAGCTACACCAAGTTCCAGGTCCTCGGGAGGCTGGGCATCGTCTACTAGGCAGCTCCATCCGTGAGCTACTGGGCACACGCGACCGCGGTCATCGACCAGCCCGCGGAGATTGGCGAGGGCACCAAGATCTGGCATTTCAGCCACGTCATGGCGGGGGCTCGCATCGGGGCTCGGTGCGTGTTGGGCCAGAACGTGTTTGTCGCCGCTCGGGCCGTGGTGGGCGATGGCTGCAAGATTCAGAACAACGTCTCGCTGTACGACGACGTGGTTCTGGCGAGCGACGTGTTCGTGGCGCCCTCGGTGGTGTTCACCAACGTGGTGAACCCGCGCGCCTTCATCGAGCGCAAGCAGGAGTACCGGCGGACCGAGGTGGGCCGGGGCGCATCCATCGGCGCCAACGCCACGGTCGTGTGCGGCCACACCATCGGCGAGTTCGCCTTCGTGGCCGCCGGCGCCGTGGTGACCCGGGACGTGCCCGCTTATGCCCTGGTGGCTGGCGTTCCCGCGCGCCCCATCGGCTGGATCTGCCGCTGCGGGGTGCGGCTGGGCGAGGAAGCCGGCGCGCTGGTCTGCCCCTCGTGTCGGCAGGCCTACCGCCTGGCAGAGCGCCAGCGCGTTGAGCCCGTGGACCAGGGAAGCTGAGCGGCTCGAATGCGAGTCCCTCTTCTCGATGTGAATGCGCAGAACGCGCCGCTCAGAGAGCCGCTCTTGCAGGCGATCGCGCGGGTGGTGGACAGCGGCACCTTCATCCAGGGCGCCGAGCTCGAATCTTTCGAGCGAGAGCTGGCGGCGGCCCTCGGCGTGGCGCGGGCCATCGGGGTTTCCTCCGGGACCGACGCCTTGCTGGTTGCCCTGATGGCCCTGGGCATCGGGCCCGGGGACGAGGTCGTCACGACGCCCTTCTCCTTCTACGCCACCGTGGGCTGCATCGCGCGGCTGGGGGCGCGCCCGGTCTTCGCGGATATCGACCCCGCGTCGTTCAACCTGGACCCCGCGGCGGCCGAAGCGGCCTGTGGGCCACGCACGCGGGCGGTGATTCCCGTCCACCTCTTCGGGCGACCGGCGAATCTGCCCCGCACTGCGGCCGCCATCGTCGAGGACGCGGCCCAAGCCATCGGCGCCTGCCCCCTGCGCGGGCTGGCGAGCTGCCTCTCGTTCTTTCCCTCCAAGAACCTGGGCGCCTTCGGCGACGCGGGCGCCGTGTTGTGCGACGACGCCGAGCTGGCGGATCGCATCGTCCTGCGCCGCACGCACGGCAGTCGACCCAAGTACGTGCATCACGTGGTTGGCGGCAACTTCCGCCTCGATGCCCTGCAGGCGGCGATCCTGCGCGTGAAGTTGCCCCATCTGCCCGCCTGGACCGAACGTCGCCGCGCGAACGCCGAGCGCTACCGGTGCCTGTTCGCCGCGATGCCAGGCCTGCCACCCGAGCTGCGCCTGCCCGAGCCCGCGCCTGGCCACATCTACAACCAATTCGTCATTCGCACGCCCCGGCGCGATGCCCTGCGCGAGCACCTGCGTCGCCAGGGCGTGGGCAGCGAGGTCTACTACCCGCTGCCGCTTCACCTGCAGCCGTGCTTTGCCGACCTGGGCTATCGGAGGGGCGATTTCCCACACGCCGAGAAGGCGGCCGAGGAGGTCCTGGCCCTGCCCATCTACGCCGAGCTGACCGAGGCGCAGCAAGAGCACGTGGTTCGCCAGGTGGCCGCCTTCTTCGCGGCGTAATGCGGGGCGAGCCGCGCGGTCTCGATCCATCACGGGCATCGCATTGCGGTCAGGGGGGAGCAGCCCTCGACACAACCCGGTCCATCCGCTAGCGTTCCGCCATGATTCCGGTCCATGGCGCGTTGGGCTGTCGTTGCGCTTCTGCCTTGGTCGTCGCCCTGGTGGCTTCGCTGTGCGCGTGTGCCACCCGATCGTCAGCCTCGCGCGGGACGGTGCACGCGATGGAGCTGGCACCCGAGGAGCGCCTGGGCATCGACGACGTGTTCGAGGTGCGGGTCTTCGCCGAGCCCGATCTCTCGGGCCCCTATCGGGTCGCCGCCGACGGGACCGTCGATTATCCCTTCGTGGGTCGCATCTCCGTGGTGGGCCTGCGCAGCGGAGAGGTTCAAGAAGCCATCGCGGCCAAGCTGCGCGACGGGTACCTGAAGAATCCGCAGGTGTCCGTGATGGTCAAGGAGTGGAACAGCCGCAAGGTCTCGGTCATCGGCCAGGTGCAGAAGCCGGGTCCGATCGTGTACTTCCCCAACATGACCGTGGTGGACGCCATCGCGGCGGCCGGCGGATTCACCCCCATCGCGGCCAAGAACTCGGTCAATCTGCGACGCGAGGCCCGCGGCAGCGTGGAGAGCCGCAATTGCCCCGTGGCTGACATCAGCGAGGGCAGGGCGCCCAACGTGATGTTGCAGCCGGGCGATATCCTCGTGGTCGAAGAGCGCCTCTTCTAGGGGTCCGCGAGGTGAGCGAGCAGGCGCTTCCGGAGGGCCAGGAGGCCCGGCCCGGACGAAGTAGGCGGCGCGCGAGCAGCGGGCCGTGGAGTTGGGTGCTGGCGACCCTGCTGGGCCTCATCGTCCTCGGGGCGCCCCTGGCGGTGGGCGCGGTCCACCGTCCGACCTTCCTGGCCGCCCTGACCTCGGCCCTCCTGCTGGGCCTGGCCGCCACCGCGGTCACCGCCCGCATCCGTCCTGACCTCAAATCCGCGCTGGTCCTCGCGCTGCCTTTCAGCTTCCTGCTCATCGCCAACCTCCAGCTCGTGCCCCTGCCCGCGGGCCTGCGCGCCAGTCTGGACGCCGCGGGGACCGAGCTGCTGCGTCTGGCGGGCCTGTCCGGGCGCGTGCCCTGGAGCCTGGATCCCCCGGCCACCTACCAGCAGCTCGCCAAGGCCGGCGCGGCCGCGTGTGTGATGTACGCCGCGTGGCTGCTGGCCGGCGGGCGGCGCTTTCGCTACCTCGTGCCGCACGTGGTGGCCGCGGCGGGATGCCTGGTGCTCATCGTGGGCCTGGGCCATCGCGCGGCCCTGGCGGATGCGATCTACGGGCTCTACCAGGGCGGCGCGGGCGTCCTCATGGGCCCGTTCATCAACCCCAACCATCAGGCCGAATTCCTCGAGCTGGCGGCCTTCACCGCGCTGGCCAATGGTTACGCGGCCCGCACGCGGAACCAGATTCGCGTCTGGCGCGTGGTGGCGGCGATCCTGGCCGCGGGCGCCTTGGCCACCCTGTCCCGCGGCGCGGTCTTGGGCCTCAGCGCGGGCGCCTTGGTTTGGCTGCGCCTGCTCCCCCGACCCGAGCAGGCCGGCGCGCGTAGCACGCGGCGCTTTGCCAGTGTGCTCCTGGGCGTGGCCACCCTGGTTGGCGCCACGCTTGCCCTGGGGGGCGAGCAAGTCTTCGGCGAGATCTTCGCCCCGCAGCCGGGCAGCATGACCAAGCTGGAGGTCTGGCAGGACGCCCTGGCGGTGCTGCGGGCGCACCCGCTCGGCATCGGCCTGGGCGCCTTCGCACGCGTGTTTCCGGTGTACCAGAGCCTGCCCTCGACGGTGCGTTTCGAATTCGTCGAGAACCAGCCTCTGTCGCTGCTCATCGAGGCGGGCATACCGGGCGCCCTGCTCATGGGCGTGGTGCTGTTCTTCGTCGTGCGCAGGTTCCTGCGTGCTGCCCGCGGGGACGAGGTCGAGTCCGCGCTGGCCGCCGCGCTGGTCGCGGTCCTCGTGCACAACGTGTTCGACTTCGGGCTGGAAGTGCTGGGCATCCTGCTGCCCTTCTGCGCGCTCACGGGCGCGCTCTTCGGGCGGCAGTCGCTCATCGCCGATGCCCCGCGCGCCTCGCGTGCCGGGTCGGTGGTCCCGGCGCTGTTCTCGGCGGCGGCGCTGGCGGGCGGCGCCCTGCTTTTTGTGCCGGCGGCGCGCAACTTCGAGGCGCTGCTCGAAAAGACGCGCGGCCCCGAGCGGCTGGCCATGGCCCACGCGGCCTGTCTGGCCCATCCCACGGATTACTACTTCGCCCTGGTGCAGGCCAACCTGCAGCCGCGCGACAGAGCGCACCTCTCCGCGCGGCTGCATCATCTAAACCGGACCATGTTGCTGTGCCCGATCTGCCCAGCCCCGCACTTCCAGGCGGCGGTCGCCCTGTGGCAGCACGGCTATCGAAACCAGGCGTTGTTGGAGTGGAGGGCCGTCCTGCAACTGGCGCCGGAGCAACTGCCCGCGGTCTTCGAATACCTGCGCAACGAGAAGGCCAGCGGTGAGGAGATGACGAGCCTGGCCAGCCGGAACACTTGGCTCGGCCTGAGTCAGGCATTGCTGGCCAACGGCATGGTGCCCACCGCGCGCGAGGTGTTGCGCATCGCGAATCCTCCAGATGGGCTAGAGTCGCGCCTCGTGCGGGCTCAGATTGCTTTGGCGGAGAACGACCTGTCGGCGGCAGTGGCGGCCCTCAAGAGCGCGCGGGAAATCGGTCCACGCGACGCGAGGGTCGTCTCGCTGTCCGCCGAGGTGGCCGTGCGTGCCCACGAGCCCGAGCGCGCCATCGCGGAGTTGCAGGCCGCGCTGGCGAGCGGCGTTCGTGACGTCGACATCAATCGGCGGCTGGTGGCTTTGCTCATGCAGGCCAGCCAATGGCAGGCCGCGGAGCGGGCGCTGGAGGGGCTGCGGGCCGCGCTGGTGGAGGCCGGTGCGCCGCTCTTCGAGGCCAACCTGGCCGCCGCGCAGATCTTCGAGCAAGAAGGGCAGTACCGCCGGGCCATCACCGAATACAAGGCCGCGCTGACCCAGCGACCCGACGACACGGGGCTGTGGCTGGCGTTGGGTCGGGCCGCGGACCGGATCGCCCACATCGCCACGGCGAAGGAGGCCTTCACCGAGGTGCTGCGGCGTGTCCCCGACCAGGCCGAGGCCAAGGCCGCGTTGGCCCGCCTGAGCGGTCAGACGCGATCCGTGGAGGACATGCTGCGCGCCACTGAACACCTGGGGGAGGAGTAGAGGGGGATGCGTACCGCGATCGTCGCCTTCGTCCTGGCCTGCCTGGTCTCGGTGCTGCTGACGCCGCTCGTGCGGCGAGTGGCCCTGTCACGACACCTGTTCGACGACCACCGCGACGCCCGCAAGGTCCATGGCCGTCCCATTCCCCGCTTGGGCGGCGTGGCCATCGCGGCGGGCTTCTATGCACCCCTTTTGGGCCTGCTCATCCAGGGCAGCGTCGTGGGCAGCATGTTCTACGCCGTGGGGTGGAAGGCCGTCGGCTTCATGGCCGGCGGCGTGGCCATCTGTCTGCTGGGCCTCTACGACGATCTGCGCGGGGCCGGGGCCGGCAAGAAGTTCGCCGTCCAATTCGCCATCGCGGCCGCCCTTTACTTCCTGGGCTTTCGCATCCAGGTCCTCTCGTTGCCCTTTGCCGGCGCCGTGTCGCTGGGCGTGCTGGCCCTGCCGTTCACGATGCTGTGGATCGTGGGCGTCATCAACGCGATGAACCTCATCGACGGCCTGGACGGTCTGGCCGCCGGCGTGGCCCTGAGCGCGGTCCTGACCACGTTCATCATCTCCGCCCTGCGCGGCGACCCGTTGATGATGCTGTACATGGCCGCCCTGGGCGGCGCCACGCTCGGTTTCCTGGTCTACAACTTCAACCCCGCGTCCATCTTCATGGGCGACACGGGATCCATGTTCCTGGGCTATGTGCTGGGCGTGGGCGCCATCCAGGCCAGCCAGAAATCATCGACCGCCGTGGCCATCATCGTGCCCCTGCTGGCCCTGGGCCTGCCCATCGCGGACACCCTGCTGGCCATGATCCGACGCCTGCTGGCCGGCCGCCCCATGTTCAGCGCGGACCGCGGCCACATCCACCATCGCCTCCTGGACGCGGGCCTGAGCCAGAAACAGGCTGTCCTCATCCTGTACGCGGCCAGCGCCCTTTTCGGCGGCGCCGCGCTCTTCGTGACCTTCGCCAGCGGCCTGCAGGCCGCCATCGTGCTGGTGGCACTGGTGACCATCGCCTTCATCGCCATGAGGCAACTCGGCTACGGGCACCTGCGGGCCGCGGTCGACCCAGCCGCCGCTTCGAGCCTCCCCCGATTCGAATCCCTGGCCCGGGTCGCTGATGAGGCCCAGCTCTGGCGCGAGCTGCGCAGCGCCGCGCACCTCCTGCGCCTGTCCGCCATTCGCGTATCCGTGCACGGTCAGGAAGACGGAGAGCCGACGTCACTCGTCTGGTCCCACGGGGTCGTGCCCGGCGAATCCTGGGCCACGCACGAGCTGACCACGTCGACCCGCAGCGGCAGCGTCCTGGTCGAATACCGGCCCGACGGCCCCCTGGAGGCCAAGTCACTCACCGCCTTCGAGGCCTCCCTCTCGACCTGCCTGAACGCCCTCTACGGCGCGGAGCTCGACAGCGCCGCACACCACATCGGACGCGCCTGAGCGCATTTCGGTTCGCGGAGCTACTGAGCGATCTCGGCGCTATCCGAGCTCGTGCCCGCGCGAATGACCATGTGCCGGACGGTGTATGCCGCCGCCATGAAGAAGACGAGGACCACCCCAACGACCTTGAGCTTCCGCTTGCTTTGGCGAAATCGACTGCGCGAGAAGCGCACGGCGCCCCAGCCGCAATCCTTGCTGCATCGGTAGGCGCGCACCCAGGGCAGGGCGCTGAGTCGCCGCTGACGCGTGGCCTGGTCATCGCTGACCACACTGCTGCCGCAGCGAGGACAATGACGGCGACCCGATCCGACAGATGGTGGCATCGAAGCCGAGGCAGGATAGCACGTGTGTGGGCTCCCTCCAGGGGCCACCTCCGTGCCGCGGGCGCCTGTGCCGAAACCCACTTCCCTTGAGTCAATAGCGCCCTCGATAGTGGCGAAGCCGCCCCCAGAAGCCTCGGCGCATCCTTCTCCACCAGGGCGGCGGTGCCCGAAACGCTGCGGGACAGGTTCGGCAGCGGGAAAAAGCGATCCCAAACGTTAGGGGACCGGTTCTGCAGAGGGAAAAAGTGATCCCAAGCCTTGTGGGGACGGTTTTTGCGGCGGCAAAGAGTGGCCCCAAACGTTGGGGGGCGGATTCTGCGGCGGAAGAAAGCGATCCCGAACGTTGGGGGATGGGTTCTGCGGAGTCAGAATGTGATCCCGAACGTTCGGGGGACGCATTTTGCGGAGTGAGAATGTGATCCCAAGCCTCCCGGGTGCGCATTCTGCCGCCGCCGAATGCCATCTGATGCGAGGGAACACGGTTTCGACGCCAACAGACGCCGATCCCGCGCGCTTGGAGACGGGGTCTGCCGAATCCCAGCCACGTATGAATAGGTGCAGGCGCGGCTTCCCGCCCCCGCCTGCACCCGTTCCGGACGGATCAGGGGCTGGAGGCGGTCGCCTTGTCCGTTGCGCTCGCGACCACGGGCGCAGGTGTGACCGCATCATGGCCGCCACCCGAGCGGGAGCCCGAGCGGAATTCATCGAAGAACAGGTCCTGCTGCTCTCGGCTGCGGGGAAACATCTGCCGGATCGCGCCCGCGTTGCTGTCGTAGGCGGCCACGAAAGCAGCCCTGGCACTCTTCTCCGCGATGCGCGCCTGATTGAGCTTCGCCTCCGCGGCATCACGGCTCGCCAACGCCGCGTTGAACGCGGCCATCTCCTTCTCCAACGCGGGCAGAATCTGTCCCTTGATGGCCACCGCGTCTGGATGGGTGTTCAGCCGTTCGCGCAGGGCCGCGGCCGTGGTGGCCTGGCCGGCCGCCATGGGATTCAGCTCGGCGTTCAGCCCATTCGGAAAAAGGGCCTTGAAGGCCGGACCGCTGGTGCTGTTGCCGTCCGTGGCGTGGGCCAGCAGCGCGACCTGACGGATGGCGAGCTCGATCGACTTCTCCGCGAATCGCAACAGGACCCGTGGGCTGGTGAGGTCCTTCTCGGCCTGCAGCCGCGTCGCGGCCGCTGCCTCCAGCGCGTCGTGCTTCGGTTGAAAAGCGCTGGCCAGCAGCTTCGTCTCCTCACGGCAGCCCAGCGCGGCCACGTGCGAGCGCCCCAGACCCAACAACATGTCTGAGGCCATGTCCGGTGTCGGAATCTTCATGGTTCCTCCAAACCCCGCCCCCAATGGCGGGCCATTGACGCGGCGATCATTGGAGCGGACCGGGAGTGAGTCAAGGGAAATGGCGGCCAACGGAAGGCTGGCGCATGAAGGGTTGGTAGCGTGGGCCCTTCCCGCGTGCGGCTGCACCAAGGCCGTTCCCTCAGCGGCAGCTCCCCTTTGCGTGAGGCTCCTTTTGGGGCTAGCGTCGAGCGCGCATGGAACCCGCACCCGCCTCGCCGCCGACAAGCCCTGTGCTCGGCCGGGAACTGCAGCACTACCTCGGGGTATTACGCAAGCGATGGAAGATCATCGCCAGCATCCTGCTGGTCAGCCTGGGCGTGGCGACCGTGGTCACCGTTCGGATGCCCAAGGTCTACGAGGCCAGCTGCTCGTTGGTCATCGAGTCCACGGCCCCCCAGGTTTTGGAGAATGTGAAGGAGGTCATCGAGCTAGCCGCATCGACTCGCGACTTCTACACCACCCAGTACCGCATCATCCGTTCTGAGGAGATTGCCCAACGTGTGATCGATCGGCTGGGCCTGGATAGAGATCCCGCCTACGCGGGCACCTCTGACAAATCGCAACCCCCCGATCGACGGGCGGTGCTCGAGCGCCTGCTCAAGGCAGTGAAGGTTGCTGGAGTCCGTGATTCACGAATCGCAAATGTCACCGTGCGCGACGAAAGCGCGGAGCGGGCCGCGCGCATCGCCAACGCCTTCGCGGACCTCTACATCGAGCGGAACCTGGACTTCAAACTCGAGGGGGCTCGTTCCGCCGGAACGTGGCTGGGAGAGCAGACCGTGGCGCTGCGCAAGCAGCTCGAGTCGTCGGAGATGGAGCTGTATCGCTTCCGCAAGGAACGCAATCTGCTCGACATCAACCTGGACGACAAGCAGGGCATGACTCGGCAGAACCTGCAGAGCCTCAACGCCAAGTTGACCGACGTCAAATCCCGGCGCATCGAGCTCGAATCGATTCGGAGACTCATCGAAGCGGCCAAGGACGACATCAATGAACGTGAGAGCCTGCCCGAAATACGGGACAACCCCGTCGTGCAGAAGCTGCGAGAGACCTATCTCGAGCTGCAGAAGATCAAGGCCGACCTCGATTCCCGCTACGGTGAAAAACACCCGAAAGTGGAGACGGTTGAACGTCAGCTTGGGAGCGTCCAGCGTGACTACGCCAAGGAGCTCGATAACGTCCTGCGCGCCTTCGATAAGAAGTACCAGGCCCTGGTCGAGACCGAGTCCCAGCTCACCAAGTGGATCAACCAGGAGAAGCAGGCGGCCCTTCAACTCGCCAAGCTCGAGACCGAGTACCGCCCCCTGGCGCGCGATGCCGAGAACAACGGCAAGGTCTATGGCCTGCTCAACCAGCGCCAGAAAGAAATCAACCTGACCGGGATGCTGAAGGCCAACAACGTGCGCATGCTCGATCGCGCCTCCCCGCCCCGCAGACCGGCTAGCCCGATCTTGGCCGTGAATCTGACCGCGGGCATTGTGGTCGGACTCGCCTTCGGTCTGGTGCTCGCGTTCGTGGTCGAGTCCATGGACAACACCATCAAGACCCCAGAGACCGCGGAGGAGCTGATCGGCGCCCCGCTGTTGGGAGTCATCCCCATGCTTTCACAGGCCAAGCAGCATCTGATCTCCGAGGCGCCATCGCGAGATTTGGCCGTCTTCAAGGATCCCACCTCCTTGGCTGCCGAGGCTTGCCGTTCGATTCGAACCAACATGCTGTTCATCTCGGCCCAGAAGGAATTCTCGGTCTTCTCGGTGACCAGCCCGGCCCCTCAGGATGGCAAGACGACCGTGGCCATAAACATCGCCGTCACCATGGCCCAGGCCGGAGCCCGCGTGCTGCTGATCGACACGGACATGCGCAAGCCGCGCATCCATAAGTCTTTCGGACTCAAGGCCGAGCAAGGGATCTCGAACGTCATTGCCGGCGATGCGCCGTTGAAGCAGGTCGTCTGCAGATCCGAGGTGCCGAACCTGGACGTCCTTCCCTGCGGCCCCACCCCGCCCAACCCGGCAGAGCTGCTGCACACCGAGCGGTTCCGTCAGGTCTTGGCCGAATGCCGCAGCACCTACGACCGCGTGATCCTCGATTCCCCACCCATCGGCCCCGTCACCGATCCCGCTGTGATCGGGACCGCGACTGATGGTGTCGTCGTCGTGCTGCGCGCCGGTCACAGCACGCGGGAAGCCGCAATCTTCGCCAGGCGGCAGCTCACGGATGCGGGCGCGCGCATCTTGGGCCTCGTCATGAATCGCTCCGACCGCCAAGGCACCGGGTACGGATACGGATACGGATACGGCTATGGCTATGGCTACAGGTACGGCGCGAAATATGGCCGCTACGGCGACGTCAGCTAGCGGAGATCGCGCTCAAGAGTGCCTGACGTTGTCGCACGCGGCCCTGCACCAGCGATGTATCGGGTCGCTTGGCAAGCGCGTCGCCGTTCCGCTGCCGATGCCCGCATGCAGGGGCCCGGCGTGAGCCCGAGGATCGAGAAGGCGACAGATCTCACTATGAGTAGAAGCACTACACGCCGTTCGGCCGCCGACGAGCACGGGCGGGAACCGAGTGGCCCGGGCAACGATGCGCCAGGCGTTGCTGTTCGCTGTCACAGTGCCGAGAAATCGACCCGACGCTGAATGATCATGGAACGCAAGGCGTGGGCCTACGTCTCGGCGACAGCCACCAACTTCCTCTGCCTGCTGGGCGGCGTGGTATCCGGCATCATCTCGGCCCGACTCCTGGGTCCCGAAGGCCGGGGCGAGCTTGCGACGATTCTCTACTACCCTGGACTGCTCGCGACGGCGTTTAGCCTCTCCATGCCACAGGCGCTGGCCTACTTCATCCTCAAGGAGCCGGCGCGACGAGACGTCGTCATCGCTGCGGGGCTCCGACTCGCGTTGGCGTTGATGGTGGCCGGGGCCATCAGCTTCGCACTCCTCAGTCCGCTATCTCTGCCGCCCCACTTTCGACAGATCGGCAGTCAGGTGGCCCTGGCGTGTGTGGTGGGATCTGTGACCGTGCTTAACGTGCATCTGACGACCGTTCACCGAGGGCTTCACCATTTTGACTTGGTCAATCTCGTGCTGCTCGGTAGCTCCTTCCTCTATCCCGTCTTGCTCCTGCTGCTTTGGCGGATTGGCTGCGTGTCGGCGCTTGCCTTCGCGCTCTCTTCGCTGCTGATCCAATGGCTAGCTGTTGCCGTCTACCTGTGGCGTCTCGGGAGATCTGCATTGAGTGGCGCCGTAGAGTGGGTGTTGTACGGAAAGATCTTCCTGCAAGGCTGCAGGCTCTTCATGCCGGTCGTTATCCTGACTGTATACACTCTCAGCGATCGCGCCTTGCTCATCCGATTTGGCACAGCCATCGACCTCGGTCACTACGCTGTTGCCTACGCGGTATCCTTCCCTGTGACGATGGCTGCAGAGGCTTTCGCCCAGCTTGGCTTCATTGAGATGGCGGGTTTGGACGGAGCGCGCGCCGCCGGTGTGCTCATGGCTCGGCGTTTTCAGATGGCACAGGTGGTTATGCTCCTCGCCGTGGCGGCCCTGCTCCCGGCCTCCTATTTCTTGGTGCGATACGGCTTCGGGCCGGCGTTCTTGCCGGCGCTTCGTTCCACCCAGGTGATGATCGTCGCCATGGCGCTGCGCGGGCTATCGAGGACTCTGGAGCATTCGACTCGAGCCAGTAACGTCGTGATGCCGGGCATAGCCTCGAGCGCTGTGGCCTTGTTTGCGCTCGTCGCTATGGCCTGGCTTCTGGTGCCAACCCGGGGCATCCTAGGCCTCGCGCAAGCGTTGGTGATCGGCGAAGTGGGTTGCTTTCTGGTCCTCTTGTCGCTGGTCAAGCGCCGTTTTGGTTTCAGCCGCCGGGACCTATGGGGGATTACGCCGTCCATGTTCCGGGTGTTAGCCGGGCACGCGGTAGGGATTGTGCGGCGTGAGAGGAGAATTGGCTGATGAATATCCTCATTACACCCAGACCGAATAGGAGCTATGGGCCCGGTGTCTTTCTAGACCGTGTTGCCCGGGAACTTGAGCGCCGTGGCTACTCCTGGACGGCACGTCCGTTCCATTATCTTGGTGTATCCCCGGTGCCGTGGCAGCACGCCTTCATGATGAACTGCCCGCGTCACTACAGAAGGGTTCTGTCGAGCGGCAAACCCGTGGTGACCACCATGGGGAAGCCGGAGTCGCGTGAGGAGCATCGGGCGGTCAACATGGCCTATCGGGAGGAGTACGATCTCCTCACGCGGCAGATGCTCGATGCGATCCGCGCGTCGCCAAAGGTCGTATTCATCTCTGACTACGTAAAGCGTATCTGGGAGAGAGTCTGTGCGGATCGCGGAGAGCCATTCCTGCCCGAGGAGCGATGGCGGATCATTCACCACGGGATCGATATTGAACGGTTCCGCCCGGATAGGGCTCGCGTGTCCGTGCCCCGCGAGCCATTTGTCATCGGCCTAGCGGGATCGCTGCGAAACAGGTTTCGTCTCGAGACTCTGTTCCGCGTGTCACAACAGCTCCCCTTCGAGCACCGCCTGTTGCTGGTGGGAAGGCTGAACGCGGAGTGCGAGTCAGTGATGCGAACGGCAGTGACCGACCCGAAACTCAGGGATCGCATCACCCACATTCCCTGGGTGGATGCCGACGACCTGCCGCGCTTCTACAATCGCATGCACTGCCTCTTCCACCCGGTGGACTATGAGGGATTCGGGATAGTCGTGGCGGAGGCGCTCGCTTGCGGGACGCCGGTTGTGGTCCCCGCGCATGGCGCTCCCAGGGAATTCATGCTTCCTGGTGCGGGGGCCGTAGTGCCAACTCGTCAGTTCGCGTACGACGACGAGTACTGTGCGCTGATGGCCGAAGGAGTCTGTCGGGTGCGAGGGGACTGGCAGAATTGCTCGACCCGTGCCCGCGACTCGGCCGTCCGTTTCGTCTCCATCTCCAGCACCGTCACCAGCTATTTGAGTTTCATGGGATTGCCCCTGTCGCTCGCCTAGCCTCCTGCATGACCTGGTCTCACGCCCAAACTAGCGCAGACCCCGGAGGGACGTTGCCGTCTCGGTGGCTTCGTGCCCCCGCGAGCGACACGGTTCGGGAAAAGAGGTGTGTGAGACTGGGGCTGGTCGGTGTGGCCGTCCTTCTCGCCATGTCGGCGTTCACCGTTCCAAGTCTCGATGCGCTCGTGGCCTTCGACGTCGCCTTCATCGCCGCCGTTCTTCTTTGGGCGAAGCCAGCCGACGACATCGCGCTCGTCCTTTTGCTGCTGCTCAGCTACTACTCCCTGCCGTTTCCAGTTGCTCTCGTTCTGAAGACAGTGGATCTGACGGAAACGCTCGTCCCGGTGCTGGAACACTTGGGATTGCGGGCGTCCACCGACCTCCCCAGGTACGCTCTGTGTCTCCTGCTGTTCAAATGTAGCCTGCTCGCCACATACACTACCGCATCCTCAGGAATGCCCAAGATGTCCTGGGCGCAGTCGTCGAGCGGAGATGTGCGATCAGACCTCTTCAGCCCGGTCTTGCTATTCCTTGTTGGCTACGCACTGAAGGAGGCGACCGGTAACACGCTGTTTTCCCAGATCGTGAGGTTCTCGGGCGCGCATATGGCCTATGTCCTTGTGGTCGCGGGTCGTGGCAGCGCCTCAAGGTTGCTACGGTTCTGTGTCCTCACCGCAATCACCTTCCTGGTCACCCGGTCACGTGGGTTCATGGCGGTCGCGGCGCTTGGTCTTCTCGGTTTGGAGTGGCAGCGAACCAGAAGATTCGGCATGCGGGTGGCGTGGGTCGCACTGGTTGCGTTCCTGTTGGCGTCTGCATACGGCGCCTATCGGGACGAGGGCTCACCCGACTCGGTCGTCGCCGCCATCGCGGAGAACTCGCGTTTCGAGGTGTCCGGCGAGAGTGGGATCATGTTCCAGGTCGGCGCGCACGTCATGGGATTGAAGGATGCGGCCCTGGTGCCGCCTGAGTTCACCGATTCGATCCTCGACAAGCTGATTCGCGCTATCCCTCTCTACCCAGGCAAGCTGTCCATGATGGCTGATCGGTATGTCCGGTACTGCTTTCCAGCCGTGGCCGCGGGGGGTGGGGGCTTTGCGTTCTCTGGCGTGGCGGAGGCCTACCTGTTCGGGTGGACTCCTGGAGTCGTATGCTACGGCGTATTATTGGGGATTGTGTGTGCCCTGGGCCGGCGTCTGGCCAATCATGCGAGTTGGCGCACTGTGGTGCTCATTTCCTGCCTTAACCTCGTACGCTCGGAATTCTCGGTGCTCCTTATCACTTTGTTCTGGGGGTCAGTGTGGGTTGGGGCGTTGCACCTGCTGCACGTCGTGCGTTCTTGCTGGCGGTATGCGCGTGAACGGGGTTGAGTCCAGCCAGGCCCGGCTTTCTCGTAGACACGCCGAGAGGCATGCGCGCTCCGGCGGCCGTGTCCCAAAGAGGAGAGAGAGAACTCGATGTTGGCAGCAACACAGGCGGCAAGCCCCGGACGCTCGCTCGCGGATAGCAGCTTGCAGGGGCCGAGGCCTCCCGTGGGCCCATCGAGGACTCTCCGGACGCGGCTGGCAAATCCGACGTGGTCACAGGCGCCCTCAACGCGATCGCAACCAATCGCGAAACGCCTTCCCTACGTGCGAGTGATCCCGGAACCTGGAGGTGAGTACACGACCAATGGAGCAGATTAAGGCTAGCAATAATGCGTCGGCGGCACCGCTACTGCTGCTGCTCACCGACTACAGGGGCCTCATCCCTCAGCGGATCATGGCATGGGACGGTCTCGATCTAGATGTTATCCGCAAGCTCACCCAGTCCAGTGGCGTGCAGGTGCTCCCGGTGGGGGCCCACGAGTTCGATTTCCAGTTGTTGCAGGGGCGCTCACGCGTGGGCGTGCTGTACGCGAGCAGCCAAGAGCCGCGCTACAAGCAGTACCTCCAAGGAATCGTCGCCGAGCTCGCTGAGGGAGGGGCCGTTCTGTATCCGGGTCTGGCCCACCTGTTGGCGCATGAGGACAAGGCGTATCAGGCCCATCGGATTCGCAGGCTTGGTTTGGAGGCGCCACGTTCCTGGGTCTTCGGCTCACGTGAGCACGCCGTCGCCTTTCTGAAGACCGCCACGTACCCCATGGTGGGCAAGACGGCCGACGGTTGGGGGTCCACGGGGGTGCGCCTGTTGCAGAACGAACGCGAGGCCGAACGGTTCGTCCAGCGCCAAATGGTGCATCGCTCGTTCGACAAGGGAAGGCCCCGCTGGAAGCGGGCTCTCCAACGGGTCGTCAAGCCGGCCCGGTCGTTGGGCCTTGTCATCCTGCAAGAGCTTGTGGTCGGCCTGGAGGGCGACTGGAAGATCCTCATCTGGGGGGACGCGGCGTGCGGGATGTTCCGCTGTAACCGTGCGAAAGACTTTCGTGCGAGCGGGGGCGGCAAGCTGAAGGAGATCGAGATCCCTCGTGGTGTGCTCGACTTCGCGTATCGAACACGAGAGGCGCTGGGGCTCCCCTGGGCGTCGTTCGACATCGGTTTCCGTGATGGCCGTTGCTACCTGTTGGAGTACCAAGCGATCCATTTCGGACTCTCGATCCGTGAGCGGGCACGCTCCTACTACGTCAAGGGGCAAGATGGCTGGAGAGAGGTCCAGGGTAAGCTGCCTCTCGAGGAGAAGGTCGCTGAACTGATACTGTCCGACTTCGCTGCACGTGGTTGGTTGGACGGGACCGGAACGCCGAAATGATTCGAGCGGCTTTCGAGAAGGGCGCCGAAGGGCTCACCTATCCCGCGTGCCCACCTTTCGATCCGCCGGAGTTCTATCCTGAGTTCAGACGAGCAAATCTGTGCTTCGGGCAGGACCCGAGCAACGCCGTCTATCCGTTGGTCCGTAGCCTCCTCCGGCGTCTTCGCCTGGACGAAGAGAACTACGGCACTGACCGATGGAACCCGCTCGGAGGCTTCGTTGGGCCAGGGCAGAGAGTCCTGATCAAGCCCAATCTCGTCCACCACGCCCATCCCAAAGGCCCGTCGGCACTCCCGTGGATGGTGTCGCACCCGTCCATCATCCGCGCTCTGCTCGACTACGCGCTTCTCGCCGTCGGGCCTAAGGGAAGCGTCGTCATCGGCGACACCCCCGTGGAGAACTGCGACTTCACGGCCTTGTGCCGCACCATCGGTCTCGATGAGCTCGTCGCAACGGTCCGGCAGCGCGGAGTGGCGGTTAGCCTGCTTGACTTCAGAACCTACATGACCACGCAGCATCCCGATGCGACTACCAGCCGGACTGAGCTATCTGGCGATCCGAGCGGATACACCGACATCGATCTTGGTCGCGACAGCTATTTGCAGGAGCTCGAGGACGAGCGCGGGCCGCAGAACTACTACACGCTGGGCGATCATTCCGTCGACCACTTCGACCCGAAGTCGCGACGCCCGGGTCTGCCCAACAACTTCCATTCCTCTGGCCGCCATCTCTACAGGATTCCAAACACCGTTCTCGACTCCGACTGCATCATCAACGTCGCCAAACTCAAGACGCACAAATTCGCTGGTGTGTCTCTCTCCCTAAAGAACGCGATTGGCATTTGCCAGGGGAAGGAGTTCTTGCCCCACCGTCGCCCAGGGACTCCGCAGGAAGGGGGAGACTCGTTCGCCACGTATCCCTCGGCCCGCTTCGTCGGCACGCTCCGCCTTAAGCGTATGATCTACAGGACGCTCGGTGGCACCGTGGGCAGCAGGATCGCTCGGCTCAACCAAAGGCTGCGCGGGGCAAGATTGCCGCACGAGGTTCGTCTTGAGCCCTTGTACGGGGACTGGTACGGAAACGACACCATCTGGCGGACAACGCTAGACCTCAGCTTGGTTTTGCTCCACGCGGATAGAGAGTCGTTTGAGTTGAGTCGGAGAAGACGTCCTGTGCTGTCGGTCATCGACGGGATCATTGGGATGGATCATGAGGCGCCAATGACCGGACTGCCGGTATGCTCGAATCTCGTGGTGGGTGGACTCGATTCAGTGGCAGCCGACACTCTCGGATGCTTCCTCATGGGATTGGACCCTCGCAAGATTCCAACGATCGCGCGGGCGGGAGCAGGTCGGGGGGGTCACCTGGGCTCACCCACTCTGCGCCGTGAGGAGACAGACGGGCCTGTTGCCGTCGAGATGGCGCGCACGCCCTTCGCCCCCACGAAGGGATGGGCCGAGAGCCTCTGCGGACCACTCGAGAGTTGGCCATTCTGAGTCTCCCTTCGGCCATCTTACGGTGAAGGACTCTATCGCTCACGCGGTCACGGTGCGTCGGGGGGGACAGACCAGGGGAGCACCCACTCGTGAGGGGCGCCGAAGCTGCCGCCCGGCGGCCGCGGTATGGGCGCCGAGTCCTCCAGCGGCGGGGCCGGCGCTGCCGGTGTGCTGGTACTGTCCGTCCGCGAAAGGGAGTCCCTGTGGGCTAGGCCTGACGCCAGCAGGCGGCGGCCGAGGCCCCCCAGAAAAACTGAACCGAAAGCGGGATCAGCAGTAAGACTCTATCCCGGAAAATACGTCGAGCCCTTCACGGGAGGACCATGTTCACGGACAAGACACTGCTTCTAACGGGCGGCACCGGTACCTTCGGGAATGCGGTCCTGCGCCGCTTCCTTTCGACCGACATCGGGCAGATCCGCGTCTTCTCGCGGGACGAGAAGAAGCAGGACGACATGCGAAAGGAGTACGCCAGTCCTAAGCTGAAGTTCTATCTCGGGGATGTGCGTGAGCCGGGCAGCCTGCGCGATGCGATGAACGGGGTGGATTACATCTTCCACGCTGCCGCGCTGAAGCAGGTTCCGAGCTGCGAGTTCTTCCCCCTTGAGGCGTTACGGACGAACTCACTTGGCACCGAGAACATGCTGACTCAGGCCATGAGCGCGGGCGTGAAGCGTGTCATCGTGCTGAGCACGGATAAGGCCGTGTACCCCATCAACGCGATGGGCATGTCGAAAGCCATGATGGAGAAACTCGCCGTCGCCAAAAGCCGGGTGGCCGGGACGAGCACAGTGATCAACGTGACCCGATACGGAAACGTCATGGCCAGTCGCGGCTCCGTCATTCCGCTCTTCATCAAGCAGATCCAGGATGGCAAGCCCATTACCATCACTGACCCGGAGATGACCCGGTTCATGATGACCATCGAGGACGCGGTGGATCTAGTCCAGTTCGCGTTTTCTCATGGACAGCCGGGAGACACCTTCGTTCAGAAGGCCCCGGCCGCTACGATTCACACGCTGGCGATGGCTCTCTTCGGCCTCCTGAAGGCACAGGAGCGCATCAACATCATTGGCACGCGGCACGGCGAGAAGCTGTACGAAACACTCCTGACCCGCGAAGAGATGTCGGTGGCGGAGGATCTACCGGGGTACTACCGAGTGCCCAGTGATAAGCGTGACCTCAACTACGCCGCGTTCTTCAGCGAGGGAGACACCAAGGTGGCCAAGGCGGAGGACTATAACTCGCACAACACTCACCGCCTGGACACCGCCGGGATGACGGACTTGCTGCTGAAGCTGGATGTCGTCCAGAAGGCCCTGCGTGGGGAGAAGATCGAGGTCTAGATGAGGATCCTCGTTACCGGTGCGAACGGCTTCGTAGGGCGCAACTTGTGCGCGGCTTTGTCTGCAAGAAAAGACGTTCAGTTCTCTGCCTTCGACGTGGGCATGCCGCGCGAACGGTTGTTCAGCGCCCTGGGAGAGGCCGAGATCGTCTTCCATCTGGCGGGTGTGAACCGGCCCAAGGAGGTGGACGAGTATCGCGTGGGCAACGCAGAGCTCACGCGCGAGATTTGCACCTGGCTCCGCGAGCATGGGCGGCGCACCAAGATCGTCCTGACCTCCTCGATCCAGGTGGAGTTGGGCAACCCCTACGGCGAAAGCAAGCGCCAAGCAGAGGAGGCCCTATCCGAGTACGCTGCAGCCACAGGGGCCAGCGCGGTCGTGTATCGGCTCAAGAACCTCTTCGGGAAGTGGTGTCGGCCCAACTACAACTCGGTTACGGCCACGTTCTGTCACAACATCGCGCGAGATCTTCCAATCGAAGTCTCGAACCCGGCAAGCCAGGTCGAGCTGACCTACATCGATGACGTGATGGCCGCTTTCCTGGGTGAGCTCGCAGACAGTCGACCCGGGTATCGCCTTGCCGAGCCCCTACCTTCGGAGCGAGTCACCGTGGGCGGGCTGTTGACGCTGATTCGCAGCTTCAGGGAGTCGCGCGCCAACCTGCTGCTGCCAGACTTCTCCCGTCCGTTCGTGCGCGCCCTGTATGCCACCTATCTCAGCTACCTTCCCCCGGGCGGCTTCGCTTACTGCCTAGAGCAGAAGAGCGATCCCCGCGGCGTCTTGGCCGAGTTCATCAAGCAGCCGAGCATGGGACAGATCTTCGTTTCGCGGACCAAGCCGGGCATCACGCGCGGGAATCACTTCCACCATACCAAGGTGGAGAAGTTCATGGTCTTGGAGGGCCAGGCTCGGGTGCGCTTCCGATCCATCCAAGGGGAGGAGGTGCTGGAATACCCAGTGGAGGGCCGCGAGTTCAAAGTCGTAGATATCCCGCCGGGCTACACCCATTCGATCGAAAACGTCGGGCAGGATGAGTTGGTGACCCTGTTCTGGTCCAGCCAGATCTTTGACCCCGTGCAGCCGGATACCCGATTCCTGCAAGTGAACGGCGTCGAGAAACTGCAATGAGAGTCGCTACCGTCTACGGCACGCGTCCGGAAATCATCAGGTTGTCGCGCGTGCTGGCCGCGTTGGACAGAACGGTCGACCATGTCACGGTCCACACGGGACAGAACTACGACTACGAACTGAACCAGGTGTTCTTCGACGACCTGGAGATCCGCAAACCAGACTTCTTCCTCGGCGCTGCGGGCCGTAACGCCTGCGAGACAGTCGGCCAGATCATTGCCAGGGTCGACGAGGTCCTGGGCCAAACGCGCCCGGATGCTCTGCTCGTGCTGGGCGACACCAATAGCTGCCTTGCCGCTTATCCGGCCAAGCGTCGCAAGATCCCGGTGTTCCACATGGAGGCCGGTAATCGCTGTTTCGACCAGCGCGTCCCCGAGGAGATCAACCGGCGCATCGTGGACCACATCTCCGATATCAACATGCCCTACAGCGCGATCTCCCGGGAGTATCTGCTGCGGGAAGGGCTGCCGCCGGACCGAGTGATCAAGACGGGCAGTCCCATGTTCGAGGTGCTGCATCACTATTTGCCCAAGATCCAGGCTTCCACAGTCCTGGAGAGGCTGAGGCTGAACGAGCGGGACTACTTCGTCTTTAGTGCCCACCGCGAGGAGAACATCGATTCAGACGTCCAGTTCGCAAAACTGGCGCAAGTACTGAACAACCTAGCCGTGTCCCAAGGACAGCGGATCGTGGTCAGCACTCATCCTCGCACGCGCAAGCGCCTCGACGGTGCGGGTGTGAGACTTCACGAGCTTGTCGAGCTGATGAAGCCGATGGGTCTGTCGGATTACGTGAAGCTTCAGATGAACGCACGCCTTGTCCTCTCGGACAGCGGAACCGTCACCGAGGAAAGCTCGATTCTCAACTTCCCCGCGTTGAACATCCGCAACGCGCACGAGCGGCCTGAGGGCTTCGAGGAGGGGACGGCCATGATGGTGGGACTGGAATGGACCACCATCGAGACGGCGCTGAAGATCACCGACCGGCAACCACGGGGTGATGAGCGCATGCTGCGCCTGATAGCCGACTACGATGCGCCTCACGTCAGCGAAAAGGTCGTTCGCATTATTCTGAGCTACACGGACTACGTGAACCGCACTGTTTGGCGAAGAGCCTGATATGCGGATTCTGGTCCTCGTCGATTGCTACCTTCCCAGCCCCAAGTCCTGCGCCAAGCTGATTCACGACCTCGCGCTGGAAATGGTGAGCGCCGGACATGAAGTCGTGCTGCTCACGCCGGTGGAGGAGGGGGAGCATCCTCTGTGCATCGAAGCGCAGGGGCGGCTGATCATCGCACGGGTTCCCATCGGCAAGATCAAGGGCGCCCCATTGCCAGTGCGTGCCCTGCGCGAGATGGCCATGCCCCATGTTCTCGGCCGAGAGGCGGATGGGCTCATCCGCGAGAAGCGTATCGACTTGGTCGTCTACTACTCGCCGAGCATCTTCTTCGCCCCACTCGTCAAGAGGGTGAAGGGGATTTGGGGATGCCCCGCCTATCTGATTCTGCGGGACATTTTCCCCAAGTGGGCGCGCGACTGTGGCGTGTTGAACGACGGCGTCGTGCATGCGTTCTTCCAGGCGGAAGCCATCCGTCACTACGACGAGGCGGACGTGATCGGCGTGGAGTCCCAGGGCAACCTGGACTACTTCGCCAAGGAGTACCCCGAGAAGGACTACCGGGTGGAGGTGCTGAACAACTGGACCCGTCTGGACGAGGGCGCTATTCAGGCCTTCGGGATCCGCAAGAAATTCGGCCTGGGCGAGAAGGTGGTCTTTTTCTACGGTGGCAACATGGGCGTAGCGCAGGGAATGGACGACGTCTTGCACCTAATGCGCGCTCTCAGGAATGATCCCAGGGCCGCCTTCCTGCTGGTCGGAGAAGGCTGCGAGGTCGCGAGGATCAAGCGCGTTATCGCGGAGGAGGCGCTCACTCATGTTCGTCTTCATCCTTCCGTCGACCAGCACACGTATCTTTCCATGCTGTCCGAGGCGGACGTGGGGCTGGTATCCCTGTCGCGCAACCTGGAAACCCACAATGTGCCAAGCAAGGCGCTGCCGTACATGTACTTCTCGTTGCCCATCCTGGCAACGCTGAATCCCGGCAACGAGCTGCAGAACGTCGTGAATGACTGGGGGGCGGGAATCTGCGTCGAAAGCGGGAACGTCAAGGGCATGATCGACGGGGCACGACGGCTCATCGACAGTCGGGAGATCAGGCGTGCCATGGGCGCCCGTGCTCGCCAGCTCCTGGAAGCGCGCTTCTCGGCCGGCGCGGCCGCACGACAGGTCGCCGCCGCGGCTGCACCATCACGCTGCGCTCAGAGATCGCGAACCAAGTTCGATATCGTCTTCGACTTCTCTGCATCTCCTCAAGGCGGGGGCCTGAAGCGCAGCTTGGCGTATGCCGAGATCTTCGCCGCTCGAGGCCTGAAGGTCTGTTTCCTGGCGCATCCGCAAGTCGCGGCGAGCCTTCGAGAGAGGTCGAACGCCGTAGCGGTGCTGCCGAGGCCTGCCCTGGCCCGCCTCTTCCGCGACCAGTGCCATTTGGCCTCGATGAGGGGCAGAACTCGTTGGTTCTTCTCGTACGGCATTCCGATCTACGAGCCGATCGGCGAATTCAACTGGCTGCACCTCAGCAATGCCTTGCCCTTCGGACTCTTCGACGTGCCCTTGTCGCCCAAGGTGTTCGCCAAGAATTTCCTGCTGCGCCGGCGTTTCATCCGTCACGCCGATGTGCCCACCGTGGTCTCGGGCGAGTCTCAGTTCACCGTGGATCTCTACCGACGGCTCACGGCCGCAAGCGGCCGGCACGTCGTGCTGCCAAACGGCGTGTCCGCTTTCGAGAAACTGCCGGAGGTGCCCCGAAGGCCATGGGCCGTCACGGCGGGAACGAGTCGCTACAAGAACCTGATTCAGGCCTGTGAGGTCTTCGAACGCTGCAGGGATCGTCTGGCTCTGGAGAGATTCGTCATCGTGGGCGACCCCACCGAGGTCCCCCGCGCCGTGCGCCGCAAACCATATGTCCAGCTCATGGACCGCGTTCCCCGCGACGAGATGCTGCGCATTCTGCGCGAGTCCCGCTTGTATATCTCGGCTTCGCAGATCGAGAACTCATCGAATGCCGTGGCCGAGGCTCTCTGGCTCTGCGAGGAAGTTGCCGTCTCGGACATCCCCTCGCATCGGGAGCTTGTGCCTGCAGATCATGAGTCAGTCGCGGTGGGCGGAGCGAGGTTCCTCCTGGTCAAAGGGGGAGGGAAGGACCTGGCATCGCTGTCCTGGGCGGAAGTTGTGGATTCGATGCTGGAAATCATGGCGTCCAGTGAGACGACGGGCGAAGGCCGCCGCCGCTCGGCATCAACCGCAGGGATGGGCCTGGGATGACCGGGCGATCCGTCGCCCTAGGCGATTCACGTGCGCATTGCGCCGCGGTGGGGGAGTCGAGCGGTCCGGTGGAG
>JAEXQJ010000405.1 GCA_023438785.1 Pseudomonadota bacterium
CTCGGGCGGACCAGGCGGTGGGGTGGGGGGCGGTGGCGGCGGCAAAGGGGGAGCCTCTGGGGCCGGCGATGCGGCCGTCGCGGATTCCGGCGACACCAAAGGGGATGCTGCGACGTGGCCGACCAGCGATGGAGGCGACGATTTGCCACCCTGCCTCTTCAACACGCTCAGTGCGGTGCCAGAGGGGTACCGCTGCGAATACCTGGGCCCCCGTGCGTTCACCGGCAGATGTCGCGTCGGCGATAGCGCGGCGATCTGCGCCTGCGATGGCCCCGGTGTAATGCTCTGCAGTCGGAAGTGCCCGGAAACCCCGCCGCCTGGACAAGCCTGCAACAAGGAGTTCGACGAGTGCTTCTACGATTCGGTTGGGATTTGCACGTGCGTGCAAGTCCCAGGAGCTGGCGGAACCACCTCGCTCGCATATTCCTGCCCCGGGGCCAAACCGGACGCAGGGCCTGATGGGCCGAAGGTCGTGACGAAGGTGGTGCGGTGCTCGGAGGAGCCAACGTTCGACCCGACCTTTAGCAGATGTACAGCGCTGGATGCGGGCACCCTGGTGTGCGGGCAATGCGAGCCACCGGCAGGCGTTAATAACTACAATTGCGTGCTCGACGACAACAAGTCGGTGTGTTTGTGCACGCGCGGGACGTGGGTGTGTGGAGCAAGTGCCTGCCCCGATGACGCGCGGCAGTCGGACCCTTGTGTTGAGCAGCTACGGCGGTGCATGAATAGGCAGGGAGAGGTGTGCTCTTGCATCCCTCGCTGGGGGTTTAGCTGCACGCTCCTGAGCGATTGAGATGTGGCTTGCCCAGAACCCATGGTGGACGGCGAAGCGTGCGTAGACGCCCGCGCAAAGCCACTCGACCCAAGTTCTACGGCCCGAGGTCGGACCTGGTGAAGACGCATGGCCAGGAGCGGCGCAGTGTCGAGCTGACTGATTGATGTGATTGATCCGCAGGAACCTACTCGACGGAGACGTTATGAGAATCCAGGGCCTTGTTCTTGCCTCGGTGCTGGCCGCAAGCTGTGCGTCGCGCAACGTCTCCGATTCCGAGCTCACGTGTTCCCCGCAGGTTTTGGATCCCGGCGAGGTCTTCCACGAGGATTGGGACGGCTGTATCGAGGGCTGGCGGGCCCGCGATGGCGAGCCGGTTACCACGGTCGCCGAAACGGTGGAGCCGGGGCGCAAGTTGGTGCAGAACCTGACTCGGGCCACCGAGGACAGCTCGGGGACCATGTGTTCATCTTGGCTGTCCCTGGTGCCGGTGACGGGCGGGGCCACCTATTGTCTGGGAGCGTGGATCCGTTGGGCGGGGGGCAATGCGCCTTTTGTCGGGATTCGGCGCTATGACCTGAATCAGGTGGATTTGGGTGTGGATGAGCGGTTGCTCGCGTATCCGGCCGGGGATGCGGGGATGCCTGCGGGAGTGCGGCCCATTGCCCTTGAGCCTGGGGCGTATCGCTACTATCAGGCCAGCTTCACGGTGCCGGCTGAGACGGGGTATTTACAGGTCTTGGACGGGCTGGATGCTGCTGTCAGCTTGGAGGGTACGGAAGACGGGGCCTACGTGGACGTCCTCAGCATCAGGAATGGGGCCTGCGCTGAGGATCAGATTCCGATTTCCATCTCGGGTGGGCTGACCACGTGGGCGACCAGTCCCTTGGGAGCCAACCTGACGTATTCGGCCACGGCGGCGGATCCGGCGACGGGCGCGCCTTTGGCTGTGACTTGCTCGCCAGCGTCGGGGGCTTTGTTCCCTATGGGGACGACCACCATCACTTGCAGCGCGAGCACCGGGGGCATTCAGGGCAGCAAGTCGGTTGATGCGCATGTCCTGACCTGGGGACGGGGGGTGCGTTCGGCCCTGCTGGTGGCGCCGACCTCGGGCGCGGCGGATCTGGAGCTGCAGGTGGCCACGCGCTTGCGTGGGCTGGGATTGGATGTGACCACGGTTGCGGCGTCGGCGCTAACTGGTGCCAAGGCAGCGGGGCGGACCGTGGTGGTGGTGATGCCTGGGGTGGACGGCGCGACAGTGCAGAGCAGCCTGCGCACGGTTCGCTCGCCGGTCATGGTGCTGGAACCCACGGCCCTGGATGATCTGGGGCTGACCAGCACGACCGCAAACACGGATTTCGGCGCGATCGCCAGCGCGAACCAAGTGGTCATCGCGCAGCCAACGCATCCCTTGGCCGCGGGTCTGGCGGGTTTGGGGACGGTTTACAGCAGCCCGGGCTCGCTGGGCTGGGGCAAGCCGGCGGCTGGGGCGGCCAATGTGGCCACGGTGGTGGGGCAGAGCGATCGGGCCACTATCTTTGGCTATCAGACCGGGGCGGAGATGGTGGGACTGACCGCGCCGGCTCGACGGGCGGGCTTGTTCCTGACCAGGACCGTGGGCTATGGCATCAGCAATGTGGGGTGGATGTTTTTCGACGCGGCGGTGAAGTGGCTCGCCACGCCGGAGGTGCTGTTCGTGGTGGCCGACAGCGCGGCCCTGAATGCCTCGGACACGGCCCTGAAGAATCGCCTGGGCTGGTTGGGGTTCGATCCTGTGGTCATCTGTGATGAGACGGTGACGGCGAGCGATGCCGATGGCCGAATGGCCGTGCTGGTGTCGGGTTCGGTGTCTGCGTCCGTGCTGGGCAGCAAGCTAAACAACATTCGGGTACCCATGGCGGTTCTGCTGCCGGGGCTGTTCGGGACCCTCGGGATGACGGGAACCGTCTCGGGGACAGACTACGGCACCTTGGCCAGCCAGACCTCGCTGGCCGTCTTGCAGACGACGCATCCGTTGGCGGCAGGGCTGGCCGAGACCGTGCAAGTGACCAACTCGAACGACACTGCAACCTTTGCCTGGGGCAAGGCCGGGGCTAATGCCCAACAGGTCGCGCAGATCGCCGGCACGACCAAGGTCGCCGTGTTCGGGTACGAGGCCAGCGCGGTAATGCCGGGAATGGTGGCGCCAGGACGGCGGGTGGGCGCCTTCATCGCGGCGGATGCGGAAAAGCTGGGCAGCGACGGCTGGAAGATGTTCGACGCTGCGATCCGTTGGGCCAGCCGGCCGGTGGCCCTGGTGATCGCCGGGGTCAGCCCGCCCGCCACCGATGACCAGCGGGTGGCCACCGAGCTTCTGCGCATTGGCTACGGGGCCAGCCTGCCGGCTGCGGCGATCGCGGTTGATGCTGACCTGGCGGAGCGCTCGTTGGTGGTGGTGACCGGCCAGGCCACGGCGGCCAATCTACCGGCCAGCCTGGTCAGCTCGCCCATCCCCGCGCTAGTGGCGCTGCCAGGGTGCTTCGACAGCCTGTCGCTGACGGCTACGACCAGCGGCACCGACTATGGCACGGCCGCCAGCCAGACGATGGTGAGCGTGGCTGCGCCGAGCCATCCCTTGGCCGCGGGCCTGACGGGCGACGTTTCCGTGGCCAGCAGCGCGGGCACCGTGGGTTGGGGCAAGCCGGCGTCCTCGGCCACGAAGGTGGCCACGGTCATGGGCAACGCGAACCAGAGCACCATCTTTGCCTATGACCCCACCACACTGCTGGTCAATGGTCAGCTCGCCCCGGGGCGACGGGTGGGATGGTTCGGACAACGGGCCATGGTGCCCAACCTGACGGCTTCGGGCTGGGATCTGTTCGATGCAGCGGCCCTGTGGGCCGGGGGCTGGACCCAGGCTCTGAGGGGCACGCACGAGATTCCGCCGTGCACGGGGCTGTTCTGCGACAACTTCGAGGACGGCGACGCCAACGGCTGGACCATTCGTCAGGGCGCGGTTTCGGATTTCTCGGTGGTCAGCGACGGCACTTGGGTGTACCGACAGGCCAATCCCGCAACCAGCGGTTGGCGCATTTCCCAGGCGGGTGCGGGTTGGGGCGACCAGGTGGTCGAGGCGCGGATCAAGGTGACCAGCTTCGCAGGCTCAAACGGTGCGTATGTGGCGGGGGTGTTCGGCCGCTACAACACGACATCTGACTGCGCCTACATGGTGGCGGTGGGCGGGGACGGCAAGATGTCGATTCGCAAGAGGGTTGGAGGTACGACCACGGTGTTGGGTGCGCCCATCAGCGCCGGCATCAGCGCCGGGAGCTGGTACCTGTTGCGCCTGGAAATGGAGGGGACGCGATTAGGGGCCTACCTGAACGACGTGCCCATGATCACGCTGACAGACAGCTCGTGCAGCAGCGGTTCGGTCGGTGTGGGCAGCCAGGGCGCGGCCTTCGAGGCCGACGACGTGCGCGTGTATGAACCGGCGCCCAACGGGACGCCGTGGTTCGCGGGATTTGAAGATCCGGCGCGGCCCTGGACCACCACCGGCGTGGGTACGATTCTCGTGACCACGACCGACAAGACCGAGGGCGCTCGCTCGCTGGCGGTTTCGGGGTGCGGCTACACCGAAATCTTCAGCCCGTTGTTCAACACCAACGAGTTCCCACTGGTGGGCGCCAAGATGGCGTTCGATATCAAGCTGCCCACGGCACAGGAGAACCCGTACTGGACAGGCCAGGCCCAGATCTTCGCCACCATCCCCGGGCTGGCGCTGTTCAACGTGCCCTTTGGGAACGTCGAGCTGACCACCCTGTCTCCTCTGGGCACATGGAAATCAGCGGAGTTCACCGTGCCCACCAACATCTATCAGGCGTTCTTTGGCTCGTACGCCAACAGCCAGTTGCGCATCACCATCAACACCAACAACTGCCCGGCCTCCATCTACATCGATAACCTACACTTCACCGGCACCCTGACCCATCGGTAGCGGCTACCGGCCAGCGTCCGGGGGCAGGGTGAACCAGCCGAAGACCGGGGCGCAGTTCCAGATCATGCCGGTTGCGGTGGGCCAGCACAGGCAACCGTCAGGGTAGGGCGACCCAGGATCCACGAAGCAGGCTTCACCCACCTGCGTGCACTGCGTGCCGGATGCAACGCTGTCGCCGCAAGTTGCGGAGACGGCTTCGGGCACCTCAGGCCGCGCCAGAGCGGCGATCTGGCAATCGTCGCACTGCAAGACCCCCTCCTTGCAGAGGCAGGTGCTGCGACCAAGCTCGTGTAACCCGCAACGGTTCTCGCAGCTGGCTAGACAGAGATAACCGTCGCCGCATTGATAGCTCTGGACCGGAGCGGCGTCGCCTGCCTCCATAGGGACGCCTGCGTCCTCGGTGGTCGGTTCAGCTGCATCCACGGGATCTTCCACGGTAGGAGCGTCCGGCTCCAGGGTGACATCCGGGGGCGGCGATGCCTGGTCCATGGCTTGGTCAGGCGACACATCCCACCCCCAAGTGGGACGCGAACCGTCGGTCGACTGTTCCGTCCGAGACTCACCGCAGCCGGGGCCGAACGATACAAGCAGGGCAAAGGCGAGTGCGATTGACTTCATGGAGTTGGCCAACTCCCGGGAATCTACTTCAGAATCGAGCCCAGGGAGCAGAGTGCTAACCTATGGTCCGTCGCAAATCCCGGAGACCGGGTCACCTTCGCGGGGGTGGGCGGGCGGATTCTGGCCTGACGGTCAGGGTTCGGATCGACGCCCGTGAACGGCTGTCGGTCCATCGTGCTCATGACTCTTCCGCGGACGTGGAGGACCTGGAAATGGAGCGAGATCCCACGCGGAGCAGGTGTGGCACAGCAGCGTGGGCGGCGAAGAGGTGAGGGCAGGGCTCGCCAGGGGAACTCCCTGGCCGGTTTTGCACGCCTGCGGCAGGCCCAGACTGGATGCGGAGTCGGAGTCGGATCCACCGAACGCTGATTCAGGTCCTCCGCCCTTGTGCTTCCGCGAGGTTTTCTTGTGGGCGTTGCAGGGATTGAACCTGCGACTTCCACCGTGTGAAGGTGGCACTCTCCCGCTGAGTTAAACGCCCGTTGCCCCTTGCAGATAATCGCAAACCGCTCGCATGTCAAATGCTCTCGACGGGCAATCGCACATGGATGCGGTTTTCTTAGAACGAGGGGGCCAGAACGCCGTCCTCGTCCATGGGACGTGTGGCGCTGCGGGCCGCGCGAGGGGAGCGCTGGCGCTTGGCGGGGCGCTCGGCCTTGGCGTGCTTGGCGCGCGGGGCGGGCGCAAGCTCGTCCAGGTCCGCGGCGATTTGGCCGCCCTGGTCGGGGACAATCGACAGGGAGCGCTCCTCGTAGCCGTCCTTCTTGAAGAGCACCTCGACGGGCTCCTTGCCGTAGGGCAGGTCCACCTCGAAGGGCGTCGTGCCCATCGTGGCGCCCGTGTCCTTGCGCAACACCTGGGCGCCCGCGGGTTCAGATCGAAAACTGATGGTCACCTTGGCTGGAATGGACGGGAGCGGAGCCGGGGGAGGCACCACGGCCGGCGTGGGCGCCGGTTGCGTCGGGGTGGGGGTGGCCGTTTGCGCGGCCGGCGTCTCGTTTGCCCCCGGTTTCAGCACGTAGAGGGCCGCCGCGCTGCCCGCTGCCAGCGCCAGCACCAGGCCGAGCAAGAGGGCCTTGCGCGACTTGGGAGGCTGCTGGTCTGCGTGGGCATCTGCCACTTCGCCCGTTGCATTACGAAAAGTAGTGGGCTGGGAGGCAAGCTTAGTTGCGGCCAGATCAGCTCCAGCGCCTTGGCCGCTGGCGGGCGCCTCTGCCACGCCGGCGGGCATCGTGGGCTGCGCGTAGCCCGGCAGCGGCCCCGTGGACGGGACGATGGATGCGGTGGTGGCGTAGTGCTGCGGGTTCAGGATGGCTGCCCGGAACGCATCCATGCTGGCGAAGCGCTCGTCTCGGTTTTTGGCCAGGGCGCGCAGCAACAAGGCATCGTGGGCCGGGCTCAACGAGGGGTTGATGGCCCGCGCCGAGGGCACCGGCGCCGTGATGTGCTTGACGATGATCTCGCCGTAGCCTTCGCCGCTGTACGGGACCTTGCCGGTCAGCATCTCGAACAGGATCACGCCCAGCGAGTACACGTCGCAGCGGAAGTCGATATTGGGCCGTCCCTCACACTGCTCGGGCGACATGTAGTAAGGCGTGCCCATGACAGAGCCCGTGCGCGTCTTGTGGGTGGCCTTCTCCTCACCCATGGTCAGCTTGGCCAGACCGAAGTCGAGCACCTTCACGAAATCCGCGTTGCCGCTCTTGTTGACGAGAACGATGTTCTCCGGCTTCAGGTCGCGGTGGATGATCCCGTGAGCGTGCGACGCGGAGAGGGCGTCGGCCACCTGGGCGGCGATGGCCAAGGCGCGCGGGGGATCCATGGGCCCCTCGCGCTGCAAGCAGTCCACCAGGGCCTCGCCCTGGAGAAGCTCCATGATGAAATAGAACTCGCCGTCCGGGGTCGTGCCGAAGTCGTGGATGTCGACGATGTGCTCGTTGCCGATTTGGTTGACCGCCTTGGCCTCGGTCACGAACCGCGACACCACCTCCGGGTTGCGCGACAGCTCGGGGTGGATGGCCTTGAGGGCCACCTTGCGCCCGATCACCGGGTGCTCGGCCAGATACACCACGCCCATTCCCCCTTCGCCGAGCTTGGCGGTGATCTGGTAGTTCCCGACCGTCTGACCAACCGCGATCATGGGTGCTGGAAGAGGTGAGCCCAAATTACACCAATAAGAAAGGGCACTTCCCCACCTTCAGGCATTTCCCGCTGCCCGTCAAGGTAGCCGGGCGCCGGGGGCAAGTGGCACATGGTCTTTCACACATGTGGGTGACGGTGGCGGTCTGGTGAAGCGCGCCCACCTGCTCGTTAGACACCGCGGAGGGCGTGCTCAGTCAAAGCGGGGTGTGCTCAGCCGAAGATAATCGACCGTCGGCGGACCAGCAGGTCGGCGATCATGCGGTCCAGGGTGCTGCGCACGGACTCGGCCACCTCCAGCGTGTCCTCTCGGTCGGCCGCGGGGGGAACCGTGATGGGCTGGCCAATGGTGATGCGCCACTTGGAGGGCACGGGCAGAAGACCCAGCGGGCCCAACCAGGGGAAGGTGGGTGTGATGGGGATGTACGGCAAGCCCAGCGGCTTGGCCACGCGGGTCAACTTGGCCACCAGGGGGGTGGTCTCCTCGGCGCCCACTATGGCGACGGGAATCAGCGGAACCTGGGCAGCGCGTGCCAGCCGCACGAACCCACCGCGGCCGAAATGGGTCAGGCGATAGCGCTCGCGGTACAGCTTGCCCACGCCGCGCAACCCTTCGGGAAACACGCCCACCAACTGGCCCGCCGCGCACAGCTTGAGCGCGTTGTCCATGGACGCGCGCACGCCACCCGCCTTGGCCACCACGGGGCGCATCCAGGATGATTGGAAGGCGAAGTTGGCCACCAAGGGGCGCAGGGGGCGGTGGGCGGGATGATGCCTGAAGAGCGCGTGCATGAGCATGGCTCCGTCGTAGGGCACGCCCCCCGAGTGATTGGCCACCAGCAGCGCCGCGCCGGTCGACGGCACGTTCTCCATGCCCGTGAGCTGGACACGAAAGTACCGGGCCCACATGAACTCGAGCGCCGGGGCCGCGCGTTCGAGGAAGGCAGGATCGAAGCCGAAGTCGGGCAGGGCGGCCGGATCCCCCATCTCCTGCCGCATAGCCTCGAACACGCCCCGAATGGCGTCCTTGATCGCCGGATCCACGAGATTCATCTCGGGGCCTCGGCCGTCATCTCCGGATGCGTGCCCTGTTCGCTCACCTTCGTGCCCTCGCGGCGCTCACGTACCGAGCAGCGACGTGAGCTTGTCCGTCCACCGCCCCACGATGTCGGCCAACGAGCCGCCGTTCGGGAGCGCCGCCCCGCCCTGGGCCATGTCCGCTCGGCCACCGCCCTTGCCCCCCAGGTCCTGGGCCAGCAGGTTGACAATCTTGCCCGCGTTGAACTTGGCCTGTGCGCCCGGCGTGACCGCGGCGACCATGGAGACCTTGCCCTCGGCCGCGCCGGCCAACACCAGAACGCCCGGATCCATGCGCGCCTTCAGCTTGTCCACCGTCTCCCGCAGGATCTTCGGATCGCCCACACCCACGTCGTGGACCATGAGCCAGTAGGGTCCCACCTGCTTGCGGTTGGCCAGCGGATCGCGCGAGCCGCCCGAGGCGATCTGCGCCTTGAGCTTGCTGATCTCCTTGTCGCGCTCACGCAGCTCGGACTGCTGCTTCTCGAGGCGCGTCGCCACCTCGAAGGGACCGCTGCGCAGGATCTCGGCCGCTTGTCCCAGCTCGCCCTCCACGCGTCGCAGGTGGGCCAGCGCGCCCATGCCGGTGACCGCCTCCAGACGTCGCACCCCCTGGGCCACGCCGCTCTCCTCGACGATCTTGATGAGCCCGATGTCACCCGTGCGGCTGACGTGGGTGCCGCCGCAGAACTCCTTCGACGCGTCCATGGTGATCACGCGGACCGTGTCGCCGTACTTCTCGCCGAACAGGGAGCGCGCGCCGGACTTCTTGGCCTCGGTGATCGGCAGCACCTCGGTGGTGACGGGCGCGTTACGCAGCACGCGCTCGTTGGCCATGTCTTCCACCTTCTGCTTCTCCTCGGCCGTCATGGGCGCCAGGTGCGAGAAGTCGAAGCGCAGGCGGTCGGGCGTGACCAGCGAGCCCTTCTGCGCCACGTGGGTGCCCAGCACATTGTGCAGCGCCCAGTGCAGCAGGTGGGTGGCCGAGTGGTTGCGGCGGATGGCGTTGCGCCGCTCGCCGTCGACGATCAGTTCGATCTGCGCGCCCACCTGCACGCTGCCGCTCACGATCTCGCAGTGGTGCACGTACAGTGGCGAGAGTGGCCGCTTGGCGTCGATGACTTTGAAGCTGCCCTGCGGGCCCTTGGCCGTGCCCGTGTCGCCGACCTGACCGCCCTGCTCGCCGTAGAAGGGTGTCTCGCGGCAGATCACCGCGACCGTGCCCTTGTGCGGCCCCTGCACGCTCTGCACCTCCTTGCCGTCGGCCACGATGGCCACCACCTCGCTCTTGGCGCTGGTGGTCTCGTAGCCCAGGAACTTGGTCGGGCCCACGCGGTCCAAGATGGTCTGATACACGGCCTCCACGGCCGCCTCGCCCGAGCCGGCGAATTCGGAGCGCTGCCGCTGCTCGTCCATGGCGGCATTGAATCCGTCCTCGTCGAGCTGCAGCCCGCGGCTGCCGGCGATAACCTCGGTCAGGTCCTTGGGGAATCCATACGTGTCGTACAGCTTGAACGCGACCGGGCCGGGGATGACCTTGCCGCTCAGCTTGCCAGCCTCGTCGTCGAGGATGCGCATGCCCCGGTCCAGGGTCTCGCGGAAGCGCCTCTCCTCCAGATCGGTGATCTCCAGGATGGTGCTGCGGCGTTCGCGCAGCTCACCGTAGACGTCGCCCATGATGTCGATGACCTGACCCACGATGCCCGACAGGAACGCGTCGCGGATCCCCAGCAGCCAGCCGTGGTAGATGCCGCGCCTCATGATCCGGCGCAGGGTGTACTCGCGCGTGGTCTTTTCGGGGAACACCCCGTCGGCGATGAGGAAGGCCGTGGCCCGCGCGTGGTCCGCGATGGCGCGCATGGAAACCGAGGCCGAGTTGGGCGCGTAGTCCGCGGCGACGAAGGGCTTGCCCGTCAGCTTTTCGACCGCGCCGATGAGCGGGCGCAGCAGGTCCGTCTCGTAGTTCGAGCGGAAGCCGCCCAGCACCGCGCACAGGCGCTCCAGGCCCATGCCCGTGTCGACCGAGGGGCGGGGCAGGGGACGGCGGGTCTTGTCGGGGAGTTGCTCGAACTGCATGAAGACCAGGTTCCAGATCTCGATCCAGCGATCGCAGTCGCAGGCCGGACCCTGGCACGCGCGGCCAGCAGCGACCTCGGGGCAGGGCACATCATCGCCCTGGTGGTAGTGGATCTCGCTGCACGGACCGCAAGGGCCGACCTCGCCCATGCTCCAGAAGTTGTCCTTGTCGCCCAGGGACATCACCCGGTCGTCGCCCACGCCGGCGACTTTCTTCCAAAGCTGCCTCGCCTCGTCGTCGCTGTGGTGGACGGTGTACATCAGACGGCTCGGATCAATGCCCGTGCGCTTGACCAGCAACTCGTGTGCGAAGGCGATGGCGTCGGCCTTGAAGTAGTCGCCGAAAGAGAAGTTCCCCAGCATCTCGAAGAACGTGTGGTGGCGCGCGGTACGCCCCACGTTCTCCAGATCGTTGTGCTTGCCGCCGGCGCGTACGCACTTCTGCGAGCTGGTGGCGCGCCGAACGGCCCTCTGCGTCTTGCCCGTGAAGACGTCCTTGAATTGGTTCATGCCCGCGTTGGCAAAGAGCAGCGTGGGATCGTTGGCCGGCACCAGGGAGGAACTCGGGACCTCCTCGTGACCCTGCGAGACGAAGTAGTCGAGGAACTGACGGCGAATCTTGAGGGAAGGTCGGTCTGACATGGGCGCGCGAGACTAGCCCGACCACAGCCAACAGTCGACTGCCGACTTGACGGGAAACACCTCGCCCGGCTACTCGGTCCGGAAGCGATTGGGATCGTACTCGTTGCCGCGCGTGAGTCCGGGCATGGCCGCGTCGCCCTCGGGCTGGGCGCTGGCGGCATTGAACTCCTGGCCTGCCTGACCGCCCTTGCTCACGCCGCGGAAGTACAGGGCGAAGTCGTCGGGGTTGGTGGAGGCGGCGATGGCGTCCTCGTAGGTCACGAAGCGGTTCCTGACCAACTCGGTCAGCGACTGGTCGAAGCTGATCATGCCGTAGGGGTCACGACCACCCGCGATGGCCTCATGAATTTCGCGGGTGCGCTTGGGATCGGCGATGAGCTCGCGCACGCGCGCCGTGCTCACCAGGATTTCCACCGCCGGCACCATGCCCATGCCATCGGCACGCGGCACCAGGCGCTGGGAGACCACGCCCTTGATCACCGCGCAGAGCTGCAGGCGCGCCTGGCCCTGTTGGTGGGGCGGGTAGATGGAAACGATGCGGTTGACGGTCTCCACCGCGTCCACCGTGTGCAGGGTGGAGAGAACCAGGTGGCCTGTCTCCGCGGCCGTCAGCGCGATTTCAGTGGTCTCCAGATCACGCATCTCGCCCACCAGGATGACGTCCGGGTCCTGGCGCAGGGACGCACGCAGGGCGCGCGCAAACGACGTCGTATCGAAGCCCACCTCGCGCTGGTTGATCACGCTGCGCCGATCCTTGAAGGCGTACTCGATGGGGTCTTCGACGGTGATGATGTGAACCGCGCGGCTGGCATTGATGTAGTCCACCATCGCGGCCAGGGTGGTCGACTTGCCCGATCCCGTGATGCCGGTGACCAGCACCAGGCCGCGCTCCTCGTCGGCCAGGTCCAGCACCTTGCGCGGCAGGTTCAGCCTCTCGAACGGGGGCACGTTGGGCGGAATGAGGCGCATGACGATGCCCACGAATCCGCGTTGTTGCATGATGTTAACGCGATAGCGAAAGCCGTCTGCCGTGGAGTACGCCAGATCCACGTCCCAGTTCTTCTCGAAGATGTCCTTTTGGCGTGCGTTCATCATCCCGAAGCCGAATTCCTCGATCGCTTCCTTGGTCAAGGGCGGCACGTTGGCCACCGTGCGCAGATCTCCCTTGACCCGAAAAATGGGCGGCAGGCCGCACTTGAGATGAACGTCCGAGGCGCCGAGTTGGCGAGCCGCCTGCAGGACTCGATCGAGAACGCTGATCATGTCGTCTCCTACATCGTCGCCGTTGAGCGTGGGCTTGACCCCTTGAGGCCACGCGTCTTTTGACGTTTGCCCGACTCTCCCCTACGTTCAATAGACGTGAATTCATCCGAGGACAAGGCGTCTCTGGGTCGAGAGGTCCTGGTCCTCGATGCAGACGCCAGCGTGCTCAAGGGCGCCGAACGCCTTCTGCGCGAGGCCGGTCTGGACGCAACCGTGCTCTCCAGCGTGGAGCGCGCGCGTGACCAGGTCCTGAACCGCTTCGTGAACGTGGTGCTGTGCGATCTGGACACGCCCGATTCGGCGGGGGCCCTGGAATTCATCAGCTTCGTGCGCGAGAAGTCGCCGCTGACCGCCGTGATTGCCATGAGCCGGCGCAGCTCGTTCGAGGTCATCGCGCCTGCCTTCCGCGCGGGCGTCATGGACGTCATCCCCAAGGCCCGCGAGTACGTCCCGCAGCTCCGCGAGCGGGTCGTCAAGGCCGCCGAGGAGATCCAGGCCGCTCAGACCCGCGAACAACTGCTCGCGGAATTCGCTGAGGTCAACGACGAGCTCCTGCGGAAACTCATGGAGATGTCCAAGCACGCCCTGGACCTCGAGGACAGGCTCCTCGAACGAGAGGGCGAGTCGTCCGCCTCCGGGGGCCTGGGGGCGCTTCACCTGCTGGTCGTGGACGACGAGCCCAGGCTGGCCGACGTGTTGGGGCGCGAGTTGCCCGAGCACAAGGGCTGGAAAGTCAGGCATGCCCAGACGGGTGGCGAAGCTCTGGACAGCGCCACACAGTTGCCGCCGCAGGTCCTCCTGGCCAAAGAGTCGCTGCCTGATCTCACGGGCAGCATGGTGGTGAAGACCATCAAGGCCAGCGTACCCGGCGTGGTCGCCATGCTGTTCTCGCCGCCCAACGACAGGGCCGCGGGTGAAGTCAAGGTCGTGGACCAGTCCCGCCCTCAGACCCTCATCCCGAACTTCTCCGATCCGGCCGAGTTGGTGGCCCAGCTGGCCGCGGTTCGCGATGCGCTGCGTCGCAAGGCACGGGAACGTCGGTACCTGAAGGTCTTCCAGTCTCAGAACATGCAGATCCTTCAGCGCTGCCACCGCCTTAAGCAGAGGCTGGCCAGCGACGAGCGCAACAAAGGCTAGCTTCCCGGTCCGTCGTCCAGGACACCAATGTAGGGCAGACCTCGAAACCGTTGGGCCGCGTCCAGTCCGTAGCCGACGACAAATCGGTCCGGGACATCGAAACCCACGAAATGCACGGGCACATCCACCCGACGCCGCGACGGCTTGTTGAGGAGGGCGCACACGCGCAGGGTCGTCGGTCCACGTGCCTCCAGGAGGTCCAGCAGGTAGCGCAGGGTCAGTCCGGTGTCGACGATGTCTTCGACCAGCAGGACGTGCTGACCCGCGATGGGCAAAGAGAGGTCGCTCGTGATCTCGACCACCCCTGATGACTCAGTCGCACTTCCATAGCTGCGCACGCCCAGAAAGTCGCAGCGCAGGCTGCGGGGCAGGGCGCGCACCAAATCGGCCATGAACACGAACGCGCCACGCAGAACGCCCACGACCACCAACTCGCCCTCCGGCATCTGGCGATCGATCTCCGTCGCCAATGCGGCGACTCGGCTCGCAATTTCGTCGGCGCGGATCAACGCACGGGGCTGCACAGTGATGGGAAAACTAGCATCTTCCGCCGTGCGCACGGGTAGGATGGGAACTACCCTGGCCCGGGAGTTGTCCATGCAGGCAAATGCCCATGCGTCATTTCACTGCTAACCGTTGGTGTCTGACTCTGGCTCTTGCGTCGGCCGGTCTTGGCTGCGCCTCGTCCAAACCAAGGCCATCTGCGCCTCCCGGTACCGGTCCCGTGGTCCAGTACGACATGGACCCCATCCAAATCGATGCGACCCAGGGACCGGCGGGCCTCCAGTTGGACGCCTACGATTCGCCCGAGTTGTTCGAAAGGGCAGGGGCCGCCCTGTCGGACAAGCGGTTCGACGATGCGGTTCGCCTCTACACCAAGCTCCTGCACCGTTTCCCCGATTCCCGCGAGGCGCGGCCGGCCCTCTACAACCTGGGATTGGCGCAAGGCGGACGGCAGGACTGGGCAGCCGCCATCGCGGCGTTCCAGCAACTGGTGGACAAGTATCCCACTCACCCCGACGCCCGCGACGCACTCTTTCAGATCGGTGCGTGCTACGCGGAGCAGCGCAACTGGCCAGCTTCGGGCGAGGTCTTCGTGCGCATCCTGGAGCGGTCGGATCTGAGCGCGGACGACCGCATTGAAGCCATTGCGCGCCGCGGTTTCGCGCGGTTCAACCTGGGCGATCTCGATGCCGCCGAGAAGACCTTCCGCGCCGTGCAGGCCTACAGGAAGACGATCGAAAACGAGGAGCGGCTGGCGACCGACTTCTACCTCGCCTTCTCTCAGTACCACCTGGCCCAGATAGCGCACCGCCGCTTCCAGGCCGTTGAGCTCCGGCTGCCCGAGGCGCAGATGGACAAGGACCTGGACGACAAGGCTCGGCTCCTGCTCCAGGCACAACGCGGTTACATCGAAACCATCAAGTTCGGCAATCCCGCGTGGGCTTCCGCGGCAGGGTTTCAGGTCGGCTCGCTGTACGAGGAACTCTACGACGCCTTCATGCGCGCCCCCGTGCCTCCCGCGCTCCAGGGTGAGGCGCGCGAGGTGTACCTGGAGGAACTGCACAAGAAGATTCGCGTCCTGCTTGAGAAGTCCGTGCGCTGGCAACGCGAAAACCTACTCATGATTGAACGCCTGGGCGTCAACACGGATTGGGCGGAGAAGAGCAAGCTGGCCTACGCGAAGCTGCTCAGGCTGCTGGAGCCCCGCGGAGCGAACGCCATGGAACCGGTGGCGCCTGGGGCGCCGGCGCCCGATGTCGCGGCCCCGGCAGCCCCAGGGGCGTCCCCCTCGTTGCCTGTTCCGCCTGCTGCCCCAACGTCGCCGGTGCGGCGCGGTGCGCCTCCTGTGCCGCAAGGCCCCGCGGAGTCCGACGCGTCACCGCGACAGATTCTGTGACGCGTAAATCCGTGGTCTCGCAGGTGCCGTTCTGGCGATGAGTCAAGAAATCGGCCCGAAATCTGCTTGACACGCTGGCGGTACCGAAATATACGTTCGCGCCTCTGCGCACGAAGGATATACCTCTACCTCTCGTTCGCAGCCACCAACTAGGCGAGATCACAGAACATCCCATCGATACAAAGCGGTGCTGGCGTAGCTCAATGGCAGAGCAGCTGATTTGTAATCAGCAGGTTGCGGGTTCGATTCCCATCGCCAGCTCCGAGATTCGCAAAACTGAAAAAACCACGACGGAACGGACGCAGTTCGGCTATAGATGGCCGCTCTGCTCCGTACCAGCGATCCCCCGGAGGGGTTCCCGAGCGGTCAAAGGGAACAGACTGTAAATCTGTCGCCACTGGCTTCGAAGGTTCGAATCCTTCCCCCTCCACAGCCAACCCATCCAAAGCAACGAAGACAGGAGAACGCAAGGCAGACCACACGCGGGAGTAGCTCAGTTGGTAGAGCTCCAGCCTTCCAAGCTGGACGTCGCGGGTTCGAGACCCGTCTCCCGCTCTGAGTCGCCCGCATCCCAAAAGCGCGGCGGGCGCGCAAAAGCACAAAAAGAATGAGGATCAGAGGACAGAAGTAGGGTAGACAACCGGTCCACGTTGCCCACGTAGCTCAGTTGGTTAGAGCGCGTCCTTGGTAAGGACGAGGTCACCAGTTCAACTCTGGTCGTGGGCTCAGTAGAGCAAAGTGCTCCTAAAACGATAAACAGAAAAGCTAGCGCTCTTCCGGAGATCAGATATGGCCAAAGAAAAGTTCGTACGAAACAAGCCGCACCTGAACGTGGGAACGATCGGGCACGTGGACCATGGGAAGACCACGCTGACGGCAGCTATCACGAAGGCGCTGGCGAAGAAGAACTTCGCGA